>JANOET010000378.1:0-1788 GCA_031413415.1 Acidimicrobiaceae bacterium
CTCGCGCGCGATGACTCCGACGAGTTCCGTTTCGATCGGATAGCCGTCCGCCAACTCGATAGCCGGAGCGAGCACCTCGGCGAGGGGCAGCTTTCCCCACTCCGCCAGCATCGTGAACAGGCCGCCCGGCGTGCCCGGAGTCACCGCCGCGAGGGGGCCGTACTCGGGCGGGTAGGACAATCCTTTGGAGCGAAAGAACTCCTCCGTCGCGCCCGTGGGGGCGACTCCGAGCGCGTTGACACCGACGACCTTTCCCGTTTTGGGATTGAAGACGAGGGCCTGCGTTTCGCCACCCCAACCGAGCGTGTCCCACATAGTGCACGTCGCCGCGAGCATCGCGCACGCGGCATCGACCGCGTTTCCCCCCCGCTCGAACATCCGCGCCCCGGCAGTCGCGGCCAGCGGCTTTCCGGTGATCGCCAGCCAGGTCTTGGCGTGGAGCGCCGGCTTTTGAGTGCGTGCGATGGAACTCGTTGCAAGCACCCCGGCGAGCGCAAGAATCAAGGCGACGGCGCCGATTGAAACCGGAAGTGGTCGGCGTGATCGTCTAGCACTCCCATACCCTGAATCGTACATGTGTTCGATCGTGTGGTCAACTCGCAAACCCATGTTCCATATAGGTTTCAGCGATACTGAGCGCGCGACGATCACTGCCGGCGATGACGCTTCCGGCCGCGGATCAACCGGCGATCGGGCTTACATTTTGTTCGCGCGGGGATGGGTTCTGTGGGGGTCGCGCCTAGCTTCCTCGCGGTGGCATCCGGTGTGCGATTGACGATTCGCAGCAAGGGAGCCGACCCGCGATCTGCCGGCCTCGTGGCCGATGCACACGCCCTCGGCCTCACCGCCGTCACCGACATCGATGTCGCTGACGTGGTGTTCTTCGCCGACGACCTGCCGCACGACCACCTCGCCGAGCTCGAAGCCGTCCTGGTCGACCCGCTGCTGCAGAGCGGTACGTGGGACGTGCCCACCGGCGGCATCGAGACAGCGTTGCTGCCCGGCGTCACCGACCCTGCGGCCAATGCCATCCAACTCGCCATGCAGACCGTCGGTCTGCCCATTGTCGCCGTCGCCACTGGCAAGCACTACGGCATCGCTGGCGACCTGACCGCCGCCGAGCGGCAGGCCATCGCCCGGCGACTGCTGGCCAACCAGGTCATCGAGCGCTGGGACCCCGCTCCCATCGAGCCCCATTTCATCGATGCACACGCCACCGCCGACCGCACGGTCGACCATGTCACCGTCACCACACTGTCCGACGACGAACTGCTCGCGCTCAGCCGCGAGCGGGGCCTCAGCCTCGACCTCGCCGAGCTGCAGGCGATCGCCGAGTACTCGCGTGGCGTCGGTCGCGAGCCCACCGACGTCGAACTCGAGACGCTGGCCCAGACGTGGAGCGAGCACTGCAGCCACAAGACGTTTCGGGCGCGCATCACCGCCCGCAACGCCGACGGAACGGACGGCCGCGAGGTCACGCCGCTCCTGAAGCAGTTGCGCGACTGCACCGACCGCATCGACGCCCCCTTCGTGGTCAGCTCGTTCGTCGGCAACGCCGGCATCGTCCGCTACTCCCCCGGTGTCACGCTCGCCGTGAAGGCCGAGACGCACAACCACCCGTCGGCGATCGAGCCCTTCGGGGGTGCAAACACTGGTGTCGGCGGCGTCATCCGCGACGTGATGGGCGCCGCCCATCACCCCATCGCCGTCACCGACATCCTCTGCTTCGGGCCCACCGACCTGCCGGCGGACCAGTTGCCCGACGGTGTGCTGCACCCACGGCTCGTC
>JANOET010000379.1:0-3902 GCA_031413415.1 Acidimicrobiaceae bacterium
GCGCGTGCCCGGCCCCCGCACCCGGGGCGGGCCCTGGTGCCCGCGCGGCGCCGGGCCCGCGGGGCGGGTCCCGGCGAGCGGGTCGACACCGTCGACCGGGAGCACGAGCGCCCGATCCGACATGACGTCGACACCCGGGCCGAGACGCACGACCGCTGCGGGCAGGACGACCCCGTCGAGTGCCGCGACGACGACGTCGGGATCGGCCTCACCGAGGAACCGCAGGGTGACGTGCCAGTTCTCGGGTGGAACGAACCGCACACCGCGCTGGTCCTTGCGCGGCAGCGCCGTCAACTCCTCGACCACCTCCTGGGGCGGCCAGACCGCGACGAACAAACGAGGCATCCGCCCCATTCAAGCCGCCGCGCTAGAGCGACGAGACGATGATCGGGCTGGACTTCGGGGTGCCGCTGACGCCCAGTTGGCCGTTGGCGTTCCGTCCCCACCCTGCAGCGTCGTTCGGGGTTCGCACCGTGCTCGGCACGACGGCGAGCGTGTGGGCGCCACCGAGCGCCAAGCTCTTCACACCGTTCAACGAGGTGCTTCCGAGCAATGCGGCCACGCGACGGCTGACCAGCGACCCGACCCCGAGCTGACCGTTGGCGTTGTTGCCCCAGCACAGGACTCGAGCGGCGGTGCCCGCTCCGCGAACGACGCACACGTGCGCGGCTCCGGCGACCACCGTGGTGGCCCCGGTGAGCGCCGCAGTCGCAGAGGTCTTCACCGCCACCGGAACCCTGCTGGACGTCGCCGTGTTGTTGCCGAGCTGACCCGACGCGTTGTTGCCCCAGCATCGAACGGTTCCGTTCGAGATGCGGGCGCAGGCGAAGTTCGCGCCGACCGAGATCGACGTGGCCTTGGCCTTCACGCCGTCGATGCCGGACACGGGCACAGGGAACCGAGACGAGGTGACCGTGTTGTTGCCGAGCTGACCCGAGGAGTTCAGACCCCAGCAGCGCACGGCGCCGTTGGCCATCAGCACGCAGGCCGACGCACCGCCGGCGGCCACGGCGGCGACACCCTTGAGGCCCGCCGTGGCGTTCGCCTTGACGACGACCGGGCGGGTTCGTTGGGTCACGGTGCCGTCACCGAGCTGGCCACTCGCGTTGGCTCCCCAGCACCGCACCGTGCCGTTCACTCCGGGGCTGTTCACCGCGCACGCGAACGCGACACCTGCCGACACCTTGGACACACCGGTGAGCGCTGCGGTGGCGCTCGCCATGACCGCAGTGGGGACGAGCTTGCCGGTCACGCTGCCGTTACCCAGCTGACCGTTGCTGTTGAGTCCCCAACACTTCACCCGCGCCGCCGCGACGGCGCAGGAGAAACGATCGCCCGCAGCCACCTGGGTGACGCCGGTGAGCCCACTGGCGACCACCGGCGTTGCGGACGACACGACCTTGCCGTTGCCGAGCTGACCACTCGTGTTCAGACCCCAGCATCGGACGGTGCCGCCGACCACGAGCGCACACGAGTGAGCGCCGCCAGCGGCGAGCTGTGCCGGCGCAGGGCCGGCGATGTAGGGCGTCGCCCTGACCGCCGCCGAGGCCGGCGAGGTACCGGCGGCGTTCGTCGCCGTGGCGGTGACGTCGTAAGCGACGCGGTTCTGCAGGCCCGAGATCGTGAAGGTGGTGGCCGGCGGAACGACCTGTACCGAGACGGCGGCGCCGGCGGTCGTCCTCGCAGTGACGGTGTACGACGTGATCGCCGGGGTCGTCACCACCGGCGTGATCGAGCCGCTGATCCTGCCGCTCACACCCACACCGAGAGGCGCGACGACCGTCGGCGAGGCCGTCGGCGCGTTGAACGGGCTGAAGCTGTTCACGAGCCCGCCGCCGTCGAGGCCGAGCTGCAGCGTCGTCGCCCAGTACCGCTCGACCGAACCGTTCAACGTGCACGCCACACCGAGTCGGTAAGTACCGGCGGCGAGGTAGTTGGCGGGGAACACGGTGAACTCGAACGAGGTGGGCAGCCCGACGATGGCGCCGGTCGTGAGCGCCGTGCTCATCTCCGAGACCGGGTTCCCGGACGTGTAGAGGACGTCGATCTGAGCGCCACCGGGGGCGCTGGGGATGCCGGCGAGGTAGGTCACCTGCGTCACGTCGAGTGCGGCCGCGGCGAGAAAGGTCTGCCAGCGGTATCCACCGCTCGCCGAGTCGCCCGGACAGGCGGCACCCGCCGGGAGCTGGATGCGGAACGACGTCGTGCCCGACGAGGGCACCATGGTCGCGGCGCCCGCGGGCGGGGCGTTCGGTGCGAGCGCGGCAGACGCTGAGCCACCCGGGATCGCGACGACGGCCAGGACCGCGACCCCGACGAGTGCTGCCAGCACCTTCCTCCATCCGTTGCGAATGAACTGGCCGTGGCCGTCGACGCGTCCGTGGTGCACTGTGCCTGCCTCTGCGATGAATTGCACGGACCGTGGCCGCGCCTGCGAACAGAGTGACGGGACGACATGACGTGGCGCTGACGACGCAGTGACCTCGGAACCAACATCTGTCGATGTCAGGCGAATTCATCTCGTCGCACGACGAGCGCTGTTTGAGTAGCATCGTGGCCGAACGTGAAATGGGTCCTGTGAGGCCCATACGTGGAAGGAAGTGCCGCCATGGCCCATCGCACCGTGCTCAGTGCCGACGACGTGCGTCGGGCACTCACCCGCATCGCTCACGAGATCGTCGAGCGGAACCACGGCCTCGAGGGGGTGGTGTTGGTCGGGCTGCAACGGGGCGGCGTCTGGGTGGCCGACGCCCTCGGTGAGGTGCTGCGCGGCATCGACCCCGACCACGCCGTTCCGGTGGGCACCCTCGACGTCAGCTTCCATCGCGACGACGTCGGCCTGCGCCCCATCGTGCCGGGCAGCGTCACCGACATTCCGGTGTCGCTCGACGGGACGACGGTGGTCCTGGCCGACGACGTCCTCTTCACGGGGCGCACCGTGCGGGCCGCGCTCGAGGCGCTCAACGAGTACGGCCGACCCCGCGCCGTACAGCTCGCGGTCGTCGTCGATCGAGGTCACCGCGAGCTTCCGATCCGGCCCGATTACGTCGGCAAGAACCTGCCCACCGCACGCGAAGAGAACGTCCGCGCTGCCGCCGACGGGGTGACGATCGCATGAAGAACCTGCTGTCCATCGAGGACCTCACCGCCGACGACATCCACCGCCTGCTCGAACTCACCGACCACATGGTCGAGGTCAGCAGTCGCCCGATCCCCAAGGTGCCTGCACTCCGCGGCAAGAACGTGGTCAGCCTGTTCTTCGAGGATTCCACCCGCACCCGCACCAGTTTCGACACGGCCGCCAAACGGCTGAGCGCCGACACGATGAACTTCGCCGTGTCGTCGAGCAGTGTGAACAAGGGTGAGAGTCTGCGCGACACGATCGAGACCATCAGCGCGATGGGGGTCGACGCGTTCGTCATCCGTCACAAGAGCAGTGGCGCACCGCAGATGATCACGCGCTGGACGAACGCCGCCATCGTCAACGCTGGCGACGGCTGGCACCAACACCCGACGCAGGCGTTGCTCGACAGCTACACGATCCGCACCAACCTGAACCGGCGTGACGGCTTCGACGGGCTGCACATCGCGATCGTCGGCGACATCAAGCACAGCCGAGTCGCGCGTAGCGATGTGCAGGCGTTCACCAAGCTGGGCGCACACGTCACGCTCGTCGCGCCCCCCACGCTGCTACCCCCTTCGCTGGACGGATGGCCGGTCGAGGTCAGCCACGACCTGGACTCACTGCTGCCCGACCTCGACGTGTTGTACCTGTTGCGGGTGCAGCGCGAACGAATGGACGACGCGCTGCTGCCCTCGCTCGACGAGTACTCGGCGATGTACGGCCTCACCCACGCACGCGCCGCCCGACTCGCGCCTCACGCCCTCGTCATGCACCCAGG
>JANOET010000380.1:0-26469 GCA_031413415.1 Acidimicrobiaceae bacterium
GTCCGCAAGGTGTACCTCAACCCCGACGTCATCTTCGACGGGTTGGCGTGGCGAAGCCTGCTCAAGGGCTTCTGGATCAACGTCAAGGTGTTCCTCATCGCCGAGGTACTGGTGCTGGTCTGGGCACTCGTCGTGGCCATCCTGCGCCTGCTGCCGGGCGATGCGTGCAAGCCCGTGCGGTTCATCACCACGGTCTACGTCGACGTGTTTCGCGGCATCCCGGCAGTGTTGACGATCTTCATCATCGGCCTCGGCCTCTCGCAGGCCAATGTGCCCCTGGTGGGCGACCTGTCGCCCGAGTGGTACGCCATCATCGCGCTCACCCTCACCTACGGCGCGTACGTCAGCGAGGTGTACCGCGCCGGCATCGAGAGCGTGCACTGGAGCCAGACTGCGGCGGCACGATCGCTGGGTCTCAGCTACACCCAGACGCTCCGCCACGTGGTGGTCCCACAGGCAGTGCGGCGCAGCATGCCACCGCTGCTGAACGACTTCATCGGCCTGCAGAAGGACACGGCGCTGATCAGCTTCCTCGGCATCCTCGATGTGCTGAGCCGCGCCCGTTTCGTGAACAACGCCAAGGGGACGCTCGCCGGCTACACCATGGCCGCGGTGCTGTTCCT
Source organism: Acidimicrobiaceae bacterium (assembly GCA_031413415.1). Taxonomy (GTDB): domain Bacteria; phylum Actinomycetota; class Acidimicrobiia; order Acidimicrobiales; family Ilumatobacteraceae; genus UBA668. Next base: position 624 of record JANOET010000380.1, read on the forward strand.
GGCCGTCACCGTGCCGTTCACGCGCTGGCTCGACCTGCTCGTCCGGCGCCAACAGGCCCGCACCCAGGCAGGAGTCTGACCGATGGCGTTCCTCGAGATCCGCGATGTCCGCAAGCACTTCGGTGACAACGAAGTGCTCAAGGGCGTCAACCTCGACGTCGAGCTGCACCAGGTGGTGTCGCTCATCGGTGCCTCGGGCAGCGGCAAGAGCACCCTCCTGCGCTGCATCAACGCACTCGAGCCCATCAGCCGTGGCGTCATCCGCCTCGACAGCCACCGGATCAACGGCCGCGGCATCGACGTCGACGCCGTGCGCCGCGAGATCGGCATCGTGTTCCAGAGCTACAACCTGTTCCCGCACATGACCGTGCTCGACAACATCACGTTGGCCCCGCGCAAAGTGCTCGGCAAGGGTCGTGACGAGTCCGAGGCGACAGCGATGGAGCTGCTCTCCCGGATCGGCCTTCACGAGAAGGCCACCGAGTACCCCGATCGCCTCTCGGGCGGCCAGCAGCAGCGTGTCGCCATCGTCCGTGCGTTGGCGATGGAGCCGCGGGTGCTGTTGCTCGACGAGATCACCGCCGCACTCGACCCCGAGCTGGTCGGCGAAGTGTTGAGCATCGTTCGCGAGCTCGCCGAGGGCGGCATGACGATGATGCTCGCCACGCACGAGATGGGGTTCGCCCGAGAAGTGTCGACCAAGGTGTGCTTCCTGCACGAGGGCCTCATCCACGAGGAAGGTCCTCCAGAGCAGATCTTCGGTGACCCGAAGGAAGAACGCACCCGGGCGTTCGTGCAGCGCGTCATCGACGCTGGCCGCCTCTGAGCCGCAGGCGCGTCGACGGTTCCACTACGTTCGCCTCCGTGGCTGATCCCGTCTCCGTCGTTGCGCCCATGCAGGGCACCATCGTCACGGTCGACGTGGTCGTCGGCCAGCAGGTACGCGACGGCCAACAGCTGATGTTGATCGAGTCGATGAAGATGCACCACGCGATCGAGGCGTCGTGCGACGGCATCGTGGCCGAGCTGATCGTGGTGGTGGGCGACACGGTCGCCGACGGTGCAGCGGTCGTGCGCATCGAGCCGGGAGCGGTGGATGTCGCAGAGGTGGCTGCGGAGGTGCAGGAGGACCCCGACCATGTGCGGCCCGACCTCGCCGAGGCGGTCGCTCGCCACGAGGTGGGCCTCGACGCCGCACGGCCCGATGCCGTCGAGCGGCGTCGCAAGGTCGGGCGCCGCACGGCGCGCGAGAACGTCGCCGACCTGGTCGACAAAGGCTCGTTCGTCGAGTACGGGCCTGTCGTCATCGCCGCGCAGCGGCGGCGTCGTGAGCTGGCCGATCTCATCGCCCGCACCCCCGCTGACGGCATGATCGGCGGGCTCGGGAAGGTCGACGGCCGGTCCGTCGTGGCGATGAGCTACGACTACACGGTGCTCGCCGGCACGCAGGGCACGCAGAACCACCACAAGAAGGATCGTCTGTTCGAGCTGGCCGAGCACATGCGGCTGCCGGTCGTGTTCTTCACCGAGGGCGGGGGCGGTCGGCCCGGTGACACGGACCAGACCGGCGTCAGCGGGCTCGACTGCCTCGCATTCCTGTACTTCGCCGAGCTGTCGGGTCTGGTGCCCATCGTCGGCATCAACGCCGGCTACTGCTTCGCCGGCAACGCGGCGATCCTCGGGTGCTGCGACGTGGTCATCGCCACGGTCGACAGCAACATCGGCATGGGAGGGCCGGCCATGATCGAAGGCGGCGGGCTGGGCGTGTTCGACCCGCACGACATCGGGCCCATCGACGTGCAGCGGGCGAATGGCGTCGTCGACATCGTCGTTGCCGATGAAGCTGCCGCAGTGGCCGCGGCCAAGCAGTACCTGGGGTACTTCGCCTCGGAACGGTCCACAGCGTGGGAGTGCGCAGACCAGCGCGAACTGCGCCACGTCATCCCGGAGGACCGCAAGCGCGGCTACGACGTGCATCGCGTCGTCCAGGGGCTGTTCGACACCGGCAGTGTGCTCGAGTTGCGACGCGATTTCGGGCTGGGCATGGTCACCGCCCTCGCTCGGGTCGAGGGGCGTCCGGTCGGTGTGGTCGCCAACAACCCCGGCCACCTCGCCGGTGCGATCGACAGCGACGGTGCCGACAAGGCGGCTCGCTTCCTGCAACTGTGCGACGCGTTCGACATTCCCGTCGTCACGCTCGTCGACACCCCAGGAATGATGGTCGGCCCGGAGGTAGAGAAGACCGCGCTGGTGCGGCATTGCAGTCGCCTGTTCGTCACGGGGGCGAACGTCACCGTGCCGGTGATCTGCGTCGTGCTGCGCAAGAGCTACGGGCTCGGTGCACAGGCGATGATGGGCGGTAGCACGAAGGCGCCTGTCGCCTGCGTCGCCTGGCCCACCGGCGAGTTCGGCGGCATGGGCCTGGAGGGTGCTGTGCGGCTGGGCTACCGCAACGAGCTCGCCGCCATCGCCGACGTCGACGAGCGCGAGCACACGTTCCAGACGATGGTCGACCGCATGTACGAGATCGGCAAGGCGGTGAACGTCGCGTCGCATTTCGAGATCGACGACGTCATCGACCCCGCCGACACCCGTCGCTGGATCACTGCCATCCTCGACGCCGTGCCGGAAGCCGTCCCGCGGCGTGGCAAGAAACGACCGAACATCGACACCTGGTAGGAAGAGCACGTGAAGATCGACTCCATCGAACTGCGTGTCGTCCGCCTGCCATACCGCTCGCCGTTCACGACGTCGTTCGGCGCCGAGGTCGAGAAGCACGCCACCATCGTCACGGTGCGTTCCGAGGGCGTGGAGGGCTACGGCGAAGGGGTCATGGATCCTTTCCCGATGTACCGCGAAGAGACCATCGCCGGTGGGCTGCACCTGCTGCGCAACGCCTTCGGCCCCGACCTGCTCGCCCACGGGTGTGCGCACCCGTCCGAGCTGACGGCGAGGTGGGCGCGCTGGCGCGGCAACCCAATGGCGAAGACCGCCCTGGAGCTGGCCGTGTGGGATTGCTACGCGCGTCAGCAAGGCGTGCCGCTGCGCACGCTGCTCGGCGGCGAGCGCACCGAGATTTCAGTCGGCGCATCGCTGGGAATGAACCCGATCGACGTCACGGTCGACAGCGTCACGGCGCACGTCGAGCAGGGCTACCGGCGGGTGAAGCTGAAGATCGAGCCGGGCTGGGACCTCGAGCTGCTCGCCGCGGTGCGTGCCGTCCACCCCGACATCGACCTCACGGTCGATGCGAACTCGGCCTACACGCTCGACATGCTTCCGGTGCTTCGTGAGATCGACCAGTTCGGCCTGCACTACATCGAGCAGCCGCTGCACTGGGACGACCTCACCGAGCATGCCCGGCTGGCGCGCGAGCTGCGCACCGACCTGTGCCTCGACGAGACGCTCACCTCGCCCGCACGGGTCGAAGCGGCACTCGACCTGGGCGCGTGCACGGTGGTCAACGTCAAGGTCGGTCGGGTCGGTGGCCTGCAGTCGGTGCGCGAGATCCACGATCTCTGCGTTACTCGAAACGTGCCGATGTGGTGTGGCGGCATGCTCGAGACCGGTATCGGCCGCGCCCACAACATTCACATCGCCACGATGCCCGGCTTCGTGTTCCCCGGCGACACCGCGTCGGCCAGCCGTACCTACGCTCGCGACATCGTCGAGCAGGCGCTCGAAGCCACGAACGGCGTCATGCCCGTGCCCGAAGGGCCAGGCATCGGCGTCACCCTCGACCGCGCGTTCCTCGACGAGGTGACGGAATCGGTGGACGTGGTGCGGTGACCCGCGACCTCGACGCATTGCAGTACCGCGTGCTCACGACTGCGAGCGAGTTGTCGGTCATGCCGGTGTTCGAGGAGTTCATCTGGGGTGGCGACGACGAGCGCGTGTCGGTGAACGTCCTCGCGGCGGTGGTGGGCGAAGGTGGGTTGGCGCTGGCCGCGTTCGACGATGGCGAGGTGGTTGCCACCGCATTCGCCTTCCCCACCCGGGAACAGGGCGTGTTGCACTCGCACTACATGGCGGTCCATCCCGCCTACCGTGGCTTGGGTCTTGGCGAGCGAATGAAGCGCGAGCAGGCCGTCTGGTGCGGACGGCACGGCTACCACGCAATGCGCTGGACGTTCGATCCCATGCAGTTGGCGAACGCGCATCTGAACGTGAACAAGCTCGGCGCGCTGGGCGTGCAGTATCACGTCGACCTCTACGGTCCCCTGGGCGGGATCAACGGCTCGTTGCCCAGCGACCGGCTCACCGTGCAGTGGGAGATGGTCGCGCGACGGCCGACGTTCCGCGAGTCGTTCGTCCTCGAGGTGCCACCGGTGTCACCGGAACAGATCGCCGCATCCGACCCCGCTGCCCTCCTGTCGCGAATGGCCATTCGCGACGAGATGGCGCCCCACCTCGCCGACGGCTGGGTCGTGTCGGCCGTCGACCGACACGCCCGCACCTACACCCTCGCGCGAACGTAAGTTCCTGGTGAACGCGTCAGGTCGCGGGCAAGTTCGGGGAACACCTTGGTCACCTTCGTGCTCAGCCAGTCGCCATACGTGCCGCCCACATGGCCGAGATTGGCGCGATCCCAACGCGCCGCAGCGTCGTGGGGCCGCTGCCAGTCGTCGGTGAATTCGAGCGGCTCGATCGATGCGTCCCAGCCCGGGTCCAGGAAGAACGGCAGCGAGTAACGGTCATGACCTTCGTGATTGCGGACCCGATGGGGTGTGCTGCGATAGCGGCCGCCTGTGAGGCGGTCCAACATGTCGCCGAGGTTGCAGATCACCAGGTCGGTGTCGGCGGGCGCGGGAATCCACTGACCGTGCGACTGCACCTCCAGTCCCGGCGTGCCGTCGGTCGCCAACAGTGTGAGGAGCCCGTAGTCGGTGTGTTCTCCGACTCCCCAGGTGTCGGTGTCGCCACCGGGGTGCGGCGGGTAGCGAAAGATGCGGAACAGCGACGTGGGTTCGGCGGTCAGGCCGGTGGCGAAGAAGTCGGGTGATCGACCCAGCCCGGCGGCCATCAGCGACAGCACTTCCTGTCCGAGGGCCTCCATGGCGATCATCCACTCGATGACCAGCGGACGCAGCGCCGCCGGTCGAGGCGGCCAGATGTTCGGCCCGTGCATCGGGCGTGGGTCGGATGGCAGCTCCGACCCGAAGTAGTACCCCTCCTTGCGATCGGGAACGCCGGAGGTCAACTCGCCGCCGAGCGGGAACCAGCCCCGCCACGCGGTACCGCCGACAGCCATCGACACCTCCGTCTTCTCGGCGTCGGGCAGAGCGAAGAACTCGGTCGCAGTGCGGATGAGGTCGTCGCGCAGTGTCCGCAGGGAGGAACCGAGCGGCAATGCGAAGAAGCCCACGTCGCGGCATGCTCGATCGATGCGGCCAGCTGCGTCCGGGTCGCGAAGGTCGACGACCGGCAAGAGCTTCATGCCCGGGGAGCGTAGGTGACACAATCGACGGTTGTGACAGCGACTGAACTCATCGTGGTCGCCACCGCCATCTTCGTTGCCTCGTTCGTGCAGGTGCTGTCGGGCTTCGGCTTCGCCCTGCTGTCGATGCCCATCATGACGCTCGCCCTTCCGGTGAAGGAGGCGGTGGTGGTCAGCACGCTCCTCGGCATGATCAGCACCACGTGGCAGGCCCGCGTGCTGCGTGCCGACACCGAGTGGCCGTTGGCGAAACGCCTCACCCTGGCGGCGTTCTTCGGCATGCCGTTGGGACTGTTCATCCTCAACGTGGTGAGCGACACCGCGTTGCGGCTCACGCTCGGCATCGCCGTCATCATTGCGACCATCCTGCTCATCGCGCGCATCAACCTCAGCGCGGCCAGCAACCACTTCGACTACGCCGTCGGCTTCGTGTCCGGTGTGCTGAACACCTCGCTGTCCACCAACGGCCCGCCGCTCGTGTTCGGCCTGCAGGCCCGCCACCTCGGGGCGGCCCCCTTCCGGGCGACCATCTCGACCGTGTTCGCGCTCAGCAACATCGTCGGCATCACCCTCTTCGCGTTGAACGGAAAGATCACCAAGGACGGGCTCGTCGCTTCGGCCATCGCGTTGCCCGCATGGCTGATCGGGCAGGGTCTCGCCTGGCCGGTGAAGAAGCACTTCCACGGCGAACGCTTCCGCAACCTGGTCTTGGCACTGCTGTTCACCGCCGGGACGTTCACGATCGTGTTCGCACTCGTCTGACAAGCTGAGCGGATGACCGTCCGGACCCCACGCAACGTCGTGCTCGTACTGCTCGACTCGCTGAACCGGCACATGCTGGGCAGCTACGGGGGCACCGAGTTCACCACGCCGCACCTCGATCGTTTCGCGAACGAACGGGCCACCCGCTTCACCCGCCACGTCACCGGCTCGCTGCCGTGCATGCCCGCGCGGCACGACATCCTCTGCGGTGCGCTCGACTTCCTGTGGCGACCGTGGGGTTCGATCGAACTCTGGGAGCAACCGATCACCGCCGACCTGCGCGAGGCCGGAGTGCAGACGATGCTCGTCACCGACCACCCGCACCTGTTCGAGACCGGTGGCGAGAACTACCACACCGACTTCGGAGGGTGGGACTATGTGCGCGGCCACGAGGGCGACCCGTGGCGCACCTGGCTCGACCCCAGCTGGATCGGTGTGCCGGCACCCGCATCTCGCGGTGACTGGTTCCTGCGTCGTCGCTTCGGTGAGCACGCCCCGCACCTGGATCGCGGCTACGACCGCGCCCGCACGTTCTTCCGCGACGAGACCGACTACCCCGGGCCGCGCACCATGCAGGCTGCCGCCGACTGGGTGGCCGGGGCAGCGCAGCACCACGCCGATCGCCCGTGGCTGTTGTTCATCGACGAGTTCGACCCGCACGAGCCCTTCGACACACCCGAGCCGTGGCAGGGTCGCTACGAGGACGAGCCATGGGAGGGTGAGCGACTCATCTGGCCGCCGTACGTCGTTGGAGGTCGCAGCACCGGCCTGATCACCGAGGCCGAGTCGCGCCACATCCGCGGCAACTACGGCGCCAAGCTGTCGATGATCGACGACTGGTTCGGGCGGCTGATGGGCGAGCTCGACCGACACGGACTGTGGGACGACACGGCGGTCGTCGTGTGCACCGACCACGGCCATTACCTGGGCGAGGAGCGCGGTGGCGTCGACCTGTGGGGGAAGCCGATGGTGCCGCAGTTCGAGCCGCTCGGTCACATCCCGCTGCTCATCCACTGGCCCGGCGTGCCCGGGGGTGGCACCTGCGACGCCTTGACCACCGCGGTCAACCTGCACGCGACGCTCGCCGACGTGTTCGCCGTCAGCCCCTCGCATCGCACCCACGGCACGTCGTTGGTGCCGCTGTTGTCCGGTGAGGCGTCGAGCGTGCGCGAGTGGGCCATCGGCGGAGTGTTCGGCAACTGGGTGCAGGTCACCGATGGTCGATGGAAGTACGCCCGTGCACCCGAAGGCGACAACTTCCCGCTCAGCATGTGGAGCAACCGCTGGAGCACCATGCCGGTCCACGTGAAGGGCATCATCGAACTGCCCAAGCCCGACGACCGGGCCTGGCTCGACCGAATGCCGGGCAGCAACGCGCCGGTCATCCGCCAGCCGTTCCAGGCGGGCGACGCCCTTCCGTTCTGGGTGAGCGGCGGGGCGAACGTGGGCAAGCACCATCTGTACGACCTGGACGTGGACCCGAACGAGGCCGAGAACCGAGTCGGCGACGCGTCCGAGCGCAGCATGCAGGATCTGCTGCGCACGGCGCTCGCCGAGCTCGACGCACCCACGGAGCAACTCGAACGCCTCGGCCTCCACCCCTGACGCGTGCCGGAACTCACGTTCGCGGCGCGTTCGCCAGGAACTCAAGTTCGCGGCGCGTTCACTGGCTGAACATGGTCAGCCACTGCTCCTTGGACTTGGGGCGATACACGTAGTTCTGCTCGCGGATGGCGTCGATGGTGGCGCTCGACGGCAGCGAGTATCGATGGCCGGGGTAGACCACGGTGCCATTGGGCATGCCGGCAAGGGTCTGCAGGCTGTCGTACATGGCTGCAGGGTCGCTGCCCGGGAAGTCGGTGCGGCCGCAGCCGTCGAGGAACAACGTGTCGCCGCTGACGAGTCGACCGTCGACGTGGAAACACTGACTGCCCGGCGTGTGGCCAGGTGTGTGCACGAGCGTGATCGCGAGATCGCCCACCATCACCACGTCGCCGCCGTCGTGCTCGACCAACTGGTCGGCACTCAGGCCGCTGGTGCGCATGACCCACGGGGTCTCGTCGCGCTGCACGTGGACCGGGCAACTGCACCGCTCGAGCAGCGTCGCGACGCCCTCGACCTGGTGGCCCATCATGTTGCCGCCGATGTGGTCGGCATGGAAGTGCGTGGCCAGCACACCCGTCACGTTCATCCCATCCGCCTCGACCAGGTCGAGCAGCTCGTCCACCGCGTACGCAGGATCGATGAGGACGCATTCGCCCTTGGCGCGGTCGCCGACGGCGTAGACGAAGTTGACCATCTGCTGGGCGATCGGATCGTCGAGCGCGAAGTCGCGTCCCGACAGGAGTTGGCGGAAGTAGAAGCGGTCGTCGGCCATGGGGCCAGGCTAGGCGCCCGCGAGCAGCGGCATCACGAGCGAAGCGAACCGGCGGCACTCGTCGAGGTGGGGGTACCCCGACAGGATGAACGAGTCGATGCCGAGCGAACGGTACTGGAGGATCTTGTCGGCGACCTGCCGGGGATCGCCGACGATCGCCGCACCGCACCCGCTCCGCGCCCTCCCGATGCCGGTCCAGAGGTGTGGCTCGACGTAACCGTCGTCGTCCGCCGAGCCGCGCAGCGTCGCCTGGGCCCGCACGCCGGCAGAGCCACTGTCCAGCGATCGGGCGCGGATGGCGTCGCCCACGTCGGGATCGAGCGCAGCCACCAGGTGTTCGGCTGCTGCCCGCGCCTCACGCTCGGTCTCGCGCACCACGACATGGACTCGGTATCCGAAACGCAGAACGCGTGCGTGGTCGGCGGCACGCTTGCGGACGTCGGCCAGCGTGTCGCGGACGCCATCGATGGTGTCGGGCCACATCAGGTACACGTCGGCGGCCGCGGCCGCGACGGCTCGAGCGTCGTCGGACAGCCCGCCGAAGTACAGCGGAGGGCACGTGCCCCGTTCGGTGCGGACACGCGGGGGATCGATGTGCAGCTGTAGGAACTCGCCGTCCATGTCGAGTCGAAGCCCGTTCAAGAGCGTGCGCAGCGCGAGCATGTGCTCGAGCGTCCGGCGGTATCTCGGTCCCGACGCGAGTGTCTCGCCGGGTAGGTCGCTGGAGATGATGTTCACCACCATTCGGCCGCCGAGGAGACGGTCGAGCGATGCCAACTGTCGGGCGAGCTGCGGCAGCCACACCTCGCCCATCCGCACCGCGACGATGGGGGTGATGTGTCGGGTGGTACGGGCGACCGCGGCGGTGAAGGTGACGGTGTCGATGCCGAGTGCGTATCCCGACGGCATCAGGATGCTGTCGAACCCGACGCGGTCCGCCTCGTGGACGATGGCAGTGCAATGCTCGTGGCTGCTCAGCAGTTCGTCGTCGGTGACGCCGAGTTGCTCGTAGTCGTCGTCGCAGAGGGCAGCGAACCAGGCCAGCTCGGTCGGATCCGCAGTCATGGAAGTCGTTGTCCTTCGGACGCCTGGACGATGGCGTAGACCTCACTCCGGCTGAGGACCAAGCTGGCGGCTGCCACCGCAGCGCCGATGCGTTCGGCGCGCTGGGTTCCGACGATGGCGATCGGCGCGCACGGATGTGCAAGCACGAAGGCCAACGCCACCGTGGCCCGATCCACGTCGTGCGCGCCCGCGATCTCGTCGAGGCACGCCAGCAGTGCGGGGGAGACGCCGTCCCCGTCGGGGATGCGGCCGCGGCCGAGGGGGCTCCATGCCATGACCGCCAGGCCCGACTGCATCGCCTGATCGAAGGTTCCGTCGCGGAGCGGGGCGAGATGAGTGGCGGAGTACTCGTTCTGGATCGACGCGAGGGGGACCGGAAGGTGGGCCTGAAGCGCCGCGACCTGCGCCGCCGTGTGGTTGGAGACACCGAAGTGACGCACGAGGCCACGCTGGTGCAGCGTCATCAGCGCGCCCGCCAGATCGGCGGGGTGCGTGAACATGTCGGGTCGGTGGATCTGGTAGACGTCGATGTGCTCGGTGCGCAGCCGACGGAGCGAGGCCTCACACGCAGTCGTGATCGCACCGGGGCGGCTGTCGTACGGCACGCCCGGGACGATGCCGCCCTTCGTGGTCAGCACCATGCGCTCGCGTAGACCAGGTTGCGACGAGAGCACCTGACCGAGTCGCTCCTCGCACGCGCCGAATCCGCTGCCACCCCAATCCAGCCCGTACACGTCGGCGGTGTCGATGAGCGTGCAGCCGAAGTCGACGGCCGCCGTCACCAGGCGGGCGGCGTCGGCGGTGGAGGGGGTGGTGAGGCGCCAGCAACCGAATGCGATGGGACCGACCGAGAGGTCGCCCAGCCGTCGGCGATCGGGATTCGCCTGGCTGGCCGGGGTGGATGTCATCCGCCGTACGATAATCACCTGTGACAGACCCCCTCCGCTATGGCGTCATCGGCACCGGGATGATGGGCGTCGAGCACATCGGCAATCTGCTGCACCTCGATGGTGCCACCGTCACGGCCGTCAGCGATCCCCACCCCGAGAGCCGCGACTGGGCGCAGTTGGCCGTCGGGCTCGATCGCCCGCTCGCCCGTTTCGTCGACCATCACGAACTGCTCAGATCCGGGCTGTGCGACGCCGTGGTCATCGCCTCCCCGAACCACACACACCACCAGGTGTTGCTCGACGTGTTGGCGACTCCGCACCACGTGATGATCGAGAAGCCGCTGTGCACCACGGTGGCCGACTGTGTCGAGGTCATCGCTGCGGCCGACGCCGCGGCCCGGCAGTGGCCGACTCGAGTCGTGTGGATGGGCCTCGAGTACCGGTTCATGCCTCCCACCGCAGCGGTGCTGCACGAAGTGCGCGCCGGCAGCGTCGGGCGTGTGCGAATGGTGGCCATCCGCGAACACCGATTCCCGTTCCTCGTGAAGGTCGGCAACTGGAACCGGTTCTCCCGCAACACCGGCGGCACGCTGGTCGAGAAGTGCTGTCACTTCTTCGACCTGATGAACTTGCTGATCGGTGCCGAGCCCGTTCGCGTGCTGGCCAGCGGAGCGCAGGACGTCAACCACCTCGATGAGCGCTACGACGGCGAGACGCCGGACATCCTCGACAACGCCTACGTGATCGTCGAGTACGAGGGCGGGGCACGGGCGATGCTCGACCTGTGCATGTTCGCCGAGGCCAGCCGCAACGAGCAGGAGATCGCCGTGCTCGGCGATGAGGGCAAGGTCGAGGCGCTCGTCGGTGAGGGCGTGATTCGTGTCGGTCGGCGATCGGACGGCATCGGCCGCTTCGCCGAGCGGCCGGTCAGCGACGCTGCGATCCGCCACCGCGGCATGCACCACGGTGCGTCGTACCTCGAGCACGTCGGCTTTCGTGACGCCATCCGCGATGGGGCTGCCGCCGCGGTGACGCTGCACGACGGGCTGATGTCCGTCGCCATCGGTGAGGCCGCCCATCGCTCCATCGAACTCGGCCGTTGGGTCGCAATCCAGGAGGTTCTCGCACCATGAGCGAACCCATCACGTCGCTCATCGAGGGTGAGCGCATTCTCGTGGGTGGCGATCGCGCCGTGACGATACGAGCCGAACTGGCTGCGGCATTCCGGGCCGGCGATCGTCTCGTGGTCGTGCACGAGACGGGCGACCTGTTGCACATCCCGCGGGCCGAACACGAAGCGGTCGGTGCCGCGGTGGGGCGCGCGGTCGATGCGTTCGATGCGCTCTCGGCGACGACCGACGACCAGATCAGCGCGTTCTTCGATGCGTTCGCCGCGCGTGTGGCGGACGACGCGGTGTTCGCTGCTCTCGCTGCAGCCAACGAGACCGATGTCGAATCGGCACTGGGGCGCGGCCGCCCCACCGGCCGGCTCACCCTCTCGGCCGGTATGCGCGCCGACATGGTCGCGGGCCTGCGCGCCTGGCGCGACATTCCCACTCGGCGCCGCCAGATGGTGAGCGAGGTGCGACACGAGGGGTGGACCGTCGAGCAGTGGCGCGACCCGCTGGGTGTGGTCGGCTTCGTGTTCGAGGGACGGCCGAACGTGTTCGCCGATGCCACCGGCGTGCTGCGTACCGGGAACACGGTCGTGTTCCGCATCGGTCGCGATGCCCTGGGCACCGCGCGGGCCATCATGCACGAGGCCGTTGCGCCGGCACTCGCACAGGCAGGGCTCCCGGCCGGCGCGGTGCAGTTGGTCGACAGCGCGGCCCATGCCGCAGGGTGGGCCCTCTTCGCCGACGCACGGGTGTCGCTGGCGGTGGCCCGAGGGTCGGGTGCTGCGGTCGCTCAACTGGGCGCCGTCGCCCGTCAACACGGTGTTCCTGTCAGCCTGCACGGCACCGGAGGCGCCTGGCTGGTCGCTGCCGAGTCGGCATCGGGAAGCGAGTTCTCGCTGGCGGTCCGCCATTCGCTCGATCGCAAGGTGTGCAACACCCTCAACGTGTGTTGCATCGTCCGATCACGCGCCGACGATCTGGTCCCGGCCTTCCACGCAGCGGCCGTCGACGCTGCTGCCGTCAGGGGAGTGGCACCGATCGTGCACCAGTTGCAGCCCGATGACCCACTGCTCGCGCACGAGTGGGAGTGGGACACGGTCCCCGAGGTCGCGGTCGTCGTGGTCGACGACGTCGCCCACGCCATCGCCCTGTGCAACCGATTCAGCCCGCACTTCGTCGCGTCGCTGCTCAGTGCCGACCGCGTCGAGCACGAAGCCTTCTATCGGGCCGTCGACGCCCCGTTCGTCGGCGACGGCTTCACCCGTTGGGTGGACGGCCAGTTCGCGCTGGACCAACCCGAGTTGGGGTTGTCGAACTGGCAGGGTGGCCGCCTGTTCGGCCGTGGCGGCGTGCTGTCCGGCGACTCGGTGTACACCGTGCGGCTACTCGCTCGCGTCAGCGACCCGAGTTTGCACCGCTGAACCGCGGCTCGATCAGGTCCACCAGCCGGTGACGTCGACGACGACGTGCGTTGCGGCCGTCGAGCGGATGCACACGGTGCCGCTGCCCGACATCTGAACCTGCACACCGTTGGCCACCGTGTGACCCTGCCGGTAGTTGAGGGACTGGATGGGCGGTTGCAGCCCGCAGTCCCAGATCGTCAGCGAACCGGTGCCGCTCGGCGACACCACGATGACGTTGGCCGACAGCACCGACGCATTCGCAGGGATACCTCGGTCGCCGGCGAGCCGGATCGTCTTGGTGGTGTTGGCGGCGAGCGGAAAGCCGGATGTGCCCATGTTCATGAGTGCTCGTGTGCCGTCGCGGGTGTCGACCACACGAGTGGGCGACGTCGGTGTCATGGTATGGGGACTGTTGGCCCCGAAGTAGCCGAGGACGTCGACCTTGAGGTGCATTCCGGACGGCACGAACACGCACAGGTCGCCACTCGCGGGCAGCTTGACGATTGCGAAGTTCTGCTTGGTCGTCCGAACGGACGGGTTGAGGTTCGAGACGACTGGCCGGGCGACGCCGCACGGGTAGGCCGTGACGTGGGTGTTGGTGTCGGGGTAGCTGCCAGTGATGTTCACCGCGACGGCGGCAGCACCGGACGGGACGCCGACTCCGGCGCGGGGCACATTCACCTTCAGGGTCTGACCGGCCACCAGTCGACCGGAGCTGCGGAGGCCGGTGCGGGTGTCAACGAGCGGAACGGCTCGGTTGCCTTCGTACCTCTGCGTCGACGCCGGCCGGAAGTAGCCGTTGACATCGATGATCAGGTCGATCGTCTGGGGCGAGTACACGCACAACTCGCCTCGGGAGTTGAGCGGGAACAGCCCGGCATTGGGAGTGACCTCGCCCCTGTAGTAGTTGACAGTCGACGCGGTCGGTCGGGTGGCTGTGCAGTTGTACACGGTCAAGAAGCCATCGCCGGCTGCGTTCAGTGCAGTGAAGTTCGCGCTCAGGGCCGTGACATCGGTCGGGATTCCCGCCGAGCCAGCGACACGGATGAGCTTCGGCACGTTGGCGAGCAGCTTGGTGATGCGGTACGAGCGGCGGCTATCGGCCAGGCGGAAGGGGTTGATCGAGGTGAAGGCTCGAGCGCCGGTGAGCGGGCTCACCTGGGGTATCGGCATGATGCCGGTGGCGGCGGCCGTGTCGACCGTGAACGACCACTGCACCGTGCGCATGTTGGTGACGATCTTCACGGTGTACCTGCCGTTGACGAGCTCGGAGCGGGGCAGCACGGTGACGGCGTGGTCGCCGCCGAGGATGGCCTTTGCCGTCGCGTCGTTGGCGTTGCCCTTGTGCAGGGCGCAGGTCTGCAACGCCCCGGTGGGACCGGTGATGGTGGCCGACGAGACCGAGGTGAACGCTTCGGGCATCATCGCGATCACGGGAAGGCCGGCGGACCCCGTCCAGCCGCACAGCTTCACCGGGTTCGGGGTCTCGGCGATGAATCGGGTGAGTGCGGTGGTCGTCCCGTTCCCCGGGAACAGGATCGGTGTGGTCGGCCGCGCCACGCCGCTGGCGAGGCCGGCGATGACGTTCAGCGTCGCGCCCGAGTGCCACGTCGGTGTGTTCTGCAGATCGCACTTGCCGAATCCGACCGCCTTCAGGTTGTGGCGCAGGATGCCGATCGCGTGGAACGGTCCGGTCATCCACAGGTCGATGTGGTTGCGGGCCGTTGCGCCGTACCCCGAGCTGACGGCCACGTTGCTCTGGTTGCCGGCAGTGTCGCCGCTGGTGGTGTAGCCCTGCTGACCGGGTGTCTCGTCGTGAGAGATGCCGTTGTAGAGCATGTAGCACGAGTGGTTGTAGGCGCCGGGCGACAGCGCCGTGTTCTCGGTGACCTTGGGCAGGCCAGCCATGGCTCGGTAGTAGTTGACGACGGACAGCCAGTTCGCGGCGGGCAGGATGTACGGCGGCACGGGCTCGGCGGCAGCGGCGACGGAGGGTTGGGCGGTGATGGCCGTGCAGGCCATCACGATCGCTGCAATTGCACTCCGTAGCCTGCTCATGGTCCGCTTCCCGGCGCGAGGGGCCATCCACCTCTTCGCCGTTCCTTTCATCGGCGCCCCGGGGGCACTTCTGAAGCGCTGCGTGGCGAGGTTGAGAGAGCCTTGACCTCGTCCCCACGCGTTCTCGCGGTTCGCGCGAAGTCCTCGGTTCAGTGACCGGTGAGTCGCTCGATCATCGCCGACCGGAATCGTGCTGCAGTGCCCTTGCGTTCCTCGTGCCGATCCGCGCCGACCGGCAGCTTCACCATCGAGTTGATGCCGATCCACCGCAGCGGCTCGGGTTCCCACTTGCGGGAGCGATGGTCCACCCAGGGCAGCGAGGTGAGCTCGGACGGCTGGTCCGTGATCAGATCGGCCAGGGTGCGGCCCGACAGGTTCGTCGTCCCGACGCCGTCGCCGACGTAGGCGCCGGCGCGGGCGAGGCCTGTCTCGCGGTCGAACGACGCACTGCACCACCAGTCGCGAGCCGCGGCCACCGCGCCGCCCCAATGGTGGGTGATCGCGGCGTCGCCGAGTGCCGGGAACATCTCGAGCAGCGTGTCGTGCAGCGACGCGCGCACCTTCTCGTTGCGGTCGTACGCAGGCGACATGCGGCTGCCGAAGTGATACGGCGCGCCGCGTCCGCCGAAGGCAAGACGGTTGTCGGCCGTTCGCTGCCCGTAGATGATCATGTGTCGCCCGTCGTTGAAGGTCGGTCGATCACCGAGGCCGGCTTCGCGCCAGAATGCATCGGTCAGGGGCTCGGTCGCCACCATCAGCGAATAGATCGGCGCCACATCGCGCGCGTGCCCCTCGAGCGAGTTGGTGAACGCCTCGGTGGCCCTGACGACGAAGCTGGCGCGCACCGTACCCGCTGTGGCGCGCACCGCCCCGGGCTGGATCTCGATCGCAGGGGAGTGCTCGAGGATGGTGGCGCCGCGTCGCTCGACCGCAGCGGCGAGCCCACGAGCAAGCCGTGCCGGGTTTATGGCGGCGCAGTGCGGGCTGAACGTGCCGCCGACCACCTTCGACGCCCCGCACATGGCGCGGGCCTCGTCGCCGCCGAGCAATCGATACTCGTCATCCCTGAAGCCGTAGTCGCGAAGATGCTCGATGTACTCGCGGGCGCGCTGCAGTTGGAGCTGGCTGCGCGACAGGTTCAGCCAGCCGCCCAGCTGGAAGTCGCAACGGATGCCCTCGGCGGCGACCACCCGGCCGACCTCGTCGACCGTGTCGTGCATGGTTCGCTGCATCCGCACGGCGGCATCGCGAGAAGAAGCCCTGGCGACGGCGTCGAGGCCCATCGGGAGCAACGCGCTGCACCAGCCACCGTTTCGACCACTGGCACCGAAGCCGACGACGTTGGCCTCGAGCACGACGATACGCAGCGAAGGATCGCGCTCCTGCAGGTAGTACGCGGTCCACAGTCCCGTGTAACCGGCGCCGACGATCGCGACGTCGACGTCGAGGTCGCCCTGCAGTGAGGCCCGTGCAGGACCCCATTCATCGGCCGTCATCGTGGCGTGCCAGAGGGAGAGGTCCGACAGTTCGTGCATCGGGCCAGACTACGTGGCGTGAGTGATCCCTTGCCCGGCTGGTACCCGGATCCCGTCCAGTCGTCGTTGCAGCGGTACTGGGACGGGCAACGGTGGACCGAACACCTCGCGCAGCGCGCGACAGCGGCCCGACCTCCGCGTCCTCCGTTCCCGACGCTGCCATTCGTCGTGGCGGTCGGTGCGTTGCTCTCGCTGGCAATCCCGCTCGTTGCCAGCCGCTGGATCCTGCGACCCTTCGTCGATCGTCATTGGCCCGTCGTCGCGTATGTCGTTGTCGCCGGACTGGTGGCGTACGGGCCCCCGCTGCTGTTCTGGAGGTACGCGAGTCGGCGATGGGGCAGCGGTCGCCCGGCGGTCGACGTCGGCCTGACGATGCGTCGGGTGGACCTCGGCTGGGGTCCGCTCACCTGGCTGTCCTGCTTCGCCGGCCAAGCGGTGGTGGCCATCGTCGTCATCGCTCTCGACATTCCGTTCCAGAGCAACACCGAGTCCATCCGCGACCTGCGCGACGATCGCGGCTTCGTGATCGCGATGCTGGTGCTGTCGGTCGTCGCGGCGCCGTTCGTCGAGGAGGTCGTGTTCCGCGGGCTGGTGCTGCGCGGACTGCTCTCGCGCTGGCCAGTGGCGGCCGCCGTCAGCGCGCAGGGGATGTTGTTCGGGCTCGCCCATCTCGCTCCCGAACGGGGTGTTCGGAACATCGGCCTGGTGCTCATCCTCAGCGCGGTCGGCATCGTGCTCGGCGGCTCGGCGTACCTCGTTCGACGACTGGCGCCGACGATCATCGCTCACGCGATGATCAACGGGATCGCCATGGCGGTGGTGCTGTCGGGATGGTCACCCGCCGCGGAGGACTCGATCGTTGTCGATCAGACGTACGTCGTCGAACCACACCGCAATGACGGCCACCGTGTGCTCGTCGGCAACCTCGACCGGGCGAAGGTGCTCGTCATCGACCAGCTCGAGGTGCTCGAGACGGGCCAGTGGCTCGGCCTCGATCACGGCTCGGCCGATGGCGACGAGGCGTGTCGGATTGCGCTCGCCAGCGGCGCACGCGTCACGCACCGCCCTCAATGACCTGGGCACGCAGACCGCGGCGGTCCGCTGCGCCGCGGTGAGAAGCCGGTTGCGGCTGCTCATCGCCAAACCGTCGTGCTCGCGAACCGTCGCCAATCCCACGATGTCGATCGCCATGTCGAGATCGGTGACCATCCGCGAGATGATCGTCAACTGCTGGAAGTCCTTGCGACCGAACACCGCCACGTGCGGACGTGCCGCGTGGAACAACTTGGTCACGACCGTGGTGACCCCGCGGAAGTGGCCGGGACGGTGTGCCCCCTCGAGCAGGTCGGCCAGTGGGCCTGGCTCGACGTGGGTCTGGAATCCGCTGGGGTACATCGTCGACGCGCTGGGTGCGTAGACGGCATCGACACCAGTGGCGGAGCAGGCTGCCAGGTCGTCGTCGATCGGGCGGGGATAGCCGGCGAAGTCGTCAGGGCGGTTGAATTGCAACGGGTTGACGAAGATGGACACGATCACGACGTCGGCGTGCCGCCGGGCCTCGTCGACGAGCGCGAGATGACCGTCGTGCAGGGCCCCCATCGTGGGGACGAGCGCCACGCGTTGGCCGTCGGCGCGGCAACGATCGCTCCAGGCTGCGAGCTGCAACGGGTCGACGAAACGCTGCATCGCAGGATCGGGTGCGGCCGGGTGGGGCACGGGCGCGTCAGTGGAAGCTGTGCTGGTCGTCAGGCCAGGAGCCGTCACGGACCTCCTGGATGAAGGCCTCGGTGGCCCGAATCGCACCGTTGCGAAGATCGGCGTAGTGCTTGGTGAACTTCAACGCCATGTCGCTCAGCCCGAGGACGTCGTGCAACACGAGGACCTGGCCGTCGCAGTCGGGTCCGGCGCCGATGCCGATGGTGGGGATGCTCAGCTTGTGGGTGATCTCGAGTGCGAGGTCGCGGGGCACGCCCTCGACCACCACGGCGCACGCCCCGGCCTGTTCGACGGCGTGGGCGTCTTCGAGCAGGCGCTCGCGACCGCCGGCGTCGAAGCCGCTCTTCTTGCCCTGCACCTTGTGCCCGCCCATTCGGTGGAAGCTCTGCGGGGTGAGGCCGATGTGGCCGACGACCGGAATGTCGACGCGGGTGATGGTCTGGATGGTCTCGGCCATCACCACTCCGCCCTCGAGCTTCACGCACTCGGCGCCCTCCTTCATCAGGCGGATCGAGCTCTCGACAGCCTGCTGAGGACTCACCTGGTAGCTGCCGAAGGGCAGATCACCGACGATGAGGGCCTTCGGATGCGCTCGGGACACGAGCCGCACGTGGTACGCCATCTCGTCGAGCTCGACCGGGATGGTGTTGGCCTCGCCCTGGACCACCATGCCGACGCTGTCGCCGACGAGGATCATGTCGATGCCCGCAAGGTCCACCAGGTGGGCGAACGTCACGTCGTACGCCGTGATCATCGTGATGCGCTCTTCGAGCGCCTTCATCCGAGCAAGGTCGGGGACCGTGACCTTCTGGCGTTCCACGGGGTCGACGCTAGCCACTCGGGAGGGCTGTTGGGAAGGCAGTTGGACAGAGGTCCCGGTAGGAGGGGTCGTCGCCGGTCGCCACAGCGAGGGTCACGGCATCGGTGCATGCCGCAGCGAAGCAACGAGCACCGGCTTCGAGGACGGCGTTGAGCCGCACCACCCGTTCGCGGCGGAACGGTGCGTCGCGATCCGTCGGCGGGGCCATCGCCCCCAGGTCGTCCCGGCCGGTGGCCACGCCGAACACCGTGTCGCCGTCGAGCAGGCTGTGTACCGGCCGCACGGCCCGGGCCAGCCCGTCGTGAGCGACCGCTGCGAACTTGCTGCACTCGGCCTTCGTGAGTGCGGCCGTCGTGGCGACCAGACCGATGGTGGTGTTCAGTGGAGGTGTGGCGGTGTCGAGGTGGGCGCGCAGGCGCGCCCGATCGGCGGCCGAGGGGCGACGCAGACGAATGCTGCCGGGCTCCCACGGCAGTCCGGTCTCGGGGTCGATGACCGAGCCGGCGGCGTTGACGACCGCCAGCGCGGCGACGACGACACCGTCGGCCAGGGTGATGCTGGCCGTGCCGACCCCTCCCTGCAGCCCTCGTGCGCGGGCCCCGGCGCCTGCGCCGACCGAGCCGACGGCCACGGGTCCGCTGCGAGCGGCCCTAGCGGCTCGCAGGCCGAAACCGTGATCTGGTCGGTGGTCGAACGAGCCACCACGACCCAGGTCGAAGATGACGGCGGCCGGCACGAGCGGCACCACTTCTCTGTCGCCCTGGCCGACACGGAAACCGATGCCTCGCGCCTCGAGGAACTGCATCACGCCACCTGCCGCGGACAGCCCGTAGGCGCTGCCACCGGTGAGACACAATGCGTGCGCGGTGTCGATCGTGGCCGTGGGCGAGAGGAGGTCGGTCTCGCGGGTGCCCGGCCCGCCGCCGCGGATGTCCACGCCGACCGTCGCTGCGTCGGGCAGGAGCACCACCGTGGTTCCGGTGCGCCAACCGCGACCGATTCGGTGCGCGTGCCCCACCTTCACGCCGGGAACGTCCGTCAGGCCTCCACCGGTGTTCATGAGGCACCGGTGTTCATGCGGCACCAGTGTTCATGCGGCTCCGGTGTCCATGAGCTGTCCAGCTCTACGAGCCGATGGTGTTCGAGACGCTCGGTGCCTCGGCCGAGACCGCGCCGTCGTCTCGAACGCCCAGCGTGCGCCACACTCCGACACCCAGGATGTACAGCGGGCACGCGACCAGCAGATAGTCGCCGGCACCGTTGTGGTTGGGCAGGTCGTACGTCATTGCGATGATGGTCGCAAGCCACACGACCGTGACCGTGACCGTCAGCGGTCGGAGGCGCGTCACCTGGATCGGGTGCACGAACTTCCAGTTGGTGAGCTGGGTGAGCGACAACAGCACGCAGAGCACGCCGACCACCCAGGGGCCTGCGTTCAGCAGGTACAGGGTGGGGACGATCATGTTCCATTCACCCGGGAAGCCATTGAAGTAGTGGTCGTCGGTCATCTGGTCGGTGCGCGACATCCAGAGTGCCGACATGAACAGCATGAATGCGCCGATGACGAGTGACCAGCCTTCGGGGAGCATGCCGAACTGGTGGAGGAAGACGACGGGGATGACGATGCACGTGACGAAGTCGACGACGAGATCGAGGGTGTAGCCATCGATGCGCGGGACGTTCTCCTTGACGGACCAGGCGCGAGCGACGGGGCCGTCGATGCCGTCGAGCACCATTGCGACGACGAGCCACAGGATGGCCTGCTCGGCCTTGCCGTCGGCCACGGCGATGAGACCGAACATCCCGCAGACCGCGCCGAGGGCGGTGAAGCCGTGGACGAGGTAACCCCTGGCCACCGGGTGGCTGAGAACTCGTGCGGGTTGAGTCTGTGCTTCGGTCATCGAGTGGAATCGGTCACGGAGTGTCCGTCCTTTCGCCGGAACACTACCGCTTGCGCAGGTAGCGTTCCGGTCGTGCTGGCAGGTCTGTCTCACCGCGTTCGTGCCGAGTGCTACCGCGTCATCGGTGAATGGGTCCGCCGGACGTGGGGGTGGCTCGGCCGCGTCGGCTCGATCGGCCCCGACTCTGCAGCGGGCCGGAGGTTCGGTCGCTTCGGCCAGGGGAGCATCATCTGCTTCCCGACGAACACCGTGTTCAACGAGCGCTACATCCACATTGGCGAGCGGACGATGATCGGTCCGCAGGCCACGCTGTCTGCAGGCATGGTGCCCGGGCAGGAGTGTCTCAACGATCCCGTCGTCCGGATCGGTTCTCGCTGTCTCATCGGCAAGGGCTCGGGCATCGTGGGCCACTTCAGCATCCAGATCGGCGACGACGTGTGGACCGGGCACCACGTGTACATCACCGATCAGAACCACGGCTACGAGGATGTCGACCTGCCCATCTCGTTGCAGACCCAGCCCGAGCGACCGGTGAGCATCGGCGATGGCTCGTGGCTGGGGCACGGCACCGTGGTCCTGCCGGGGTCCCGCATCGGCAAGCACGTCACCATCGGCGCCAACTCGGTCGTGTCGGGCGAGATTCCGGACTACAGCGTGGCCGTCGGTTCACCGGCGAAGGTGGTCCGCCGTTACGTGGAAGGCGACGGCTGGGTTCGAGTCGACTGACGGATCGCTCACGCGATCAGGCGTTGATGTCGCCGCCCAGTTCGCCAGGGGGTGAGCACTCGGGGACCTCGTTGCCCTTCACGCCGGCGGTGAAGTCGAGGACCACGTTCGACACCGGGCCGCCGCCGACGACGGTCTCGGTGTAGGGCACCAGAATGCCGTTCGCCAGGCTCTCGGCGTAGCGCCGACGATCGGCGATGATGAGGCGGTAGTTCTCCTCGAACACCTCCAGTCGAATCTGGTCCTTCTCGTTGTCCACGGGGATGACCACGATGCGGTCGAGCATGTCCTCGACGATGTCGGTGGCCCGTGTGACGATCTCGGCGCGCTGGGCCATCTGCTCGGCGGTGGGGTTCTGGATGAAGCCCGCCGAGGTGTCCGCCAGTGCATTGCGCTCGTCCTGGGCTGCCGTGCAGATGGGTTGCGCCGTGGCCCGCCATGACGGGTCCTGCATCTGGTAGACGCCTTCCTCGGTGGCGAAGAAGAAGTAGTAGATCCACATCGCCGCCGTGAGGGCGCACAGCGTGGCGAGGAGCACCTTCACCCAGGTACGGCCACGCGGGGGAGCGGGAGATTCGAGGAGCGGAACGTTCATGAGTGGGCCTTCGGCGGGCGATAGCAGATGGCCAGATGGGCCAGGGCGCCGCCGACGCCCAGGATGCCAGCGATCGCCGCACCCAGCCAATTGTCGAAGTGGATGTCGAGCGCGTGGTCGAGCGACCATTCGCCCGGGCCGGTGAGGGCGACCACGAACGCCACGACGGCGATGGATGCGCAGTATTCCCAACCCTGGTCGGGGCGGAACACGAAGAAGCCGACCTTCCAGTGCACCGTCCAGATGGCGACGATCATCAGCGCCACCATGCCCGCCGCCGCGAAGGGCGTGAGCAGACCTGCGGCGAACATCAGGCCGGCACCGATCTCGGTGGCTGCGGCAAGACGGGCCTGCCACATCGGCCACTTCATGCCGATCGAGCCGAACCAGCCGGCCGTGCCCGTCAACCCTTTGCCGCCGAACACCTTGTTGTAGCCGTGCGCGACGAGAAAGAGCCCGAACACGAGTCGCAGGATGAGCATGGCGAGATTCGCGTGGAGCACGCCCCGGAGGTTACCCAGCGGCCGGCCGTGTAGGCCAGCGCGCCGACCGCGCGCATTGCCTGGTCGGCGCCGTAGCGCGCCGAGTCGGGAAACCCTGAGGGCATCCGGTCATCGCGCTGATAGACACGTTGTCCGTGATGACCGACACCGTGGTTCCTGTCCCGGAGGGACGGTTCGCGCAAGCGGTGTACCTGCTCAAGGGTCTGTTGCGGCATCAGAAGCGCACGTTCTTCATCGCCGTCGGCGGTGCGTCGGTGTTCGCCGCCTGCACCGTCGGTTCGGCGGTCGTGGTCCGTTGGATGATCGACGACGTCATCACCCCGCGGTTCGAGGACGGATCGGTCGACACCAGCACCGTGGTCTCGGTCCTGGGCACGCTGATCCTGCTCGGTGTGGTCCGTGCCGCAGGTGTCGTCGTTCGTCGCACCTGGGCGGGCCGCACCGCCTGGCGGGTCACCGAGCGACTCAGCGGGCAGGTGGTCGACCGGCTGACCCACCAGCCCGCGCCATGGCATCGTCGCCAGACCACCGGCGACCTCGTCACTCGTGCCGGTGTCGATGCCGAGGCCGCCACCGCGATCCTCGCGCCGTTGCCCTTCGCCTCGGGCACGGTGGTGCTCGTCTTCTTGTCGTCGGCCTGGTTGCTGTTCACCGACCTGCCACTCGGCATTGCCGCCGTGTGCGTGTTCCCGGTGCTGATCGCCGTGAACATCGGCTATCAGCGGCGCGTCGACCGCTTCTACAACACCGCCCAGGACGAGCTCGGAAAGCTCAGCTCGGCGGTGCACGAGAGCTTCGAGGGCGTGGCCGTGGTGAAGTCGTTCGGCGCGGAACACCGCGAGACCGAGCGGCTCGCCACCATCGCCGGGAGGCTGCGTGAGGCACGCCTGGGCGCAGTTCGTCTGCGCAGTGTGTTCGAGGCCGTGCTCGACGCCATTCCGAGCCTCGTCAACGTCGGGCTGCTGGTGGGTGGTGCCTATCGGGTGCGCGCCGGCGAGATGACCGTCGGCGAGCTGACCAGCTTCATCTACCTCTTCACCCTGCTCGTGTTTCCTTTGCGCCTGATCGGGTTCGCACTGTCCGAGCTGCCGCATTCGCTCGCCGGCTGGGCCCGGATCCGCTCGCTGCTCGACGAACCGGTCGAGGTCGATCCAGCGCGCTCGTTGCGTCGCGGTGCCGACAACGCGGTCCACCTGCACGACGTGCGGTACTCGCACGACGGGGAGCGCGAGGTGCTCTGCGGTGTGACCGCCGAGATCGACGGCGGCCGCACGGTCGCCGTGGTCGGTGCCACCGGTGCCGGCAAGACCACGCTGTTGCACCTGATGGCGGGACTCATCGCTCCGACGGCGGGGACGGTCACGGTGCCCGCCGGGGGAGCGGCGATCGTCTTCCAGGAAGCGTTCCTGCTGGCCGGCAGCGTGCGCGAGAACATCACCCTCGGGGCCGACGTCGGACCCGACGCGGTCGACCTGGCCCTGCAGGTGGCCGAGGCCGAGTTCGTGCATCAGTTCCCCGAGGGGCTCGACACCGAGATCGGCGAACGTGGTGTCGGCCTGTCGGGCGGCCAGCGTCAACGTCTGGCACTGGCGCGAGCGCTCGTTCGACGCCCGGCCGTCCTGCTCCTCGACGACACCACCTCGGCGCTCGACCCGACCACCGAGGCCAGGGTGCTGGCCAATCTGCGTGCCGCACTGTCCAACACCACCGTCATCGCGATCGCCAGTCGCCCGTCCACCATCGCTCTCGCCGACGACGTCCTCTATCTGGTCGACGGCACGGTCGCCGCGCACGGTCTGCACGACGACCTGATGGAGCTGGTTCCCGACTATCGACGGCTCATCGAGGCGTTCGAACACGATCGTCGCGACCTCGAGACCGAACCGGCAGGAGGTGCGCCATGACCGAACCGCTGAGCCGATGGACTGCCGTCGAGACAATCGGGAAGGGAGTGCGCGCCGCACCGGCCTTGCGCACCGGATTCATGGTGACGCTCGGCCTGGCGCTGGTCGGCGCGGCGGGCCGAGTCGTCATCCCCATCCTCGTCCAACAGGCGATCGACCGCGGGTTGGGAGACGGTGGCGTGCAGGTCGACACCGTCGTCACGCTCGCCGTCATCGCGGTGGTGGTGATCTGCATCGCGTCGTGGGCGCAGCGAACCGCCGTGTACCGCCTGGGCCGGCGCAGCGAGGAAGCGCTCTACGGTCTGCGAGTGCGTCTGTTCGAGCACATTCACCGGCTCAGCGTCGCCGATCACAACGAGGAGCGAAAGGGTGCCCTCGTCGCCCGAGTCACCTCCGACGTCGAGACACTGGCCCAGTTCTTCCAGTGGGGTGGGTTGGCGTGGCTGCTGAACGGCACCCTGATGCTCCTCGTCGCGGGGGTCATGCTCGCCTACGATTGGGTGCTCGCGGTCGTGGCCTTCGTCGCCGCTGCGCCGCTCGCCCTGGTGTTGCAGCAGGTGCAGGGCCATCTCTCGAAGGCGTACGACTCGGCGCGATCGCGGAACGCGAACGTGATGACCCAGATCAGCGAAGTGGTCTCCGGGGCCGAGACGCTGCGGGCCTACGACGCAGGTGAGCGCTACGGCGAACGAGTCAAGGAAGCCAGTCACGAGCGTTCGAACTCGTTCATCAAGGCGGGCACCATCGGTGCCTTTCTGTTTCCGTCGGGCGAGGTCTTCGGCGTGCTCACCGTCTCCGCGGTCGTGGTCACGGGGCTGCTGCGCGGTCCCGACAGCGGGCTCACTGCTGGTGCGATGGTCGGCTTCGTGTTCCTCACCTACCGCTTCCTCGAACCGATCGCCGAGTTCACCGAGGTGCTCGATCAGACCCAGACCGCGGTGGCCGGGATGCGCCGCGTCCTCGGGGTTCTCGAGATTCCCATCGGTCCGCCCGAGCCCACCGTGCCGATGGCGTTGCCGGCCGGCGCCCTGGCGGT
>JANOET010000381.1:0-11141 GCA_031413415.1 Acidimicrobiaceae bacterium
CGACGACCACGACAACGGCTCCGGCAACGACGACAAGCCCAGCGGCGACGACGGTTCGAAGGACTCCGGCGACGACCACGACAACGGCACCGGCAACGACGACAAGCCCAGCGGCGACGACGGTTCGAAGGACTCCGGCGACGACCACGACAACGGCACCGGCAACGACGACAAGCCAGACAAGGGCGGCAACGGTGCCAAGCCCGGCAAGGGCGGCAAGGGCTGATCGTCCTCGCTGAGTGACGACCCACGACGGCCGCGCCTGCCCGCTAACTTGCGGGCATGTGCGGCCGTTTCGTGTCCACCCAGTCTGCGGACGCGATCGCCGAGTTCTTCGGCGCTTCGTTCCAGGGCGACGCGCTGGCACCGAACTTCAACGTGGCACCCACCACCGACGTCTATGGCGTCGTCGAGTCAGCCCCGGGCAGCCGTCATGTCGAAGCGTTCCACTGGGGCCTCGTCCCGTTGTGGGCCAAGGACACCAAGGTCGGCTCCCGGATGATCAACGCCCGCGCCGAGACGGTGGCCGAGAAGCCAGTGTTCAAGCCGCTCCTCAAGAAGCACCGGCTCATCGTGCCGATGGACGGGTTCTATGAATGGCAGGCAGCGGGCGCCGGGGCGCCGCTCACGAAGGCCGGAAAGCCGATGAAGACGGCCATGTTCATCCACCGTGCCGATGGAGGTCCACTGGCCGTTGCCGGCCTGTGGGCGACGTGGCGCGACACATCGCTCGGCCCCGAGGCGCCGTGGTTGCACAGCTGCACGCTCATCACCACGGCGGCGAACGGCACCATGTCGCCGGTCCACGATCGCATGCCGGTCGTCCTCCGTCCGTCGGACTGGGACGCCTGGCTGGACCCCACCAATCACGACATCGAGGCCTTGCACTCGCTGCTGGTCCCGGCCGCTGACGACATCCTCACCATGCATGCGGTGAGTACAGCGGTGAACAACGTCCGCAACCACGGGGCGGAGTTGATCGAACGGGTCGTACCCGGGGCCGCCGACTAGTCGAGTTGCGCGAGGGCGTTGCGGATGGCGTCGGCTGCGGCGTCGAGCTGCTCACGCGACACCGACATGGCGGCATTGGCGAAATTCAACTGCGACATGTCGTCGGTGGGCACGAGATGGACGTGCGTGTGGGGCACCTCGTAGCCGGCGATGATCACGCCCACGCGGTCGCAGGCGAACGCTGCCTTCTGCGCCCGGCCGATTCGATGTGACACCGCGAACAGATGCGCACTCAGGTCTGCCGGCATGTCCACCCAGTGATCGATCTCCGCAATGGGCACCACCAGCGTGTGCCCATGGGCGAGCGGATTGATCGAGAGGAATGCCACACAGCGCTCGTCGCGATGCACGAACGTTCCGGGGATCTCGCCGGCGATGATGCGACTGAAGATGGTGGGCATCAGACGTACCCGCCCGATGCCGCGAAGATGTCGCCGTTGCAGTAGCCGCTCTCCGGGCCAGCGAGAAAACGGACCAGTTCGGCGATCTCGACCGCAGTACCGAGCCGGCCCTTGGGGATCTGCATGAGGATGCCACCCATGATCATCGGGTCGAACGGTGCGAGCAGGGGAGTGTCGATGAACCCAGGGCAGATCGCGTTGACCCGAACACCGAACGCCGCCACCTCGTGCCCGACCGACTTGGTGACGGCGATGATGCCGGCCTTCGCCGTCGAGTAACTGACACTGCCCGCCATCGGCGCCAGACCGAGCACCGACGCGACGTTGACGATCGAACCCGACCGCGCTGGCGTCATGTGCCGCAGCGCCGCTCTGGTGCCGTGGAAGGTGCCGTACAGATGCACCTTGATCATGCGGTCCCAGTCGTCGTCGCTGAGATCGACGGTGGCGTTCGACGGCACCATGTCGTCGAGCCGTCCCTCCATCTTTGCCATTGAGTTGGCGATGAAAAGCGCCGTTTGGTCCGCATCCGGGGCACCCACGAAGCCGGCGTTGTTGATCATGATGTCGAGGCGACCGTGACGCTCGACCGCCTTGTCGACCTCGGTGTCGAACGCGGTCGCGTCGCACACGTCGAACACGGCGGTGTCGCCGTCGACCTCGATGGCGACGGCGGCAGCGGCCGACGCGTTGATGTCGTTCACCACCACGGCGGCCCCGTCGGCAGCGAGTCGGCGGGCGAATGCCGCGCCCAGGCCCGACCCTGCCCCCGTGATGAATGCGACGTGCCCGGCGAGGGCCCCCTCAGTGGTCATGGCGCAGATCGTACGCCTCGGTGCCGGCCGTCCTTGTACGCTCCGCTTCGATGGAGGCCGACACAGCGCAGCTCTCGAGTCACAAGTACCTCACGTACCCGAACCTGTTCACGCTGGTCCGGTTGTGTTGCATCCCACTGTTCCTCTACCTGTTGTTCGGGCGCGACAACGTCGCCGGTGCCGCGTTTCTGTTGGGTGGCCTCGGCGCCACCGATTGGGTGGATGGCTGGTTGGCCCGACAGTTCAATCAGGTGAGTGAGTTCGGAAAGATCTTCGACCCCACCGCCGACCGGCTGCTGTTCATCGTCGCGATCTCCGGCATCCTCGTCTACGGCATTCCGCCGGCGTGGGTGTTCTGGCTGATCGTCGTACGCGAAGTGGTCTTCGGCGGCACCGTGGCGATCTGCACCTTGCTGTTCGGCATGGAACGGTTCGACGTCACGTGGTGGGGGAAGACTGCGACGTTCCTGCTGATGTTCGCGATCCCCGGCTTCATGCTCGGCCACACCGACTTCTTCGCGCACCAGGCCTTCCTGGTGGCCGCCTGGATCGTCGTCGTCCCAGGTCTGGCGCTCAGCTACTACACCGCCATCGCGTACATCCCCGCCATCCGGCGAAGCCTTGGGGCGGGACGTGCCCGACGCGGCTAAGGTCGTCGGTATGCAGGTTCCGCAGCACCTCCGGTACAGCAGTGACCACGAGTGGGTCTCGGTGGAAGGCACTCGCGCCCGAGTCGGCATCACCGACTATGCGCAGGACGCACTCGGCGACGTCGTGTACGTGCAGGTGCCCTCGGTAGGCGCGGTCGTGTCCGCAGGCGACAGCTTCGGTGAGGTGGAGAGCACCAAGTCGGTCAGCGATGTCTACGCCCCTGTGTCGGGCACCGTGGTCGCGGTGAACGATGCGCTGTCTGGTTCCCCCGAGGCGCTGAATCACGACCCGTACGGCGCGGGTTGGCTCTGCGAGATCGAGATGGCCGACGAGGCACAGGTCCAGACCCTGCTCGACGCAGCAGGCTACGAAGCCCTCATCGCCGGCTGAGCGGACGAGCCATGGCCTACGTGTTCTGCAACCAATGCGGTCACCGCAACCCGCCCGAGTCGAGCTTCTGTTCGTCGTGCGGTGGTGTGCTCGACTCGCTCGACGACCACACCATCACCTTGGGCAAGGTCGACCCGTTGCAGGACGCACCCGGCACGGCCGACGACGTCGTGGTGAAGATGGCCGATCTCTCGGCCGAGGCCGGTTCGCTGGTCGTCCGCAGCGGCGCCCAGGCCGGGACGGCATTGACGCTCTCGCCGCCGCTGACACGGCTTGGCCGGCATCCCGACAGCGAGATCAGCCTCGACGACATCACGGTCTCGCGGTGGCACGCCGAGATCGAGCGCACCGGTGACGGGTATCTGGTTCGCGACACGGGGTCGCTGAACGGCACTTACGTGAACGGTCAGCGCATCGAGGACACCGTCCTGCTCTACCAGGGCGACGAGTTGCAGGTCGGCAAGTTCCGCCTCGTCTTCTTCCAGAAGGCCGAAGGGTGAGCGTGACCGAACGGCCATATCTGTCGATCGGTGAGGTACTGGCCCTGCTCCTCGAGGAGTTCCCCGATGTGACCATCTCGAAGATTCGTTTTCTCGAGAGTCAGGGCCTCATCGATCCCGAGCGCACGCCGTCGGGCTACCGAAAGTTCTACGACGGCGACGTCGAGCGGCTGCGTGTCATCCTGCGCGAGCAGCGCGAGAACTTCCTGCCGCTGCGAGTCATCCGCGACCGACTCGAAAGCGGCCAGATCGACGACTCGGGCGCGCTCACACCGCCCCGGGGCATTCGCAACGTCACCCTGCTCGATCACGAGCTCGACGTAACCGGTGAGCAGATGCTGCCCGCCGATGTCCCGGTTCCCACCGGCCATCACCCGGCGGCCCAGCACCGGACCACTGCGAACTCCAACCACCACGCTGCAGCACCGTTCTCCGCCGTCAGCGAGGCTGCGCTGCAGATGGACCTCGTGCCCGACACCTTCGTCGCCAGCGAACTCTGCTCGCTCTCGGGCCTGTCCGCGGCACAACTGGTCGAGCTCGAGTCGTACGGCATCGTCTCGGGCAGGGGAACGGGCTCGACCGCTCTGTACTCGAACAGCGACGTGGCCATCGCCACGGCCGCGGCCGGGTTTCTGGCGCGCGGCGTCGATGCGCGTCACCTTCGCGGCTGGAAGCAGTCGGCCGAGCGCGAGGCGTCGTTGTTCGAGCAGTTGATCCTGCCGCTCGTGCGTCAGCGGAACCCGCAGAGTCGCCTGCAGGCGGCGACCAACCTCACCGAACTGTCGCAACTCGGCGCCGATCTGCGGACGGCGTTGCTGAGCGCCTCGCTCCGGCACCATCTGGAGTCCTGAACTGATTCCGGCGCGGATACCATCACGGCGTGATCCGTATGGAACTCCTGGGGGTGCGAGTGGAGCTGCCGGCCAACACGCCGGTGGTCATGTTGCGCGAGGACGGCGACCGCGCCCGCGTGTTGCCCATTCTCATCGGTGGGCCTGAGGCCGCGGCCATCCACACAGCGCTCGAAGGCATCGTGCCGCCCCGGCCCCTCACCCACGACCTTGCCGTGACGGTGTTCCAGGCGCTCGGCGCACGGCTCGAACGGGTGCTGATCACCGAAGTGCGCGAGCACACCTTCTTCGCCGAGTTGCACTTCACCAGCCCCTCCGGGCAGACGATCGTCTCGAGCCGGCCGTCCGATGCGATCGCACTCGCGGTGCGCACCGAGACGCCCATCTTCGCGGAAGAGTCGCTGCTCGACGAGGCGGCCGTCGAGGCGCCCGAGGCCGACGACGAGGACGACGAGGAGCAGATTCTCGACGAGTTCCGCGACTTCCTCGACGACATCACCCCCGACGATTTCGCCAGTTGAGCGTGGTTCGCGCCGTTCGCGCGAGTCTTCGCGCACAGAGTGCTTGACTGCGCGCATGGGCGGTCGTACCATGGGACGCCGATTACACGTTCGTAGTTACGCGCGTGTGAGCACTCGGGAGGGCGCAGTGAGCGAAGAAGGTTTCAGCGGTACCAAGGCTGCATCGATCGTCGGCATCACCTACCGCCAGCTCGACTACTGGGCCCGTACCGATCTCGTCCGGCCGTCGCTCGTCGACGCCAAGGGCAGCGGCAGCCGCCGCACGTACAGCTATCGCGACCTGCTCGAACTGCGCGTCATCAAGAGCCTGCTCGACGCAGGCATCAAGCTCGAGTCCGTACGCACCGCGTTCGAGTACCTGCGCGAACACGTCGACTCCGACATCGCCTCGGCGCACCTCGTCATCAGTGGCAACCATGTGCTGCTCTGCGATGGCGACCAGCTCGTCGACGTCATGCGACAGGGTCAGGGTGTGCTCAACGTGCTCGCGATCGGCGGCCTCAAGGCCGGCCTCGACGAGCAGCTCGTGCGACTCGACGTGGAAGCGTCCGCCACCTCGGCGAAGGCGGTCTGATGTCCGGGCTGCGGGTCAGCCCTCTCGACGCAGTCCACCGTGCCCTCGGGGCGAAGATGGTCGAGTTCGGTGGTTGGGACATGCCGATGAACTACCCCTCGGGCACGCTCGAGGAGCATCTCGCCTGTCGACGTGATGCGGTGATGTTCGATGTGTCGCACCTCGGCACCGTCCGTGTCGAGGGCGCAGGCTCGCTCGACCTCTTGCAGCGCGTGCTCACCAACGATCTGCGAAAGATTGCCCCGGGCCGGGCGCAATACACGCACCTGCTCGACGAGACCGACGCCTCGGTGCTCGACGACATCATCGTCTGGTGGCTCGACGACGAGACGTTCGACGTGATGCCGAACGCCTCGAACACCGACGGGGTGCGCGCCGCCATCGGGGGGACCGACACCACGTCGACGCGGGCCATCATCGCGGTGCAGGGACCCGACGCTCGGACTCGTGTCGCCACCGTCTTCCCCGAGGCCGCCGACGTCGGACGCTTCCGAGTCGCCCGTTGCGCCTGGAACGATGTCGAGTGCACCGTCGCCGGCACGGGCTACACCGGCGAGGCCGGGCTCGAGATCGCCGTCCCGGTCGCTGCGGCCGCCGAACTCTGGACGGCGCTCGCCGGCGCCGGGGTGCAACCCGCCGGCCTCGGCGCCCGCGACACCCTGCGGCTCGAGGTGGGACTGCCACTCCACGGACACGAACTCGGTGCCGGCATCACCACACTGCAGGCCGGCCTCGGCTGGGTCGTCGCCTGGGACAAGCCCGAATTCCACGGCAAGGTCGCGCTCGAAGCCGAACGCGATCGAGGCGTCAGCCGCGTGTTGCGGGGCATCGCCACCGACGGACGACGCCCGCCCCGTGCCGAGTGTGCCGTGAGCGTCGATGGTCGATCGGTCGGCGTGGTCACCAGCGGTAATTACTCGCCCGTGCTCGAGCACGGTATTGCGCTCGCATTCCTTCCGCCGGACATCGTCGACGGCACCGCAGTGTCCATCGACGTTCGCGGCTCGGTGTTGACGGGCCGCGTCGTGCCGCTGCCCTTCGTCGCCAAAGCCTGACTCACCGCTTCTTGGCGGGAGCCTTCTTCTTGGCGGGAGCCTTCTTCTTGGCGGGCGCCCTCTTGGCTGCCGCTTTCTTCTTGGCCGGCGCCCTCTTGATGGGCGCCTTCTTGGCGGGCGCCTTCTTCGCTGCAGCCTTCGTGGCCGCAGGTTGCTCGACCGGGGCAGGGGCCGGGCGGCTACCGCCTGAGCGCAACACGGCCAGCGGGCGCAGACCGAACATGCTGCCGGCCGACTCGGCCAACTGACCCAGCGGCTGCAATCGCCGAGCCAGGTCGGAGATGACGTCGACGAAATGAGCCAGATCGGTGGGCAGCGCGGTGAGTGCGGGGCTGGAGAGCGTGTCGGCAAGCCGCTGCAGACCGGGGGCAACCTTCTCGATCGGCCCGTTCAACTGCTCCATCAACGCATCGGCCGTGTTGATGCTGCGCGTCAACTGCGGCACCATCGCATTGATGGGGCCTTCGACCGTGTCGAGGATGCCGTTCACCCGCCGAGCGACGTGGTTCACCTGCTCCATGGTGTCGTTGAATCTGTCGACGCCCTCGAGGAACTGGTTCACGCCGCGCTGGAACTGACTCACCGACTTTGCGATCCCTGCGAGCGGGTTCGCCCCACCGAACAGCGCGAGCAGTTCGTTGAGGCCGTAGGTGGCGGAAGATGACGTCGAGTCGGCCATGATGCG
The DNA here is from genome assembly GCA_031413415.1 of Acidimicrobiaceae bacterium. Classification (GTDB taxonomy): domain Bacteria; phylum Actinomycetota; class Acidimicrobiia; order Acidimicrobiales; family Ilumatobacteraceae; genus UBA668. The sequence continues at coordinate 7,455 of JANOET010000381.1, forward strand.
ACGGTAGCGCAGCCACGCCTCAGGCGTCGGCGTACGCCTCGAGCGGCTCGCAGGTGCAGATGAGGTGTCGGTCACCGTACGCAGCGTCGATGCGCGAGACCGGTGGGAAGTACTTGGACGCGCGCAGCGAAGCGAGCGGGTACGCACCGAGCGCACGTGCGTACGGGCGGTCCCAGTCGCCGAGGAGGTCCTCGGCGGTGTGCGGCGCCATCCGCAACGGATTCATGTCCACGGTCCACTCGCCGTCAGCGACGCGCTGCACCTCGGCACGAATGGCGAGCATCGCGTCGCAGAACCGGTCCAACTCGCGAAGGCCTTCACTCTCGGTCGGCTCGATCATCAGCGTGCCCGATACGGGGAAGCTCATCGTCGGGGCGTGGAATCCGTAGTCCATCAGCCGCTTCGCCACATCGTCGACCGTCACGCCGGTCGCCTTCGTGATGGGACGAAGGTCGACGATGCACTCGTGGCCGACGTGACCGTTGGCGCCGCGATACAGCACCGGGAACGCGTCGTTCAGGCGTGCCGCGACGTAGTTGGCATTGAGGATGGCCGCAGCGGTGGCGTCGCGCAGGCCCGACGCACCCATCAGCGCGATGTAGACCCACGAGATCGGGAGAATGCCGGCTGAACCGTAGGGCGCAGCTGCAACGGGGCCCGTGGGCTGATCGCGGCGCAACGGGTGCCCAGGCAGGAACGGGGCCAGATGGGCGCGAGCCGCCACGGGTCCGACCCCGGGTCCACCGCCACCATGGGGGATGCAGAACGTCTTGTGCAGATTCAGGTGGCTGACGTCGGCTCCGAACTTGCCTGGCTGGGCCATACCGACCAGCGCGTTCAGATTCGCCCCGTCGACGTACACCTGGCCACCGAACTCGTGCACGATGTCGCACAGCTCGCGGATGGCTTCCTCGAACACGCCGTGGGTCGACGGATACGTGACCATCGCGGCAGCGAGGTTCTGCCCGGCCTGCGTGGCCTTCGCCCGCAGATCGTCGACGTCGACGTTGCCGTGGTCGTCGCAGGCCACCACGACGACCTTCAGACCGGCCATCACCGCGCTCGCCGCGTTCGTGCCGTGCGCGCTCGACGGGATGAGGCAGATGGTGCGGTGGTGATCGCCGCGGCTGCGGTGATAGCCGCGGATCGCGAGCAGGCCGGCGAACTCGCCCTGACTGCCCGCGTTCGGCTGCAGGCTCACGGCGTCGTACCCGGTGATGTCGATGAGCATCTGCTCGAGGTGCTCGATCAGGGCTCGATACCCCTCGGTCTCGTCGTCGGGGGCATACGGGTGCACGTGCGCGAACTCGGGCCACGTGATGGGCACCATCTCGACCGTCGCGTTGAGCTTCATCGTGCACGATCCCAGCGGGATCATCGTGCGGTCCAACGCGAGATCCTTGTCGCACAGGCGGCGGAGATAGCGAAGCATCTCGTGTTCGGTGTGGTAGCGCTCGAACACGCTCTGCGAGAGGAACTCGTCGGTACGCCGGTGCGGCAGACCGTCGGGCGCGTCGTCGGCGAGATGGTCGACTGCACCGAACAGCGCCAGCACCTGCCGGACGATGTCGACCGATGTCGTCTCGTCGAAGCTGAACGCCACTCGATCGTCGTCGATGGGGCGGAGGTCGAGACCTGCCTGGTGTCCGGCGGCCAGCACAGCGGCGGCGTCGCACCGAACGAGCACGGTGTCGAACCAGCTGTCGTGCATCGGGTTCACACCGGCCGACCGCAGTGCGGCGACGGCGAGCGACGTGAGGCGATGCACCCGCTCGGCGATGCGCTCCAGACCATCGCGCCCGTGCCAGGCCGCATAGAAGCCGGAGATGTTGGCGAGGAGCACCTGCGCCGTGCAGATGTTGGACGTGGCCTTCTCACGGCGGATGTGTTGCTCGCGGGTCTGCAATGCGAGACGCAACGCAGGGCGACCTTCGGTGTCGGTGCTGACACCGACCAGCCGGCCCGGCAGCGACCGGGCAGAGGCCTCGTTGGTCGCGATGAACGCGGCATGCGGACCTCCGAAACCCATCGGAACGCCGAACCGCTGTGCCGAGCCGATGGCGATGTCGGCGCCGAGCGCGCCAGGGGGAGTGGTGAGCACACAGGCGAGCAGGTCCGTGGCAACGACGACGATCGCGCCGACGGCATGAGCCCGGTCGATGGCCTCACGCCAATCGGGAACGGCGCCGGTCGAAGTGGGCAGGCTGAGCAGCAGCCCGAAGCAGCCTGCATCGACCTCGTCGATGTCGCCGACGACGAGTTCGATGCCCACCGGCTCGGCCCGGGTGGCCATGACGTTGATCGTCTGCGGATGGGTGTCGTGATGCACGACGAAGCGGTCGCTCTTCGACGACGACGATCGGCGGGCCATCGTCATCGCTTCGGCGGCAGCCGTCGCCTCGTCGAGCAGCGACGCGTTGGCCAATGCGAACCCGGTGAGTTCGGTGACCATGGTCTGGAAGTTGAGCAGCGCCTCGAGCCGGCCCTGGCTGATCTCGGGCTGATACGGCGTGTACGCGGTGTACCAACCGGGGTTCTCGAGCACGTTGCGCAGCACCACCGGCGGTGTCTCGGTGCCGTAGTAGCCCTGTCCGATGAGGCTCGTGCGCGCACGGTTGCGACCGGCGATGCCACGAAGCTCGTCGAGCACGTCGTCGGTGGTGCGCGGGCCGGGTAGCGGCAGTGCCGACTCGAGCAGGATGCTGCTCGGCACGGTCGCCTCGATGAGCGCATCGAGCGAGGGGACACCGATGACACCCAGCATGTGCTGCTGCTCCGCAGGCGTGGGCCCGATGTGCCGACCGACGAAGTCGTCGAGGCCGAGGAGCGCGGACAGGGTAGGACGTGCGGTCATGGGGGGCCTCGGATACGACACTACCGCACACCCCTTCTCGTGCGCAGATGAGGTCGAATTGGGGGTCGCACGACCCCGTTTGGCTGCTCGTTGGCAGCCATTTGGACGTCCCTTGGATCAAGCCGGCCCGTATTCTTCCGATCTCACGACTAAGCAATGAGGTGCCAAACGTTCGGGAGACCGTTGGCGTGTCAGCTGTGGGCGACGATCACACAATCAGAGGAGATTCCCCGATGAATCGAACCAAATTGGCGGCCGGCATTCTTGCCAGTGCTGTCGTCCTACTCGCCGGTGTCGGCGTCGGCACGGCGAACGCAGGTCCTGCACCTGCGGTCGATCCGCAGCAGCCGGCCATCATCACCCTTCCGTTCCTGATGACTCCGGTGACTCTGACGGTCACCACCGGCCCCGGGGGCAACATCGTCTCGGTCCTCCTCGACACGGCCGACACGTTCGCGACGGGTACCGTAAGCCCGAACAAGATCAAGTTCGAGAGCATCGACGGCGCGCTGCAGGTCAGCGTCAAGTCGAAGGGCAACGAGCAGCGCGTCACGGCCAAGGCCGGCGACCTCGCCACCTTCCTCGGCGGCGACGACGGCGCATGGTCCGGCGATGTGTTCGGCGACGGTGCGATGTCCACGGTCACCTACACCGACGGTGACGACGGTGCGGGCAACCCCATCCTCTCCGACGTGATCAGTACCGGCGGTGCCGGCATCACTGCCGACGTCAGCGGCCCGGAGATGTCCGTCGACGACGACGACTCCTCGGCACGGGCCAGCGTCCTGTTCACCAAGGACGGGCAGAGCCGCACCTTGAGCATCAAGGTCTCC
>JANOET010000382.1:0-2620 GCA_031413415.1 Acidimicrobiaceae bacterium
CTCGCTGATCAGTGCCAACACGTCGCCGGTCGCAGTCTGCATCTCGAGCGCTTCGCCCAGATCGGTGAACAACCTCGCGTTCGCGATCACGGCCTGTTGTGCGAACGACTGCAAGGCGACTTGTGATCGACGGCACGGCGCAGCGGCTTCGCCACGACCATGCAAGAATCCGGCCGTGCGCGTCCCCGACACCCAGTACGCCGATGCCGACGGCACGCGAATCGCCTACCAGATGTTCGGCGACGGGCCACCGGTGCTCATCGTCTCCGGGCTGCTGTCCAACGTGGAGATCACCTGGGAGCACGAACTGTTCCGTCGAACGCTGGAACGAGTCGGCAGGCACGTCACGGCCGTGCTGTTCGACAAGCGCGGCGTCGGCCTGTCGGATCGGTTCGACGACGCACCGACCGCCGATCAGCGCATCGGCGACATCATCAGCGTGCTCGATGCCGTCGGCTGGGAGCAGGCCCACATCCACGGCATGTCCGAGGGCGGCCTGATGGCGCAGCACTTCGCCGCCGAACACCCCGAGAGGGTCCTCAGCCTGGGCCTGCTCAACTCGTCGATCAGTCCGAGGTACTGGAACCGAGGGGCCGAGTACCGGCACGACGACGATCCCGAACCGGCAGATGTCATTCCCCGCTTCCTCCAGATGGCCGACGACTGGCCCTCCAACCCCGAGCGCATGGTCGACTGGTTCCTCCCCAGCCAGTCCGGCAACGAGTCGGTCATCCGTTGGTTCGGGCGGCTGCAGCGGTTGTCGTGCAGCCCGCGCGACTTCCGCCGCCAGATCGAGAGCGTGTTCCAGCTCGACCCGGGTGACGCTCCGGAACGCATCACCGTGCCCACACATGTCTCGCACGTGAAGGGCGACGCAGTGATCCCCGTGGCCGCGGGACGACTGCTCGCCGATCTGATCCCTGATGCCCGCTTCGTGGAGCTGCCCGGCAACGACCACTTCGCCTGGTGCATGCCGCACTGGGCGCCACTGCTCGACACGTACCTCGAGTTCGTGCTGGGTCGTCCTGTGCAGTCGCCTGCAACGCGCCGTTTCGCGACGGTGCTGTTCACGGACATCGTGAACTCCACCAGCGCCTCGGCGGACGTCGGTGACACCCGTTGGCGTGAACTCCTGGAGAGCCACGACCGGATTGCTCGTCAACTCATCGATGTCAACGGCGGCCGGCTGATCAAGAGTACGGGCGACGGGTTGCTGGCGATCTTCGACCTGCCCTCACAGGCGGTCGAATGCAGTGCCCGGTTGATCGAGTCGCTCGCCGGCATCGGCATCTCCATCCGGGCCGGCATCCACGCGGGCGAGGTCGAGGTCCGCGAGGACGGCGACATCTCCGGCATTGCGGTGAACCTTGCCTCCCGCGTCGAGCATTCGGGCGAGCCCGGATTCCTGTGGGTGACCTCGACGGTCCGCGACATGATGCTCGGCGGTTCGGTGGTGTTCACCGACCAGGGCGAGCACGAACTGAAAGGCATCGACGGCGCCTGGCGCCTCTACCGCATGGAGCGGTGAAACCCTCAGTACGTCGTCCGCAGTCATGGCATGCCCGTGATCATCGCCAACACGTCGAGGATCTGGTGCGACACGACTGGCCCGAGGTTGCCCTGGGAAGCGGAGCACCGCTCGACAGCCACGGCACGCATCTGCTCGACCAGGGCGCAACTCGACAACGTCAGCCCGTTGCGCTCGTCGGGCTCGATGCCGACGTGACTCGGGAACGCCCGTGGGGTGCTGGTGATCGGAACGGCGAACACGGTGGACGGCCGAAACCGGAGAAACGCATCGGCGGTGACGAGCACGGCCGGGCGCGTGAACCCAGCTTCAGATCCGATCGGCGTGCCGAAGTCGACGGTGACGACGTCACCGAAGTTCACGACAACGCCAGATCGGGGTTGAGCCACGCATCGCGTTCGCGTACATAGGTGGTCCACGCCGCAGGATCGGCCCGGAGCTGCTGCTCCGCTGACGCCATCTCCTCGTAGAACCGCTCACGGCGCAGGGACTCGAGCGCTGCATCCAAGGTGTCGGCCATCGTGGCGTTGCGATCCTCCGCGAGCCGCCGGAGTCGTTCCCGCTGGTCGGTACTGACCCGAATCGTCGTAGAGCCATTCGTCATACAAGAAGTCTACACTTTGCCCGACCAGACTCGAGCAACCTCGAGTCATGGACCCGCCTCGACACGGCGCCCTCCCCGCTTCCCGCCGACCCGGCGCCAACGAGTTGACTCCGGAGGCTTCGCCGGTTCGTCACTGCGCCGACACCGGGGGGACATGGCACCGACGCCCGGGCGGGCGACCCGCTCCCCTACGGTGACGCCCATGGCCAACCGCCTCGCCAACGAGACCTCCCCCTACCTTCGCCAGCACCAGGACAACCCGGTCGACTGGTACGCCTGGGGTGAGGAGGCCTTTGCCGCTGCCCGCGAACGCAACGTCCCGATCCTGCTGTCCGTCGGCTACAGCGCCTGCCACTGGTGCCACGTCATGGCGCACGAGTGCTTCGAGGACGACGAGGTGGCCGAGGTGGCCAACCGCCTGGTCGTGAGCATCAAGGTCGACCGCGAGGAACGCCCCGACGTCGACTCCATCTACATGGACGCCGTGC
>JANOET010000383.1:0-4790 GCA_031413415.1 Acidimicrobiaceae bacterium
GCGTCTGTTCCATCACGGCCAGTCCCCCGCCGCGGCCATCCACGCCGGCCGATGGGCGCTTCGCGGCCCGGTCACCGGGTTCGACACGTGGACCTCGGCCTCGGGACCGATCGTCATGATCGAAGGCAACGCGCCCGCCGAGTGGGTCACGGCGCTCGCCGCACGCGGGCATCGCGCCGAGGCGCTCCCGCCGTACGACAGCGGCTTCGGCCACGCCCACGCGATCATCCGCGACGACCACGGATTCTGGTCGGGAGCGGCGGACCCCCGGGCACGAGTCGGGTCCGTCGCCGGCGGCTGATCTACCCTCGCTCCGATGGCACTCACGATCGTCGACGCGTTGCTCACTGACGGCACCACCGCCAACGTGCGCCTGGACCACGGTCATGTCGCCTCGGTCGGGGCGCCACTGCAGCCCGATGACGACCTGTTGCCGGCGCATGGGCGACTGCTGCTGCCCGCGATGGCCGAGCCGCACGCACACCTCGACAAGGCCTTCCTCGCCGAGACCGTGCCCAATCCCACCGGCGACCTGATGGGTGCCATCGAGGCGATGGAGCGGTACCGCGACAGGATCACCGGCCCCGACACCGAGGCCCGCGCCGAACGCGCCGCCCGCCTGATTCTTGCCAACGGCGCGACCGCGATTCGGACCCATGCCGACGTCACCACCGAGAACGGACTCATGTCGGCAGAGGCGCTGGTGGCCGTGCGCGACCGACTGCGCCACCTCGTCGACATCCAGGTGGTCGCGCTCTGTGGCTGGCCCGTCGCGTCGGCCGACCAACGGGCAGTGCTGCGTGACGCGATGGCCCTGGGGCTCGACGGTGTGGGTGGCTGCCCTCACCTGGAGGACGACCCTGAAGGGTCCACCGACTTCCTCATCGAGGTGGCCGCCGAGTTCGGCGTTCCGCTCGACCTGCACACCGACGAGACGCTCGACCCCACCCGGTTCGCCCTCCCCTACCTGGCCCAGCGAGTCATCGCCACCGGCTTCGCTCACGGCGTCTGCGCCAGCCACTGCGTCAGCCTCGGCATGCAGACTGCAGCCACACAGCAGCACACCGCTGAACTCGTCGCCGAGGCCGGTGTCCACGTGATCACGCTGCCCAGCAGCAACCTCTACCTGCAGGGCCGTGACCGGCAAGAGGCCATGCCCCGTGCGCTCACTGCGATCCGCGCGCTCTGCGCCGCGGGCGTCGACGTCGCGGCGGGCGCCGACAACCTGCAGGATCCGTTCAACCTCGTCGGTCGCGGCGACTGCATCGAGACCGCCGCGCTGATGGTGATGGCCGGCCATCTGCTGCCCGACGACGCGTACCGTTCGGTCAGCGGTGCCGCCCGCGCCGCGATGGGGCTCCGGCCTGCTGGCGTGGTCCCGGGCGACGTCGCCGACCTGGTGCTCGTTCCGGCCGCGTCCGTCCGCGAAGCCATTGCCTTCGGCCCTTCCGGTCGCACCGTCGTTCGTGCGGGGATGGTCGTCGCAGGCGGTTGATGATCGCTCACGGGCGCCGATCTGCCACTGCGCCCGGAGGGCTGCATGGTGTCGCGAGCTCCCGAAACAAAGCGTTCACACCGCAGGTGAATTTCGGGTGCATCGACTGTCGTACGATTCGCGACGTCATGGTGACCGACCGCACTGCCCCTGCACGACGTCGCCTCGAAGGCCGCAGGGCGGTCGTCACGGGTGCTGCCCGTGGCATCGGGGCTGCGATCGCCGAAGCGTTCCATCGTGAGGGCGCGCGGCTGGTGCTCATGGACCGTGAAGGTGAGCTCTGCGGTCGTCGCGCTGCCGAACTCGGCGCCGCCGCCATCACCATCGATCTCGCCGATCCCGAGTCCGCTCGCGCTGCCACCGAGGAAGCGATCGCGATGCTCGGCGGCGTCGACATCCTGGTGAACAACGCCGGCATCCTGCGTATGGCTCCGCTGCTGGAGATCACTGTCGACGACTGGGACGCGACCTTCGACGTGAACGTCCGCTCGATGCTGGTCACCACTCAGGTCGTCGCGAAGGCGATGATCACCGCGGGCGACGCAGGAACCATCGTCAACATGGCGTCGATGGGTGGCAAGGTGGGGTCGCCACGCCAGGCGCACTACGCCGCATCCAAAGCGGCGGTCATCAGCCTCACCCGGGTCGCGGCGATGGAACTGGGCGAGCACGGCATTCGCGTCAACTGCATCTGCCCGGGCTACGTCCTCACCGAGATGGGCGCCGCCACTCGAACCCCCGAAATGGTCGCCAAGTGGTCGTCGATGTCGCCGCTCGGGCGTTGTGCCGAGCCCGACGACGTGGCCGACATGGCGGTCTTCCTGGCCTCCGACGACGCGAAGTACTGCACCGGGGAAGCAATGAACGTGAGTGGCGGAATGGTGATGCACTGATGGCCAAACCGACTCAGGGCCACACAGTCGCGCCCACTATGGTGACGAAGATGACCGACTCAGTGCCCGCCCCTGCACTGAGTTTCAACGGGGTGTCGATGGTGTACCCCGACGGAACTCATGCATTGAGCGCAACCAGCTTCGACGTTCGCCCAGGCGAGTTCGTCACTGTCGTCGGCCCCTCTGGCTGTGGCAAGAGCACCTTGCTGAAGATCGCCTCCGGGCTGCACGCCCCGTCCACCGGGTCGGTGGATGTGGACCTCAAGACGGTCGGTTACGTGTTCCAGGACGCGACACTGCTGCAATGGCGCACCGTGCAGCGCAATGTCGAGCTGCTCGCCGAGCTCGAGGGTGTCGGCAAGGCGGAACGATCCAAGCGTGCCAGCGAGGCCATCCACCTGGTGGGTCTCACCGGATTCGAGGGCAAGTACCCCAAGCAGCTGTCCGGTGGCATGAAGATGCGCGCATCGCTGGCGCGCACCCTGGTGCTCGACCCGAGCATGTTCCTGTTCGACGAACCGTTCGGCGCCGTCGACGAGATCACCCGCGAGCGGCTGAACGACGAGGTCATCCAGCTGTTCGAGCGCGAGCGGTTCGCCGCCCTGTTCATCACCCACTCCATCAGCGAAGCGGTGTTCCTCAGCACCCGCGTCCTGGTGATGAGCGCCCGGCCGGGCAGCATCGTCGCCAGTTACGACATCCCGTTCGACTATCCGCGCAAGCCCGAACTGCGCTTCGAGCCCGAATTCGCCCGCATCAGCGGCGAGATCTCGGCGTCGCTCCGAGGTGCACACGCATGAGCCTCACCGAAGACAGCAACGCGCAGATGGCCGCCGACGCCGCGCTCATCCACGGAGTCACTCCCACCATCGACGACTCACTCGTGCCCCCGGTCAAGGAAGGCACGAGCATTGCTCTGAGCACCTACCTCGGACCGTTCGTGGTGTTCCTCCTGTTCCTCGGGTTCTGGGAGTGGATGCATCGGGTCGGCATGGAGCTGCTGCTCGACAAACGACCGTCGCTGCTGCCCTCGCCCGTGACGGTCATCGACCAGGCGTTCCTCGACCCCATCGTTCGACGTCAGCTGCTCGAAGGTCTGTGGTGGACCACGTACGCCGCCTTCATCGGGCTGGCGATCTCGATCGTCATCGGCATGCTCCTCGCTGTGCTCATGGCCCAGGCCGTGTGGGCCGAGCGTTCGATCTACCCCTACCTGGTTGCGCTGCAGGCCACGCCGGTGCTCGCCATCGTCCCGATCATCTACTCGGTGTTCGGCGGCGGCATGTCGTCGCGGATCTACGTGGTCGTCATGATCTCGATCTTCCCCATCGTGACGAACACGCTGTTCGGCCTCACGTCGGTCGATGCCTCGCAGCACGACCTGTTCACGCTGCGCAAGGCGAGTCGACTCACTCGGCTGTTCAAGCTGCAGTTCCCCTCGGCGATGCCGGCCATCTTCACCGGCTTTCGTATCTCCGCCGGCCTCGCCGTCATCGGTGCGGTCGTCGGCGAGCAGTTCTTCCGCCAGGGCCAGAAGCCGGGCATCGGCATCGTGATGGAGCAGTTCCGTCAGAAGCTGCGCTACCCGCAGATGTACGGCGGTCTGCTCGTCGCCTCGGCACTCGGCATCACGGTCTTCTTCGTCTTCAGCTTCATCGGCAAGCTCGTCGTCGGTCATTGGCACGAGGCAACTCGCCGCAACAGCTGACCCAAGTGTCCCATCCAACCCGAGGCTGTCACAGCGGTCTCTTCAAACAGCGTGAACACCAACCACAAGGAGTACTCAATGCACATTCGTCGCAGCCAGAAGCTGATGACCGCAACGCTTGCATCCCTGCTCGTCCTCGCCGCATGCGGCAGCGATTCGAGCTCGGATTCCACGAGCCCACCCGACACCACTGCGGGTGCGGAGACCACCGCCGGTGGCTCCACCGAGACGACTGGCGGCGGGGAGGCCACCAGCCTCGCGGGCATCTGTCCCGACACCATCGCCATCCAGACCGATTGGATGCCCGAAGCCGAGCACGGTTTCCTGTACAACCTCATCGGTGAGGGCTACGAGATGGACGCCTCGAAGGCGTACGTCACGGGACCCCTCGTCGCAGCCGGTGGCGACACCGGTGTGAAGCTGCAGATCCGCTCCGGCGGCGCCCCGCAGCAGTTCAGCCCGGTCAGCGACATTCTCTGGAACGATGACAGCCTCCTCGCCGGCTTCGTGTACACCGACGAGGCCATCCAGTTCTCGGGCAGCGAGTTCCCGACCGTCGCCGTCATGTCTGGCTTCGAGAAGAACCCGCAGATGATCATGTGGGACCCGGCCACGTACCCCGACGTCACTGGCGTTGCTGACCTGGGCACCGAGGGTGTCACGGTTCGCTACTTCGGTGGTGCCGCCTACATGG
>JANOET010000384.1:0-7455 GCA_031413415.1 Acidimicrobiaceae bacterium
GTTGCAGTACACGAACCCGTTGCCCTCGGTGCCGGCGTAGTACTCGTGGATGATCGGCCCGAACCACTCGATCATCTGCTTCTTGGCCTGTTTCGGACACGGTGCGGCGGCGTGGATGACGCACTGCAGGCTGGAGACGTCGTACCTCGTGCGTGCCGCTTCGTCGAGCTTGAGCATGCGGATGAACATCGTCGGCACCACCTGGCTGTGGGTGATGTGGTGGCGCTCGACCAGCTGGAGATACTGCTCGGGATCGAAGTGTTCCATCGCCACGACCGTGGCGCCGATCTGCTGCATCGCCATGCAGAACCGCAGTGGAGCCGCATGGTAGAAGGGCGCGGGTGACAGGTAGACGCTGTCGGCCGTACCGCCGAACAACATCGAGACGAGCGGCGAGACGCCGTTCGCGGTGGTGTCGAGCGGGTTCCCCACGTAGGCGCGGGCGACGCCCTTGGGCTGGCCGGTGGTTCCCGACGAGTACAGCATGTCGAAGCCTGCGAGTCGCTCCTCGGGAAGGGGAGTGGCCGGTTGTGCAGCGACAGCCGTCTCGTAGCTCTCGTGGCCGTCGACGACCCCGTCGAGCATGAGGCGCAGACCGACGTTCGGGGTCTCGGGAAGAACCTCGGCAGCCTGGTCGGCCTTGTACTTGGAGGTGATGAACACCTTCGCCTGGCAGTCGTTGAGGATGTACGCGAGCTCACCGCTGGTGAGGCGGCTGGAGCATGCCGTGTAGATGGCCCCCGCGTAGTGGCAACCCCACAGGACCTCCATGTAGCGGTCGTGGTTCTCCATGCACAGCGCCACGTGATCGCCGGGATGCACGCCCGCGGCGCGCAGCAGATGGCTGAGACGGTTGGCCGCAGCATCCAGCTCGGCGAAGGTCTGCGTGAAGCCGCTGCCGCCCATGACGATGGCCGGTTTGTCGGGAATGGTGTCGAGGAACGCGCCCGGGTACATGTGAGCGGAAGCTACTCGCCGATACCTTCACGGCATGGATCCGAGGGACCGTTTCGTCGAAGTGGTGCGCCACCCCTCGCCCGACGTGCACCTCGACATCGCTGCCGGGCTCATCGGCGCCTCGTTCGAGCCCGACGTCGACCTCTCCGAGATGGTCGCGGCGCTCGACCACCTGGCCGCGGAGTGTCAGCCCACGTTCGAGTCGGTGCTGCATCTCTTCCAGCACCATCTCACCGGGAACAGCGGCGACTACGGCGATCCTCGGAACTCGTACCTGCACGACGTGCTGCACCGAGGCCTGGGCATTCCCATCACGCTCAGCATCTGCGCCATCGAGGTGGGTCGACGAGTCGGGGTCGAGGTCCATGGCATCGGCTTGCCCGGCCACTTCCTCGTCGAGAGTGGCGGGGTCTTCGCCGATCCGTTCCACCTCGGCCACGTGTACACCGCCGACGACCTCGAGCCGGCGTGGCAACGGATGACCGGGTTGAGCGAACCCCTCGACCCGCGCCTCCTTGCGCCCGTCACCGATCGGGGCATCCTGCTACGGATGCTCAACAACCTGAAGAACACCTTCGTCGCGATGGACGATCCCGTGCCACTGCGCACGCTCGCCACGCTACGCGGTGCATTTCCCGAGTTGGCGCACGAGCGCGCCGAGTACGCACGTTGGCTGCGACACTGGAACTGATGATCGATCAGAATCTGAAGCGGTCGCTCGGCCAGATGATGCATGGGGTGCAGGTGGTGGGAGCGCACCATGACGGAGTGAGCCGGGCGTATTGCAGCCACTGGGTGTCGCAGGTGAGTTTCGAGGAACCGATCGTGATGGCGAGCGTGTCGCCGAAGCACGACACGTTTCCGCTCATCGAAGCCTCCGCCCAGTTCGCGGTGAGCGTGCTCGCCGGCGACCAGGTCGCGGCGGGGCAATACTTCTCGTATCCGGGCCGCAAGTTCCGTCACCTGGCCGACGAGTTCCTCGACCAGTTCCCGGACACGTCGCTGCCGGTCGTGCGCAATGCGATCGCGTGGTTGCGATGCGAGGTGTTCGACACCAAGGACATGCCCGATCATCGGCTGTTCTTCGCCCGGGTGGTGGCCGTGCAGCCTGGTCGGCTGAAGGAGCCGCCGTTGCTGTACAGCAGCCGGCTCGGCTGGCGCATCGCAGGCGACAAGGCGCGCGAGCCGGGCACTTCGGTGCGCGACGTGCTGCTGCAGCGCCTCGCCGACGCCGGTTTCGAGTCGGTCGCCGACGACACCATCGACGATTGAGCGCGCCGCGTTCGGGGTGTTCCGGTTCGGCACGGATGCAGGACGTTCGGTAGGTTCGACGCCTGTTCACGAACTGAGCGGCACCCCAGCCGCGCCCACGGAGGAGCTCCTCGTATGACCGTCACCGACGCCCGTCCCGACGCCGACGAACAACTGGTGAACCAGCTGGTCGACGAGTTGCTCAGCGAGTTCCCGCCGAAGGACGTCGACGCCGTCACGTTCCTCGGCGCGCAGTTCGACAAGGGTCTCGCCTGGGTGAACTTCCCCAAGGGCCACGGCGGCCTGGACATGAACCCCAGACTGCAGAAGATCGTCAACGAGCGGGTGTACAAGCAAGGTGCACCGAACCCGGTGTACCACAACCCCATCGGCCATGGCATGTGCGGCCCGACGGTCGCCGTGTGGGGCAGCGAAGAGCAGAAGCAGCGCTACCTGCGCCCGCTGTTCACCGGTGAGGAGATCTGGTGCCAGCTGTTCAGCGAGCCCGGCTCCGGCTCCGACTTCGCCGGCCTGTCGTCGAAGGGCGTGAAGGACGGCGACGAATGGATCGTCAACGGCCAGAAGGTGTGGACCACGCTGGCTCACCTGTCGCGGTGGGGTCTGCTCGTCGTGCGCACCGATCCCGAGGCCGTCAAGCACGCCGGCCTGACGGCGTTCGTGGTCGACATGCACGACGCCACCGTGCAGACGCTGCCACTGCGCCAGATGACCGGCGAAGCCGAGTTCAACGAGGTGTTCTTCACCGACACCCGCATCGCCGAGAAGGAGATGCTCGGCAGCCCCGGCGACGGTTGGCGCGTGTCGCTCACCACGCTGATGAACGAGCGCCAGTCCATCGGCGGCACCATCCCGCTGAAGGGTTCGGGGGTCATCGCTCATCTCGTCAAGGAGTGGGTGAAGGCGCCGGCGTGGAGGAAGGACGCCGCGACCCTCGATGAGGTGATGAAGCTGTGGATTCGTGCCGAGACGCTGCGCCTCACCAACATCCGTGCGAATCAGAACCGCAAGAAGGGCGATCCCGGCCCTGAGGGCTCGATCTCGAAGATGGCCGGCGCCAACCTGAACAAGGACATCTACGAATGTCTGATGAACCTCATGGGTGCCGATGCGCTGCTGTACGGCAGCTACGCGATGGTGCGCCCTGAGCACGCAATGGAGTTCGCCACGCCACAGAAGGCGTTCCTGCGCAGCCGGGCCAACTCCATCGAGGGTGGTACCACGGAAGTGATGTTGAACATCCTCGGCGAGCGAGTGCTCGGCCTGCCCGGCGACGTCCGCGTCGATCGCGACGTCGCCTGGAGCAAGGTGCCGCGCAACTGACCCAGCCCGAGGGTTTCCCTGCCGCATGCTGACGCGGAAACCCTCGGTTTCGTTGCGTGCCGCGGTTCGATAGGTTCCCCCTCGGCTTCCCCTTTGCCAACTCGAGGAAAGGGGACGCCCGTGGCACACTTCACCGCGGAGGCGTTGCACGTGCTGCAGCGCCAGAAGAACATCATCTCGTTCGGTCAACTCAACGAGTCGGGTGTCAGCCCGAGGCTGCGCCGCCGGCTCATCGCCGACGGCGTTCTGGAGCACGTCGGCAAGACGGTGGTCGCCGTCCGTGGTTCGGCCCGGACTCTCGAGCGGCGATGTATCGCGTTGTGTCTGCAGCACCCACAGGGATACGTGACCGGAGTGACCGGCGGCTTGTTGCTCGGCCGTCGGCGGATGCCCCGGCTGTCCGAGATCTGCTTCGGCGTCCCTCACGGACTCCACATCGATCTCTCACCGGGTGTGCGGCTCCGGCAGACAACCGTTCTGCCGGAAGCCCACCGGCGACGCCTGGACAACGGCATCGTGATCGCATCGTGGCCGCGACTGGCGTTCGACCTCGCCGCAGATCTGCCTCGGCTCGACCTCGTGTCGGTGATCGATCAGATGATTCACGACGGGCACACCGACGTCGACGCGCTGGCGGCCATGGCACGGCTGCTCTGTGCCCGAGGACGAGCCGGGTCGCTTCGCTTCGCCGAAGTGCTGCTCGAGAGAGGCGCTCGAGCGCCACTCGAGTCGCATCCTGAAGTGGTGGTCTTCGAGGGACTCCGAGGGCGCGACGTGCCGGTCGCAGCGCAGGTGCGCCACCTTGCATTGCCGAACGGCCGCAAGGTGCGCATCGACATGGCTGTCGACGCGATTCGCTGGGCTGTGGAGGTCGACGTGCACCCGGCTCACGTGGAACTGTCCGGAACGACGCGAGACAAGCGTCGCGATCGTCAGTTGCACCTCATCGACTGGCAGGTGGAGCGCGTCACGCCCTTGGACCTGCTCGACCTGCACGGACTCCTCGACGAGTTGGCGGCGCTCTACCGGGCTCGTTCGACCGCGATTCGCGGACGCAACGGATCTGTCGCCTGAGCCGTGGCGCGAAACCGAGGGTTTCCGCGCCAGCACCCGGCGCGGAAACCCTCGGTTTCAGTCGCAGGGGCGAGGTCGGCGGGTCAGTGGCCGGTGTGCAGGAGCACGCCGAGGAACATCGCTGCGATTGCGGTGAGCGCGCCGAGGGCGCCACCGACGGCGAGTGCGACCTTGGTCTGACCGACCGTGTGGATCGCGGCGAACACACCCGACAGGATGGCGACTGCGATCTTCAACAGCACGGTCGCCTGGTAGGCACCGGTGGCGGCCGTGATGTCGATGGCCATCAGGCTCCACACGCCGGTGAGCAGGGTGACGCCGAACGCCGGCCAGGCCACACGCGCAAAGGCCTGCGCCATGGTCTTCGTCGCATTCGGATGCGCCCTGCGCACCGCGGGGACGATGCTGGCCAGAGCCAGCTGTCCTCCGACCCACACCGACGCGGCGATCACGTGCAGAAAGGTACGAATGGTTTCGGCCGAGGGCGAGAGCATGATCGCGAGGTTAGGAAGCGCGCAGGGTCGCGAGCACATCGCTCGCCGCGAGCGCCCGGTCGTCGAAGACGGTGGAGAGCTCGACAGGCCCGCCCAACATCGCGGCAGCGGCGACACCGATGGCCGATTGCAGCTCGCGGATGTTGCGGGGCGGCGGGAAGTACTCGTCCTCGTCGGTGACTCGCATCAGCTCGACTCCGTGAACCGGAGCGAGGAACTCGATGATCGCCTCGACGAGCTCCTCGGGAGCCGAGGCGCCAGCAGTGACGCCCACGGTGCCGGTCAGGCCCGACGGCAGTTCGTCGACGCTGTTGACCCTGAACACCCTGGGGCAGCCGGCCTCGACCGCGAGTTTCTCGAGCGCCCGGGTGTTCGACGAGTTCGACGAACCGATGACGATGATCGCATCGCACCTGGGCGCCATGGCCATGAGTGCGGACTGGCGGTTGGTGGTGGCGAAGCAGAGATCGCTGCGTCCCGGCGACCACGTTTCGGGGAAGCGCTCGCGCACGGCGACGGCCACGTCGCTCCAGTCGCGATGCGACAGGGTGGTCTGGGCGAGCAGAGCGACCGGCTCGTCGAACTGGGGGAGCGCCGCCACCTCGGCGATGCTCTCGACCCGGCTGATCGAGTTCGGGGCGACGGCCATGGTGCCGACCGCTTCCTCGTGGCCCTCGTGGCCGACGTACACGATGCGGAAGCCCTTCCCGGCGCGCACCTTCACCTCGTGGTGAACCTTCGTCACCAGCGGGCACACCGAGTCGACGATGTACGAACCCCGGGCGCGTGCTGCGGCGACCACTTCGGGGGCCGAGCCATGGGCCGACAGCATGATCGGCCGCCCGAGGGGCACCTCGGAGATCTCGTCGACGAAGACGACTCCCTGGGCCTCGAACCGCTGCACCACGATCTTGTTGTGCACGATCTCGTGGTAGCAGTACACGGGAGGCTCGAAACTGCGCACCATCCAGGCGAGGGCCTTGATGGCCATCTCGACGCCTGCGCAGAAACCCCGAGGTTCGGCGAGCAGCACGCGATCGACAGTCACCCCGGGGAGGCTAGCGGCCGTCGACTCAGGCCCGCCGGTAGCCTGGGTGACCATGTCGTCACCCACGGTCGTCGCTGTTGCGCCCGGGTCCGCCGCGGAACGCGCCGGACTCGCCGTC
Source organism: Acidimicrobiaceae bacterium (assembly GCA_031413415.1). Lineage (GTDB taxonomy): Bacteria > Actinomycetota > Acidimicrobiia > Acidimicrobiales > Ilumatobacteraceae > UBA668. The sequence goes on from JANOET010000384.1 coordinate 6,284, forward strand.
GGCGACGTCGTACTGTCGCTGAACGGCACGGTCCCACGCGACATCATCGAGTGGCGGTACGCCGCGGACGACGGTGAAGTGGCGATCGAAGTGCTCCGCGGCGCGCTGGAATTCAGCATCGATGTCGAGAAGCGGGCGGGAGAACCGCTGGGTGCCGAGGTCTCGAGCGCGGTGTTCGACCGCGTGCGGACCTGCGACAACCACTGCGAGTTCTGCTTCATCTTTCAGCTCCCGAAAGGCTTGCGCCGCAGCCTCTACCTGAAGGACGACGACTATCGACTGTCGTTCCTCTACGGCAACTTCACGACGCTCACGCGGTTCACCGAGGCCGACCTCGAGCGTGTCGTCACCGAGCGTCTCTCGCCGCTGAACGTGAGCATCCACGCCACGGACCCCGACGTTCGCAACCGCATGCTGAAGAACCCGAGGGGCGGCATGAGCCTTCGGTGGCTTCGTGCGCTCTTGGACCATGGCATCGCCGTTCGGGGACAGGTGGTGCTGTGTCCCGGCGTGAACGACGGTCAGGTCTTCGAGCGAACCATGGCCGGCGTGCTCGACGAGTACCCCGAACTCGAGTCCGTGGCCGTGGTGCCGCTCGGCCTCAGCAAGTTCAACACCGAGTCGGCGATGCGTCTGCACACGGTCGACGAGGCCCGAGCGATGGTTGCCGCGATCCGCGACTGGCAGGACGTCTTCCTGCGTGTGCTGGGCAAGCGAATGGTGTTCGCCGCCGACGAGTACTACCTGATGGCAGGGCTGCCGTTCCCCGACGCCGACGCGTACGAGGGCTTCCACATGCACGAGGACGGCATCGGAATGGCCCGCACATTCGAGCGCGAGTTCCACGGAGAGACCACCGCAGCCACCGGCGTGCACAGTGGCTTCTTCGCCTGGGTCGACGGTGCGCCGGCCGAGGGCTACCGAGCTCCGCGCAACCCTGCGGGCGACACCGGCCTGCGTGGGTGCGCCACCGACGCCGACCCGAGCGACGCGGCTGTTCGGCTGCAGTTGACGCCGCGGCGCGATGCGCCCATCGGCATCCTCACCGGCGAGTTCGGTGCCCGCATCCTCGCACCGCTCGTCGCCTCGCTCGGGCGCGACGACATCCGGATCATTCCGGTCCGCAACGAGTTCTTCGGCGGCAACACGTCCGTCACCGGCCTGATGGTGGG
>JANOET010000385.1:0-3975 GCA_031413415.1 Acidimicrobiaceae bacterium
TCCCCAGCAACCAGGCGTCAGCGCTCACTCCCACCGAACTGCCGTTGACGTACGACGACTTCGACCCGCAGATGGAACAGGCCATCGAGCTGATGGAGATGCTCGGCGACGCCGAGATCAAGTACGCCATCAACGGCCTCCTCAGCCTCACCCCCGACGCCAACCCGGTGCTCGGCGAGACCGTCGAGGTGCGCAACCTGTGGAGCGCCGCCGCGGTGTGGATCAAGGAAGGCCCCGGCATCGCCCAGCTGGTCGCCGAGTGGATGACGTTCGGGTACCCGCACATGTGTGACCCGCACGGCAGCGACATCAGCCGCTTCTACCCGCACGAGAAGACCGAGTGGCACATCAACGCGCGGTGCAACGAGCACTTCAACAAGACCTACGGCATCGTCCACCCGCGCGAGCAGTGGGCCAGCCAGCGCGGTGTGCGCCGCAGCCCGTTCTACCTGCGTGAAGAGGCCCTGGGCGCGACGTTCTTCGACGCTCGCGGCTGGGAGCGCCCGCAGTGGTACAGCAGCAACGAAAAGCTGCAGGCCAAGTTTCCCGAGGCGTTCACACCGCGCACCCATGAGTGGGACGGGCGCTGGTGGAACCCGGTGACCAACGCCGAGCACCTGCAGATGCGCGAGAGCGTCGGCATGGTCGACCTCACCGCGTTCAACGAATTCGACTTCGAAGGCCCCAAGGCCATGGAGTTCCTGCAGTGGGTGTGCGTCAACAACGTCGACGTCGCAGTCGGTCGCAGCATCTACACCCCGCTCCTCACCGAGCACGGCGGCTTCCGCAGTGACCTCACCATCCAGCGCCTCGGCCGGCATCACTACCGAGTCATCACCGGCGCGTTCGACGGTGGCCGCGACAACTACTGGTTCAACAAGTGCCTCGAGCAGTTCAACGCTCAACACGGCCTCGGTTCATGCACGTTCACCGACCAGTCGCAGTCCTACTGCACCATTGGTGTGTGGGGTCCGAACGCTGCGGCCACGATGGCCAAGATCACCACCGACCACACCACGGCCGCGTACGACCTGAGCCAGGACGCGTTCCCTTACGGCGCAGTGCGCGACGTCATCGTCAACGGTGTGCCGTGCACGATGTTCCGCATCAGCTACGTCGGTGAGAACGGCTGGGAGATCTACACCCGCATGGAGCACGGCCTGCAGCTGTGGGATGCCATCTGGGATGCCGGCCAGGAGTTCGAGATCATCCCCGTCGGCATCGGTGTGTATGCCGTCACCGGTCGAATCGAGAAGGGCTACCGCCTGATGGCCGCCGAGCTCGAGAGCGAGTACAACCCGGTCGAGGCCGGTCTGGCCCGCCCGAAGGTGAAGAGCGCCGACTTCATCGGCAAGGCGGCATATCTGAAGGCTCGTGAGGAGGCGCCGGCCGCTCTCATGTGCACCCTGTCGATGGACAGCCAGCAGTGCGCGGACGGATACGACCGTTTCCCCACGGGTGGCAACGAGCCCATCCTCACCCTGGCGGGCGATCGCATCGTCGACAGCAAGGGTCGCGTCTCACGCGTCACCACCGCAGGTGCTGGGCCGTCGGTGGGCAAGTACCTGCTGCTCGCGTACCTCCCGCCGGAGCACGCCGTCGAAGGTGCCAAGCTGCAGGTGATGTACATGAACGAGACCTATCCGGTCACGGTCGAGCGCGCCGGCGCGACGCCGCTGTTCGACCCGACCGACGCCCGGATGAAGAGCTGACGCCGTGCGGGTCCTCGTCTGTGTGAAGCGCGTGCCGGCCCCCGGCGCCAAGATCAACATCACCGCCGACGGGCAGGCGGTCGACACCGCGTACCTGGCATTCACCACCAGCCCGCACGAAGAGTGCGCGGTCGAGGCGGCAGTACAGCTCGTCGAGCAGCACGGCGGCGAGTCCACCGTGCTGACGCTCGGGCCGTCCGAGGCCGACGAGCAGTTGCGGTACGCAGCCAGCATCGGCGTCAACAGGGCGGTGCTGTTGCCCACCGACGGCAACGACTGGGACCCGCAGCGCACGTCGGCGGCCATCACCGCTGCAATCCGCGACCTGGAAGCTGCGAGCGGCCCGTTCGACCTGGTGCTGTTCGGCAACGAGTCCGCCGACTCGGGCAACTTCCAGACCGGCGTCCGCGTCGCGCACGGGCTGGGCCGTCCGATGGTGAACGGCATCAAGGGCATCGAGATCGACGGCACCGCCGCGCGCGCCCGACGTGAGTCGGACGCCGGTGTCGAGGTGTACCACCTCCCGTTGCCCGCAGTGTTGGGCGTGAAAGAGGGCATCAACCTTCCTCGCTACCCCACGCTGAAGGGTCGGCTCGCCTCGAAGAAGGTGGAGGTCGCGCAGCAGTCCCCGCAGGGCGAGGCCGGGGGCCAGCAGATGATCACGCTGCTCCAAGCGGCGGAACAGGTCAGTCAGACGGTCATCCTCGGCAGCGGTCCGGAGGCCGCACCTGCTGTGGTCGACCTCCTCGAAGAATTGGGGTTGCTGAAGTGAGCACGCTCGTCGTCGTCGAACACGATCGAGGCACGCTCGCGCCGGCGTCGCTGGAGGCCTTCGCGGCTGCCCGCACGTTGGGCGACGACGTGCACGCCCTCACCCTCGGTGCCACGGCCGATGGTCTCGCCGGCACGCTGGCTGCGTACGGCGCCGTCGTGGTGCAACAGGTGCACCACGAGCTGCTCGCGGACTACGGACCCGAAGCATGGGGTGAGGCCGTCGCTCAAGCGGTGCGCACCCTGCGCCCGGCCGCGGTGCTGGCATGCGGCACCGATCGCGGCAACGAGGTGATGGCTCAGGCGGCCGCACGCCTGGACCTGCCGTTCGTCGCCAACTGCAACGAGATCACCGCTGGCGGCGACGCGTGGAACATCGTGCGCGTCCGTTGGGGTGGCTCGTTGCTCGAGCAGTGCACGCTCACCGCGTCGACCAAGCTCGTCACGGTCACCCACCACACGTTCGAGGCGGCTGAGTCCATGGCGGCGGGCACGGTCGCGGCTGTCGCGGTCGATCTCGACCCCACACTGGCCCGTACGGTCGTGGTCGATCGCGTCGAGCGTGCGGCCGGCGTCACGCTGGCCACCGCACCGCTCGTGGTCGGTGGCGGCCGCGGTGTCGGTTCGGCCGAGGCATTCGCGCCGTTGGAAGACCTCGCCGCGCTGTTGGGGGGTGTCGTCGGGTGTTCCCGGGCGGTCACCAACAACGGCTGGCGCAATCACACCGACCAGGTGGGCCAGACGGGAACGCGCATCGCCCCCGACCTGTATCTGGCGTGCGGTATCAGCGGCGCCATCCAGCACTGGGTGGGCGCGATGTCGTCGAAGAAGATCCTGGCGATCAACACCGACGCCGAGGCGAACATGGTGTCCAAGGCCGACTACGCAGTCATCGGCGACCTGCACAAGGTGATTCCCGCGATCGCCGAAGAAGTGCGCCGCCGCAAGGCCTCATGAACGGCAGCGGTCCCCGGGCCGGAAGCAACGCCTGAGTAGGCTCCGAACAATGGGCAACAACGACTCGCTCCCGCCTCCGCCGCCGCCGGGTCCGTTGCCCGAGCCCCCGCCGACACAGGTGACACCCGTGCCGCCCCCGCCCCCGCCTCCGGGCATGGGCGCGGCAGATCCCTCGGCGCGGCCTCCCGCTCCTCCTGCGGTCCCGCAGTTCCCCGATACCGCAGCCACCACGCAGATGCCGTCCACGCAGGCGTACCCGGTCGCCGCACCTGCGGGAGCCGGGACGCCGCCGCCAGGGCCGCCGCCGACCGACGCTCCGGAGGAGAACGGCGGGAACAACAAGCTGCCCTGGATCATCGCGGGCGCGGTGACGGTCGTGGCTGTCATCGTCGCGGCGATCGTGTTGCTCACCGGCGACGACAACACCAGCAGCTCGCCGACCACCGTCTCGACGCTGGAACCGTCCACCACCGTGCTCGAGACCACGACGGTCGCACCGCCGACGACCTTGGTCATCAGCTCGCCGTCCACCGGC
>JANOET010000386.1:0-17646 GCA_031413415.1 Acidimicrobiaceae bacterium
CAGTGGGATCCCGAGCGTCTTGGCGAGCGAGTTCTCCAGCAGCGGGTGCAAGTACGTGACCGGTTCGAGCCCGTTGCGGCGCCGGATGTACGGATGCACGGAACCGCCCTGGATCGGGCCGGGGCGGATGAGCGCGACCTCGACGACGAGGTCGTAGAAGCGGCGCGGCTTCAGCCGCGGCAACGTGGCCATCTGGGCCCGCGACTCGATCTGGAACACACCCACCGTGTCGGCCCGGCAGAGCATGGCGTAGACGTCGTCCTCCTGTGGGATGGTGGCCAGGTCGACCTCGTAGCCGCGGTGCTCGCGGATGAGGTCGACCGCATAGTGCAGCGCGCTGAGCATGCCCAGGCCGAGCAGGTCGAACTTCACCAGCCCGGCCGCGGCGCAGTCGTCCTTGTCCCACTGCAGCACGCTGCGTCGGTCCATGCGCCCCCACTCGACCGGACAGACTTCGATGACCGGACGGTCACAGATGACCATCCCTCCGGAATGGATGCCGAGGTGCCGGGGTGCGTCTTCGATCTCGGCGGCCATCTCGAGCACCGCCTCGGGCACGTCGTGATCGGCAGAGCCGTCGGGTTTCGTCTGCTGGGCGGTGGTGGACACCGAGCCCCACGCATCCATCTGCTTGCTCCACGCGTCCTGCTGGCCGGTGGCGTAGCCGAGCGCCTTCGCCATGTCGCGGACTGCGGATCTCGCCCGATAGGTGATGACGTTGGCCACCTGCGCCGTGTGATGCCGCCCGTAGCGCCCGTAGACGTACTGGATGACCTCTTCGCGGCGATCGCTCTCGATGTCGAGGTCGATGTCGGGCGGGCCATCTCGCTCGGTGGACAGGAACCGTTCGAACAGCAGGCCCAACGACACGGCGTCGGCCTTGGTGATGCCGAGCGCGTAACAGGCGGCACTGTTCGCGGCGCTGCCCCGGCCCTGGCAGTAGATGTTCGCCCGGTTGCAGAACTCGACGATGTCCCACACCACGAGGAAGTAGCCGGCGAAACCGAGGTGCTCGATGACGTCGAGTTCGTGGTCGATGGTGCGCCACGCCCGGGCACGCAGCGACAGGTCTTCGTGCCCGGCCGGGCGATCGCCGTAGCGGCGCCGACCACCGGCCTCGACCAGCTGGCGCAGGTACTGCATCTCGGTGATCGGCCGCCCGTCGGGCCCGTCGGGGCACGGGTAGGGCGGCAGGTTCGGGGCGACGAGCGACAGGTCGAACGCCGCGGCGCGACCGACCTCGGCAGCGAGCTCGACCACCCCCGGATAGCGAGCGAAGCGACGCCGTTGCTCTCCCCCGCTGCGCAGGTGGGCACCGGCCGAGGCGGGCAACCACGGGTCGAGCTCGTCGAGGCTGCGCCGGGCGCGCACGGCGGCGATGGCGGTGGCCAGGCGACGCTGCTGAGGGGTGGCGTAGTGCACGTTGTTGGTGGCGACCACGCCCACGTCGTGGCGCGCGGCCAGTTCGGCGAGCGCATCGTTGCGCACCGAGTCCATCGGGTGACCGTGGTCCCACAACTCGACCAGCACCCGGTCGCGGCCGAACAGATCCATCAGCCGGTGCAGCTCGCGGCCCGCCGCGGCAGGGCCATCCTGCACCAGCGCCTGTGGCACGGCACCCTTGCGACACCCGGTGAGCACCCAGCCGTGGCCGCGCACCGCGTCGGCCAGGTCGAGCAGCCCGAACTGCGGTACCCCCTTCTCGCCGGCCAGGTGGCCCAGGCTCAGCGCCCGGGCCAGGCGCGCGTACCCGGCGGGACCGTCAGCGAGCACGACGAGGTGCTGGCCGTGCGGGTCGGGGGCATGGGTGTCGGGCAGCATGCCGGTGTGCACCTGGCGCTGGGTGTCGGCCTCGGTGCGCGCCCGGCGTCCGTCGAGACCGGGGGTGAGGGTGATCTCGGCGCCGAACACGGTGGGTAGCCCCACGGCGCGGGCCGCTTCGGCGAAACGGACGATGCCGTAGAAGCCGTCATGGTCGGTGAGCGCCAACGCCTCGAGCCCCAGTCGGGCGGCTTCCTCGACCAGTTGCTCGGGATGCGAGGCTCCATCGAGGAACGAGAAGTTGCTGTGGCAGTGCAGTTCGGCATAGGGCACGGGCACCGGGTCGGGCCGCCACAGCGGCTGGGTGGTGTCGGCCCCCCCTGCGGCCGCTGGCGGTGCATACGGCTGGCGCTTGCGCCCCCACGCGGGCCCGTCGCCGCCGGCGTTCCACGAGGGCGAACCGGGAGCGCGCCCGTCCTTGCCCCTGCCGGAGAGCAGGCGTTCCACATCGGACCAGGGCATGTCAGGATTGTTGAACCCCATAGGAGGTTCGTGACATTACCGAACACCTGTTCGATCCACAAGGGGCGATTCGCGAGCGAACGAACCCGAGCGTCAGGGGGTCCAGCGGTAGCGGGCGTCGGGGGTGCGCTCGGCATTCCCGGATCCGTCGGTGAACGACTCGGCGATGAAACCGTGGCGTTCGTAGAAGCGGCGGGCCCGCTCGTTCGACTGGAACGTCCACAACTGCAACCCGTCGGCACCACGCTGTTTGGCCAGTTCGACGAACTGGTCGCCCAGCCCGCGGCCGGCCCACGACGGGTCGAGGTACAGGTGCTCGATCCACGAGCCGTCGCGCTCGTGACCGAGCACCATCAGGCCGGCGACCACACCGTCGACCTCGGCCACCCACATGTCGGTGCGACCGACCACCTCGTCGGCCATCCACCGCTTCACATCGCTCGGCGGATACGCGAACGGCACCTCGGGCAGGCCGAACGCACGCGAGCGGAGGTACACGTGGGCGCAGTCGACGGCATCCTGCGCCCTCACGGTGCGCAGCCGGGGGGTGCCGGGCTGCAGGGCACGCAGCGCCCCCTCGAGACCCGATTCGGTGATCGCAATGGCCTGGTGCCACTGCATCCACTCGACGTCCTGGCTCTCGCCCGGGGGCGGCTCGGGACGCTGGTGAGGTGCCTCCACCAGGTAGCGGAGATCGAGATGGGTGTGCTTGCGCGGCCCCGGGTGCACGTCGACGTGCACCAGTTCGGGCACGCCGTCACCCTCTCCGTCACCCTCGGACCCGCCCACCAGCACGACCGGCAAACCGGTCTCCTCGGCCGCCTCTCTGCGTGAACCTTCCCAGGGCAGTTCACCGTCGTCGACGTGCCCGCCGGGCTGCAGCCAGACGCCCAACCGCTTGTGCTTGTGGAGCAGCACCCGGGTGCGATCGGGGGTGACCACGATGGCCGACGCGGTGACGTGCACCGGGCTCGCCGTCTCGGAAAACGGCTGGTCGAGGGCATCGAATCGGGTGAGGAAGTCGGCGATCGAGTCGCGTTCGCGCGCGTCGACCGGACGGCGCGCCGCCACGGCATCGCGCACCTGCTGGCGGGTGTCGGACATGCACCCAACGTAGGCGCTGGTCGTCACGGCCGTGGCACGAGATCGTCAAAAACATCGCTTCAGTCGCCCCGAGAACGCGCCGATAGTGACTTCGAACGGTGCGAAAGCCGGCGCAGGGCCGGACTGCAATCACCCCGAGGCGGAAGAACTTCACTATGGAACCCGATGCACAACTCGCACCCCGAGTGCTGCTGGCAGTGGGCGACCCCGAGCTGCGACGGGTCGCTGGTTCGGCGCTGCGGTCGCGGGGTTACTCCGTGAGCGCGACGACCGAAGAGGACGCGGCGCTGACGTTGGCCCGTTCGTTCTCACCCGACGTGGTGATGGTCGACCTCGACCTTCCCAGCCCCGAGGGCGGCAACCTGTTCGACACGATGCGCGCCCTCACCGACGCCTACATCGTGGGCATCGCCGCACCCGACGCCGACACCGCTCGCATCCGCGCCCTGCGCGCTGGCGCCGACGATGTCGTGTCCTCCGACCTGAACCCCGACGAGCTCGCTGCTCGGTGCCAGGCGCTCCTGCGCCGGCCGCGCCAACTGCACGCCCGCTGGGACCCGATGCAGGCCTCGGTGATCAACCTCGGCGGCCTGACCGTCGACGTGGGTCGCAAGGAGATCCGCGTGCACGGCGACGACGTCCCGGTCACCCGCATCGAGTTCGCCCTGTTCGAGCAACTCTGCCGCCGTCCGGCCGAAGTGTGCTCGCGTACCGAGCTGCTCGAAGAGGTGTGGGGTCCGAACTGGGTGGGCGACACCCATGTCGTGGACGTGCACCTCAGCAACCTGCGTCGCAAGCTGCAGCAGCGGGCCCCCGAGCTGCGCTTCATCCACACCGTACGCGGCGTGGGCTTCCGCCTCAGCAACGATCTGCTCCGTGCTGCCGAAACGCAGCCGGAGCACGAAGACGACGGCCGCGAGCTGATCTCGGCCTAACCTGCCCCAACCCGGGGATCAGCGGTACTCGGCGGTCAGCCACCACCGACCCTGCTCGACCCCCACCAACAGCAGACGGCCCGACCGGGTGAGCACCTGGAACCGGGCCGTTCGCCGCGCCCGGGCTGCGTCCCACCAGCGTTCGTCGATGGGCCACGGCCCGGCCCACGCCTGGACCGGTTCGGCATTGCCACCCATCTGGACGGTGGCCGGCGCCGCACTGACGACCCCTCGGCCGCTGACCGCGACGGGCGCACCTGCGGCATCGAGCACGTCGATGGCTCGGGCCGGGTCGTGCACCACCGCGGGTGACGGCGTCGGCAGGCTGCCCGGCCAAGGTACATGCACGGCAGCGAGCCGTTCGGTGGGGTCGGCCAGGTCGGCCGTGGCTGCCGGCACCCATGCGTGCATGTCGTGCGGTTGGCGACCACCCCGTGCCGCAGGCACCCGCACCTGTTGCTCGCCGGCCAACGCCACCAGCCGGGCGACGGCGCGCACCGCCCAGTCGTCGGCTTGGGTGCGGCCGCCCCACAGCCCGAGCTGCACACCGTCGTCGCTGCGCACCTCGACCGGGTCCAGCCGGAGCAGCATGACACCGGCGGTGAGGTCGCCCGAGGTGGTCCAGGCGTCGAGCTGCCACCGCACACGCTCGACCATCGCCGCGACACCCAACCCGCTGCTGCGATACCAGACACGTTCACTGCGCTCGCCGTGCTCGGTCTCGGCGACGACCGACAGTCGGGTGCAGACCCGTCCGTTGGCGGCGAGCAACGCCACCAGCTCTTCGGCCAACTGACGTCCGACGAACACGAGCGCATCGCTGTGCTGCACCGGCGGCTCGAACACGCGCTGCATCTGCAGACCGCTGGGCGGATCCTGCGTGCCGGGGAGTCGGTCGTCGCCACCGGCGGCGATGCGGTGGGCGAACTCGCCGAGCGGGCCGAAGCGCGCCGCCACGTCGGTGCCGGGCAACTCGGCGAACGCACCCAGGTGGTGCAGGCCCAGCCGGTGGAGCAGGTGCACGAACTCGGCGGGTACGTCGGCGACCTCGGCCAGCAACTGCACGGGCAGGCCGCGCAGGAACTCGGCGGTGGCGCGCTGCCCGGCGGGGATCACCAGCGGCGTCACCTGTGCCGCGGCACGACGTGCGGCGATGCCTGCGGCGAACCGACCGTCGGCGACCCCCAGACCCAGCGCGCCGACCGATGCGAGCGAGAACCCCATGGATTCGGCCGCAGCGGCGACCACCTTCAGCGCCATGGAGTGCTCGCCACCGAAGTAGCGGGACGGTCCACGGGCGAGGAACGTGAGCGTGCCCGGTTCGGTGATCTCGATCCGCGGCACCATGGCACCCACCGCCTGCACGACCCGGTCGAACTCGCGGGCGTCACGCGCCGGATCGTGCGCCTCGATGCGCACACGCGGGCACCGCGCCTGGGTCTCGCGGCGGCGCATCCCGAGCGCGATGCCATCGGCCGCAGCCGCCAGCGAGTGGGCCACCACGCGGTTGGCGTGCACCACGGCGACCGGCTCGTCGGCCTGCGCACCGGCGACGACCACCGGCCAGTGCGGGCACCACAGCACCCCGAGACGTGGCACCCCCCGACTCGATGTCTCCCGATGCACAGTGGCCATGTCAGCCCGTGCGACGCAGGGGGACGACCGTGCCATCGTCGACCGTGGGGTGCACGAGCTGCACCCGGCCGTCGGCGGCGGGCAGCCAGAACTCGGCACGCCGCTGCTGGGGCACTCGGCGTCCGGTGAGTTCGACCAGCGTGCGCCGCTCGCGTGCGACGCCGTGCCCCTCCCCCAGCCCGGACCACGACGACGTCGTGCACTGGAACTGCAGGTCGGCACCGAACACCGGGGCACCCACCGCGACGGCCACCGAACCGCGCGACTGCAGGCGAGCGATCAACCGGCGAGCGGTACCGGGCCGCACCTGCTGGGTTCCCGGGCCGAGCAGGACGATGTCGAACCCGTCGATGCATGCGGCGAGCAGGTCGGCCCACAGGGCGTCGTCGAACGGCAGGACGACGCCCTCGTCGGAGACGGGTTCGGTGACGGCAACGAGTCGTTCGAGGACCACTCCGGCCTCCGCTGCTGCGGCGAGCCCGAGCACGGGCATGCCGACCACGGCGACCCAGGCACCCTGCTGCGAGGGTCCGGCGACGAGTGACAGCGCCAACGACACCGCCCCCACACCGCCACAGCCGACGACACTGCCCCGCTGCACCGTGGCCGAGGGCAACAACGACGAGAACGCCGCGAGCAACGGCAGAGTGCGCTCCGCTGCTGCAGTGCCCGACGCGGCCCGTGTGACCAGGCCTCGAGCGGCGAGGTCGGACAGGTGGGTGGGGTTCGTCGCTGTCGCCATGGCGACAGTCTATCGAACACCCGTTCGTCCGTCGACCGCCAGCAGGTCGACGAAGGCTCGAGCCGACTCGGCGTACTCGGTGGCCCCCATCTGCAGGGCGTGGTCGAGGTCGCGTACCGCCACCCCACCGACCACCACCTTCACGTCGGGCGCTGCCTCGCGGAGCGCAGCGAGCAGTTCCGGCGCTGCGACGAGCCCTTCGGGTGAGCTGATCGACACGCCGATCGCGGCGAGATCCGGGGTGCCCTTCACGGCGTGCACGAACGACTCGACGGGCATGTCGGCGCCGAGGTCCGACACCTCCCAGCCGTCGCCGCGCAACAGGTCGCCGAGCATCGCGACCGGCAGCGAATGCCGTTCACCGGCGGGAGTTCCGATCACCACGGCACCGCGCGGGCGACCCCGCCGCGAGAAGCGAGGACCCAGACGGCCGATGAGCCGCTGGGCGATGCCTGTGGCCCGATGCTCGACCGAGATGTCGAGCTCGCCCGCCGCCCACCGTTGACCGATGTTGCGCATCGCCGGGGTGATGACCTCGAGGTAGATCTCGTCGAGCTCGGCACCGGACGCAAGCGCAGCTTCGACCACACCCCATGCACCACGCGTGTCGCCGGCGACGAGGCGCGCCTCGAGTCGCGCCGCCCACGGTGCCCGCCGTTTGGCGTTGCCCGCTTCGCCCGCCGGTGGAACGGCGTTCTGGAACGCCGTCAGATCGGCCGCAGCGACCGCCCACGTACCGCCCACCTTGGTCGCGTGCAGCACACCGAGACGCACGTAGCGGTACACGGTCATGTAGTGCACACCGAGCAACTCGGCGGCCTCATGCAAGGTGAGATCGGTGTCGCTCACCACGGCAACCGTACGAGGACCGCGCACCGGCTGCGTAACGCAGCCCGTCGAATTCTCAGTGGTTGGTCTTCCACTTGGCCATTGCGGCGCGGCTGCGCTCGACGAGCACCGACGGCACGAGACGAAGGAACTCTGCCTCGGCCGGGCTGGCGCCTTCGGCCGCGGGAGCCGCGCCACCGGCGGCCGCGGCCTCGGGGGCGACGTCGTCGAAGGTGGGCAGCTCCATGCCGGGCTTCCAATAGCCGTACAGGTCGGCGATGACGGCGTCGAGGCCATCGGCGGTGTGGCCCTTGGCGATGTCGACCGTGATCATGTTGCCGAACACGTGCACACCAGCGACCTGACCGGTGCCGAGCAGTCGGCGGGCCAACAGCGCTGCCGGGCGCGGCCCGTGGGCCTCGGCGACCGAGCTGAACAACTCGTGCCCCATGCCGGTGAGGTTGCGGTTGGCTTCGTACCGCATCACACCAGGGGTGTGGCTCGGCTTGGCGACGACGGCGATCTGCTGACCCATGACTTCCGAGCGTAGTGGAGCCGGACGTCCGGGCGAAGCCCGACGATCAACCCCACGATCAGCCCCTACGATCGGCAGGGTGATCACACACCACCAGATCGACGGGGTCAGTTGGGTCGATGTCGTCGACCCGACAGACGATGAGCTCGCCGAACTCGCCCGCGATCGAGGTGTCGCAGATCGGACGTTCGACGAGGCACACCGTCGGGCGGCGCGCCCCACGATGCAGCGCTTTCCCGACCATGTCTACGTCGTCGCGTTCAGCGGGCGGCACGCCGAGATCGACATGTGGGCCGGCGACGACTGGTTCGCCACCGTTCGGCGGCACGACGCCGAAGGCCACGAGTGGGAACCGACCACTGCCATCGAACGCGCCCGGCGCCTGCGCGAGATCTCGCCCGGCATGATGCTCGCGCTGGTGCTCGAAGACCTCGTAGACGGCTACTTCGATTCGGCGGATGCGCTCGAGGACAAGATCGAGTTCATCGAGGACCGCATCTTCGGCGAGCCACCGCCCGAAGGGGCCGACAGCGCACCGATCGCCGTCGTCGACGAGTTGGACGTGCAGCAGGCGCTGTTCGACGTGCGTCGCGAGCTCATCCGTCTGCGCCGGGCCGTTCTGCCGCTGCGCGAGGTGCTGCAGGCCTTGCTGCGCAGCGAGGTGCAGTGGGTGCAGGGCGACGCGCTCGTCGTGTGCCGCGACACGTTCGACAAGCTGTTGCGTGCGGTCGACCTGGTCGACGAGCTTCGCGAGCTGGTGGGCAACGCGGTCGAGGCACACCTCGCGGTCATCAGCAACCAGATGAACCTGGTGATGAAGCAGCTCACCGCCTGGGGTTCGATCGTGTTCGGGGCCACGCTCATCGCCGGCATCTACGGCATGAACTTCGCGCACATGCCCGAGCTCGACTGGAAGCTGGGCTACCCGTTCGCGCTGGGGTTGATGGCGGTGATGAGCCTCGTCCTGTGGCGCTGGTTCAAGCGCAACAACTGGCTGTGACGCCCCTGGGCGCGAAACGTCCCGAATCTGGGTCACTCCGCGCCCGTGGGTGCGATTCCTCCCGTTACTGGGACGAATCGCGCCCAACCCCTGCCCGGGGTCAGGCGAAGGCGTCGATCATCGCCTTCGCGTCGCCCAACGGGTACAGGATGGGGCACGTGCAGCCGTGGTCGATGTACTCCTGCACCTTCGCCTTGGCCTCGGCAGGGGTGCCGCTGGCGGTGAGCATCTGCACGATCTCGTCGGGCACCAGCTTGCTGGCCGCTTCGACCTGCGCGTGCGTGGCCGGCCAGGTGAGCACCTCGCCCACCTTGTCGAGCAGGCTCTGCGGCACGCCCGAGGCCTTCATGATGTGCGGCTGCTGACCGAGGTACTGGGTGACCATCATGCGCGCCATGTCGAGTGCGGTCTGACGGTCCTCGTGCACGCTGCACACCACCAGTTGCGGTCGGTCGTTGGCGTCGACCGAGCGGCCCGCCTTCGCCGCGCCGGTGGCCAGAGCTTCCATCGCGCGGTCGTTGTAATCGGGCGGCACGAGGTAGTTGAGCACCGCGCCGTCGGCGATCTCGCCGGTGAGCTCCATCATCTGCATGCCCGTGGCGCCGATGTAGATGGGCACGTCCTTCGGGCGGCGCTCCTGGTACACGTAGTCGAGTTCGACGCCGTCGAGGTGCACATGGACGCCGTCGAACGTGACGGTCTCGTTGTGCAGCAGGGCACGCACGACGGTCACGATCTCGCGCATCACCGTCAGCGGACGTGCTCGCTCGACGCCCACCTTCTGGGCGAGCGGGTCCCACCAGGCGCCGATGCCGAGGATGACCCGCCCAGGGGCCAGGTCGTCGAGGGTGCTGAACGTTGCGGCGAGCCGGGCCGGGTTGCGGCTCCAGCAATCGACGACGCCCGAGCCGACCTTGATGGTGTCGGTGACGCTGGCGAACGCGGCCATCGGCACCGTGGCCTCGCGCACCAGACGGCTCTCGGCCTGCCACACCGCGTGGAAACCCTTGGCCTCGGCGTACTTGGCAATCTCCATGCCCTCGCGAATGGGATGTCCGTCCTGCAGGTAGACGGCAACGGGCGTGTCCATGGACGGCATGTTAGCCGTTGACATTTCGTACAACCGCGGCCACTCGCAACAGCCGCGTGAACTCGTTCATCCCGCGGGTGTGAGGAGGACGAGCGGGATCTCTCGGTCGGTTTTGGTCTGGTAGCCGGCGTAGTTCTTGTACTTCTCGGTGACGATCGGCCACATGCGCGCGCGTTCGTCGGCGGTCGCGGTACGAGCGGTCATGGCGACCTTCGGCTGCCCCTTCCACACCACCTGCACGTCGGGGTTGGCGACCAGGTTCACGTACCAGGCCGGGTGATGGTCGTCGCCGCCGCGCGAGGCGACGATCACGATCGTGTCGCCGTCCTGGAGCGGAGAGGTGAGCATCACCGAACGGGGCTCGCCGCTCTTGCGACCGGTGGTGGTCAGCTCGAGCACCGCCATGCCGGCGGCATCCCACCCGAGCTTCCCGAAGCTGACCGCGAGCACCCCGCGGTGGATGAGGTTCATTCCCTTGAGCATGAAGTCACTCGGCATGCCCGAACCCTACGCCGCTGGACACGGTGTCACATCGGGCGCACTGTGAAGACATGCTCGGAGAAGGACTCACGACCGCTGCACCCGTTCAGCAGATGAAGTTCGACGAGCGAAGGCTGGATCAGCCCCGCCACCTCGTGCGCCGATGGGTGTTCGCCCTCGTGGCGCTCGGCGCGCTCGCGACGATCGCGGTGCTCGCCCTGCAGTAGGTCACGCAGAATGAAGCGCGTTCACCTCCGCGTTGGTGAACTCGCCACGCCACTCGTCGGCGACATCCATCACAGCAGCGCGAACAGTCGGACGGCCTGCTCTGCGGCTTTGGCACGAACCTCGTCGAGGTCGACACGGGTGGGCAGACCATCGCGCAGCACTTGCTCACCGGTGTCGAGCGTGATGTCGAGCGCACGAACCCCTGGCGTGAACGAGACGTGCCAGGCGCTGTCGGCGTGTGGGTAGTTCCACGTCACCGCGTCGTTGCGGGCTTCGGGAAACAGCGAGTAGCCATTGTCGAGCCATCCCCAGACGACGTCCGGTGTGGCGAGCACGTCGTCCTCGCGCAGGCGGACGTACGCGAGCCGAGCCTCTTCCAGCATGTCGGCGCCGATGCCGTCGGTGCCCAGCACGATGTGGTTCGGCCGAGCTGCCGGCCTGGCGTAGCCGACCGAGTTGTTCATGTTGCTGCGCGGGTTGTGGGCGATGGTCCCCGGCAGGTCGCGGTCCAGGAACACGCAGTGCACCAGCCACCAGTCGTCGCGGGCGAGCGACTCCAACCGCTCCCCCGCCGCCACGTCGTCCGGGCCCTCGGCCACGTGGATGTGCACACCGACACCCAGGTCGGACGCCAAGGCTGCGGCGGCGGCCAACGTGTGGTCGGTGCAGGTGAACGCGGCGTGCACGCCGACCATGCCCCGACCACCGGCACGAAGAAACCGCTCGTTCTCGGCCAGGCCACGCCGCGCACCGTCGGCGCCGTGGCGGTCGGTGACGCCATACGCCAGGTTGGTGCGCACACCCACCTCGGCACACGCGTCGGCGATGATCGTCAGGCTGCCCTCGATGCACGACGGCGACTCGTGGTGGTCGACGATGGCCGTGGTGCCGCACTGCAACGCTTCGACCGCGCCGAGCATGGCCGACCAGCGGATCATCTCGGCGTCGAGCGTCACGTCGAGCCGCCACCACACCTGTTCGAGGATCTCGAGGAAGTTCGTCGGCTGATGCGGCGGCGCCGGCATGCCGCGCGCCAGTGCCGAGTAGAGGTGGTGGTGCGCGCACACCATGCCCGACGTCGTGGCTGACACGGGTGCGGTCACTCCCCCGAGTCGCCGGCGCGACGCATGGGCAGCGTGTTGCGCCATTGGCCGTCGACCATGTGCAGCGCCGCGGCGACGGCGCCGCTGGTGGGGACCAGACCGATCTCGCCCACGCCCTTGATGCCATAGGCCGACTTCGGCTGCGGCACCTCCACCAGCTCCACCACGATGGGCGGCACGTCCTTGGGCCGCAGGATGCCGAGCTGGCGCAGCGTCGTGAACGTGGGGAAGCCGCGCTCGTCGCTGGGGAAGTCTTCGGTGAGCGCGTAGCCCAGGCCCATGTGCACCGAGCCCTCGATCTGGCCCTCGCACAGCCGCGGATTCACGGCCTTGCCCACGTCGTGGATGGCGACGACCTTCTCGATCACGCCGGTCTCCCTGTCGGCCACGACCACCTGCGCGGCGAACCCGAATGCGGCGTGGATGGTGGGGTTCGGCACGGCAGGGTCGCCGAGCTTCTGCGTCCAGTCGACGACGTGCTCGGCGTAGTGGTCGACATCGGGGGCGCAGTCGTTCGCCAGCGCGACCTGGCACGCGTTCTGGACGCTGGCCGCGACCATCAGCGTGCCACGACTTCCGGTGGTCTGGCCGAAGCCCAACTGGCGAGTGGTGTCGACGATGACCTCGATGCGCGCCGGATCGATGCCCAACTCGGTGACCGCGGTCTGCATGGCGACGGTGTGCACGCCCTGGCCCATCTCGGTGAAGCCGTGGCGCACCTCGACCTTGCCGACCGTCTCGCCCGACGCAGGGCTGCGGAAATGGACGACCGCGGCGCACACCTCACGCAGGCCGTTGCCGAGGCCAGAGTTCTTCAGGCCGAGGCCGATGCCCACGGCCTTGCCGGCGGCGAGCGCAGCGTCGATGTGCGGTTTCGCCCGGTCGAGGCACTCCTCGGCGCCGCCGGCACCGTCGTCCATGATCTGACCGGGTCCCCACACCTCGCCGGGGTGGATGACGTTGCGCTTGCGCATGTCCCAACCGCTGATGCCCACCTGCTCGGCGAGCCGGTCCATGACCCCCTCCATCGCGAACTGGGCCTGGTTCGCACCGAATCCACGGAATGCTCCACACACGGGGTTGTTGGTGCGGACCGCGATGCACTCGACGTCGATGTTCGGCACGCGGTACGGGCCGCTGGCGTGACCGGCGGCACGCTCGAGCACCTTCATGCCGACGCTGGCATACGAGCCCGAGTCGCCGATGCCGCGCACCTTCAGCGCGACCAGCCTCCCGTCCTCGTCGCAGCCCGCCCAGTACTCGAGACGGATGGGATGCCGCTTGGCGTGGACCAGGAAGCTCTCCTCGCGAGACAGGGTGCACTTCACCGGACGGTCGAGCAACCACGCGGCCAGTGCGGTCTGGCCCTGGTTGCTCATGTCCTCTTTGCCACCGAACGCGCCGCCGTTCGACACGAGCTCGACGGTCACCTCGTCGTTGGTCAGGGCCAACAGCGAAGCGATCTGGTCTCGGTCGTCCCACACACCCTGACCGCCCGAGTACACGAGCAGGTGACGGTTACCGTCGGCACCGACCGATGGCACGGCCAGCGTGCTCTCGGGTTCCAGGAACGCGTGCTCGATGCGCTGGGTCTGGAACACCTCGTGCACGACGTGCGCGCTCGCGGTGAGCGCGACGTCGACGTCGACGTCGCCGCGCTGGTAGGCGCTGACCGACAGCACGTTGTTCTTCGTGCCGAACACGGCCACCTCGGGGTCGTCGATCGCTGCCACCGGGTCGGTGATGGGCCGCAACACGTCGTACTGCACCTCGACCAACGTTGCAGCCTCGCGGGCGTGTTGCTTCGTGTCGGCCACCACGATGGCGAGCACGTCACCCGCATAGCTCGTGCGTTGGCCCTCGCCGATGAACACCGGCCAGTCCTTGTAGATGATGCCGACGTACTGCTCGCCCGGAACATCGGCAGCCGTGAACACGTCGACCACGCCGGGGGCTGCTGCAGCCTTCGAGGTGTCGATGCCGACGATGTCGGCCCGCACGTGCTCGGTGAGGTGCAGTGCGGCGTGCAGCATGCCCGGCACCCGGATGTCGTCGACGTAGCCACGGTCGCCCAGCGTCAGCTCGGCGGCCTCGTACTTGGCGCCGCTGGTGCCGATGCCGCCCGGCAGACGAGGGTCGACCGGCGTGCCCTTGGCGACGGCCTCGATGGCGTCGAGCACCTTCACGTACCCCGTGCAGCGGCACAGGTGTGCGCCCAGGTGACGAGCCATGTCGTCGCGTTCGAGCGACGCACCCTTCTTGTCGATCTGTGCCTTGGCGCGCATGACGATGCCGGGGATGCAGTAACCGCACTGCAGACCTCCGCAACTGGCGAACGCATCGGCGAACCGTTGCCGCTCGTCGGCGTCGACCCCTTCGAGCGTGACGACCTGCTTGCCGGCCACCTTGTCGATCGAGTACGTGCACGAGATCTGCACCTTGCCGTCGATCATCACCGTGCAGCAGCCGCACTGGCCGGAGGGTGAGCAACCGTCCTTCGGCGAGGTGACGTCGAGTTCCTCGCGGAGCGCGGCGAGCAGATGCGGATGGTCGGCACGCACGGAGACCGGCGTGTCGTTGAGGACGAACTCGACGGTCACGCTTTACATTTTGTCAAAGCCGGGGCCGTAAAGCGAGCGATCACCGTGAACCGCGTGTGAACAGGTCAACTCTCGGGCAGCAAGTCGGTCATGTCGGTGACCTCGGCGTCGGCAGGCACCACGATCGGCTCGATGGTGCCGATGGCCGTCACGGTCATGTCGACGACCATCGTCTGCGCGGCGACGTCCATGGTGAACGACATGCGCCGCAACTGGTTGTCCTCGGTGACCCAGACGTCGTAGTCGATGGTGTCGGGCAAGGTCGCGCCGAGGTCGTCGATCTGGTCGAACAGGTCGGGCTGCGCCGCCAGGGCCTCGGCCGTGTCGATGGTGACGACGTAATGCTTGACCTGCTCGCCGTTGAGATCCTCGAGGCCCTCGTCCTTCACTGTCGTGGCGTCCCGGAAGAGGCCGGCCGTGTCGAGCGGGTTCGTCCCGGTGAGGCCACCGAACGAGTCGGCCGCGCCGGGCACCTTCGACAGGTCCATGCTGATCCACTTCGTCGGCAGTTCACCGGCCCCGGGGAACGCCGAGGCGTCCATGTACATGACCTTGTTGCCGACGTCGATGATCGCCTCGATCGAGCCGGCATCGGCCGTGATGGGCATGGTCGCGGACATGGCCATCAGTTGCTGCTCGACGTCCAGGCGTGTGGTCGCCGTCATCTGGACCGGCCCGGCGTCGATCTTCATCTCGAACGCCACGTTCTGCGCTTTCGCCGCTGCCTTCGACGCTGCCTGCAGGCTGTACGACGCCTCGCTCTTTCCGCCGTTCAACAGCACGACGCCAGCCACCACGGCAGCGACGATCACGGCACCGACGCCGACGAGCGCGCCGGTCCGGCGACGCTTCGGTGGTGGCGACGGCTCGACCACGATCTCGGTGGCCGAGTGGACGATCGGCTGGTCGAGGTCCGGTGGCGCGAGGCCGGGTGTGATGGAGGGCGGCGGGAACGGCTGCGGCGTGGCTTCGTCCATGAACGGACCTTACCGGTCGCGGTGCCGCTCAGAACCTCTGTTCTTGGTGAAGGTCAGTCGGGCAGGACGACACCGCGTTGGCCGGTGATGCGTCCATACATGTCGGGCCGCCGGTAACGGTCGAAGTCGAACAGGGTGCCCTTGTACTTCTCGCACCAGTCGAGGTCGCATCGGGCCACCACGACCTCGTCGTCCGTGGTGAGCGTCTGGGCCACGATCTGGCCGCTCGGTGCGACGATCATGCTCTGCCCCAGCGAGTCGACACCCTCCTCGACGCCGCCCTTGGCCACGCCGACCACCCACGTGCCGTTCTGGTAGGCGCCGGACTGCATGACGAGCGCGTTGTGGAACCCCTGGAGGATGTCCTGGCTCGGGTCGGGCACGTAGTGAATGGGCGTGTTGTAACCGATGAGCACCAGCTCGACGCCCTGCAGACCCATCTCGCGATACGTCTCGGGCCAGCGCCGGTCGTTGCAGATGGCCATGCCGACGATGCCGCCGAACGCTCGCCACACGCCGAAGCCGTCGGTGCTCGGTTCGAAGTAGTACCGCTCGGCGTGCTGGAACGGGCGGTCCGGCTCGTGATGCTCGTGCCCAGGGATGTGCGTCTTCTTGTACGTGGCGACGATGCTGCCGTCGCGCTCGACCAACGTCTGGACGTTCCAGCGGCGGCCGTCGTCATCGAGGAGCGCGTACCCGAGGCAGAAGCCGACGCCCAGGCGCTTCGCCTCGTCGAACAACGATTGCGTGGATTCGTTCGGCATGCATCGCTCGTACCAGTGGTCGGCCTCGCCGATGTCGTCGACGAACCATCGTGGGAAGAACGTGGTGAGCGCGAGCTCGGGGAACACCACCAGCTCGGCGCCCATCGAGTGGGCCTGACGCAACAGCGCGCCCAGTCGTTGCACCACTTGGTCGCGCGTGTGCTCCTTCTGCACCGGACCCATCTGGGCGGCAGCGACGGTGAGGTATCGGGCCATTGACAAAACGCTAACGGCGCAAGGTCGTGGACGCTCGGATCGACCGACGCGAACACCCTTCGCTACGGTTCGCGACATGGCTGACATCACCCTGGAAGCGTTCGAACAGAACGCCCGCGCATTCCTCGAGGCGAACTCGACCCGCAAGGAGACCGACAAGAAGTTCGTGTGGGGTGAAGGCCAGGACAAGGTGGCCATGTTCGAGGAGAAGGACAAGGAGACCGAGACCCGCGACGTCGCTGCGGCGTGCGCGTGGCGCCAGGCGAAGTTCGATGCCGGTTTCGGCTGGATCACCGGTCCCGAGTCGTACGGCGGCGCCGGCCTCACCAGCGCCCACGAGCGCACCTACCAGCGGCTCGAGACCCAGTACGAGGTGCCCAACCAGGGTGCGTTCACCATCGGCCTCGGCATGGTGGCGCCCACCATCCTCTCCCACGGCAGCGACGCAGCGAAGGAGGCCTACCTGAAGCAGATGTACCGGGCCGACATCATCGGCTGCCAGCTCTTCAGCGAGCCCGGCGCCGGGAGCGACCTGGCCAGCCTGCAGACGAAGGCCGAGCGTGACGGCGAGGAATGGATCATCACCGGCCAGAAGGTGTGGACCACCGGCGCGCAGTTCAGTGATCTCGGCGAGATCATCGCCCGAACCGACCCCGACATGCCCAAGCACAAGGGGCTCACCGGCTTCATCGTCGACATGCACGCCGAGGGGGTCGAGGTTCGCCCGCTCCGCCAGATGACCGGCGGCGCGAGCTTCAACGAAGTGTTCTTCAACGAGGTCCGCGTCCGCGACGACCACCGACTCGGCGACGTGAACAACGGCTGGAACGTGGCCCTCACCACACTCATGAACGAGCGTGCCGCCATCGGGGCGGGCGGCGGCGGTGGCGGCGGCGTGAACATGTACCAGCGCGTCATCGAGATGGTGCGCCACTACGAGCTCGACAGCGACCCGCTGGTGCGCAACGAGCTCGCCAACCTGCTCATCCACAGCAAGGTCGCCGGCTACAACAACCAGCGCGCCATGGACAAGATCAAGGCCGGCCAGTTGCCCGGGCCCGAGATGAGCATCGCCAAGCTCGCCGGCACCTTGAACTCGCTGCGGCTGTGCGACTTCGTGTCGAAG
>JANOET010000387.1:0-5126 GCA_031413415.1 Acidimicrobiaceae bacterium
GCTCCACGGCACGCCGACCTGGGACTCGATGAGCGAGACGGAGCGAATGACCTACAGCCGCCACGAAGCGGCCGCCCTGTTCGCCGCCGGGATCTGGTTCGAGAACGCGCTCATGCAGATCGTGCTGCGGCACCTCGTCGACATCGACGTGAAGGATCCGATCCACCGCTACCTCCTCATCGAGGTCGCCGACGAATGTCGCCACTCGGCGATGTTCGGCGAGTACATCCGCCGTGCCGGCACACCTTCGTACGCGCCACGCCGGCCCGTCGTCATCGACGAGACCGACAGCGGCCGGGCCCTGTCGTACCTGCTGATCCTGGCGATCGAGGAGATGCTCGACCATGTCAATAAGGCAACGATGCGCGACGGCCGGGTGCACGAGATCACACGCCAGATCTCCCGCCTCCACGTACTCGAGGAAGCCCGGCACGTCAGTTTCGCCAAGTCCTACCTCGCCGAGGTGTGGCCGACGCTCGATCACGAGCAGCAAACAACCGTGAGCAACGCGGCACCGGTGCTGGTCGCGGACGTCGTGTCGCTCGGCCTCAACCCCGACGTGTTCGACGAACTCGGAATCGCGAACGGTGCCGACGCCGCTCGCTCGAACCCGCAGCACCGGGCGACCGTCGTCGCAGGTCTGTCCAAACTGACGTCGTTCCTCCGCGAGGTCGGCATCATTGATCCGACCGACCTGCGCTGGGCCGAGCTCGGCCTCGTCGGCGCCGACCGACCGGTCACGCATCTGGACTGTCTGTAGGATCGAACGAGCATGGACCTCGACATCGGATGCTCGTTCGTCTTCGGTGTTCCGGTCGCCACTCACGCCGTCATGCTGTTCGAACCTCACTCGACCGAACTGCACAGGGTGCTCGACTCGAGGTTGGTGATCACCCGCGACGCGTCGCTTCCGCCGTCGACGACCTACGTCGACTCGTACGGGAACCGCTGCCGGAGGCTCACCTTCGACGCCGGTGAGGGCAATGTGCAGTTCATGGCTCGGGTGAACGCGAGCGAGGAGCACGACGAGACGGTCGAGGACGCCGTGCTCGCCCCGCCGGAGGACCTGCCGGACGAGGTCCTGTACTTCCTCATGCCGAGTCGCTACTGCGAGTCCGACCGGCTCGCGGATCTCGCGTGGTCGACGTTCGGTTCCGCACAGCCCGGATGGGCGCAGGTCCAGAGCATCTGCAACTGGGTCCACGGTCGCCTCGAGTTCCAGTACGGCAGCTCGTCGCCCGAGTACTCGGCCGTCAGCGTGCTCGACCGTGGTGTCGGTGTCTGTCGCGACTTCACACATCTGGGGATCGCACTGTGCAGGGCGATGAACATCCCCGCGCGCTACGTGTTCGGCTACCTCCCCGACATCGGGGAACCCGACCTGGGCGTCGAGATGGACTTCTGCGCCTGGATGGAGGTGTTCCTGGGTGGTCGGTGGTTCACGTTCGATCCGCGGAACAACCGGCCGCGGGTCGGTCGCGTCGTGATCGGCCGAGGACGCGATGCCGCCGACGTGGCGATGATCACCTCCTTCGGACAGATCGAGATGGTCGGCATGACGGTGTGGGCCGAGCCCGGATCGGGAGACAGCTGGAGCGATCCGACGCGAACCGGGCGTCACGGGCCCGGCCTGATCAACTGACCCGGCACACGCTGTTCACTCATGTCACGCGTGTGGGACCTCGCTGTGTCACGCTCTCGGGGCACGGCGGTGCGTCGGTGAACGACCAAGGGGTGGTCAGTCATGGGGAACAACTCAGCCAGGAGGTGGTCCGTTGCACGAGCGGCATGACGTCGAGCAGTTCATGCACGACGAGTTCCTCGAGTCGTTGCCGAACAGCTACGACACCGACGCGCTGATCGGCGCGGGCCGAGCCACCTACGTCATCGATCAGACCGTCGCCTACGAGTACGCGATGCCGGTGCGCGACCTCCGCCAACGATTGATGGTCGTGCCGCGCGAGCGCCACGGCGATCAGCAGCGGGTCGTCCGCCGCCTCGAGGTGCGCACTCACGGGAGCAAGCGGGTGCGGACACGAGCAGACCGCTTCGGCAACACCGTCGTGAACGTCAGCGTGCCGAGCGTCGAGCAGACGATCGAGTTCCGCGCAAGAGCCGTCCTGGTCCGAAACCCGACGTCCGCGTGTCCCGCACCATGGCACGGCGCTGTGCCGACCCAGACGCGGCTCACGGCACCCGACGCCGCGATCCGTGACGCGGCCCACTCGCTCGGACCGGTGCGAGACGTGCTCGAGACAGCCGACGCGATCTCCGACCTCATCCGCACCTCGTTCGAGTACGCCCACGACGCCACCGGCGTGCGCACCACCGCAGCCGATGCATGGAAACTGCGTCAAGGCGTCTGTCAGGACATGGCCCACGTGATGATCGCGATGTGCACCAGCGTCGGCATCTGTTCCCGCTACGTCTCGGGCCATCTGGTCGGCGACGGTGCGAGCCACGCGTGGACCGAGGTGCTCGATCCCGCCCGTCAGGTCGCCGTCGCGATCGATCCGACCCATCGACGGCGCACCGATCTCCGGTACGTCACCACCGCCATCGGTCGCGACTACCACGACGTTGCCCCGACGAGCGGCGTCTACACCGGCCAAGGCAGCAGCGGCCGGCTGCGGGTGGAGAAGGTCGTGCGGCTGGTCGAGGTCCGCTGACCGACGACGAACTTCGACGTTCGCCGACGAGATGACTTCGTCAGCGTTTGAAGGCTGTTTCCCCGGGGTAGGAATGCTGCGTGTCTGGCGTCGCAGTGATCACAGAAGCGTGCATCGGCACGAAAGATCGGGCCTGCGTCGATGTCTGCCCCGTGCAGTGCATCTACGAGTACGACTCGGCGAGTGCCCGGCTCAACTCCGAGCAGATGGCCGGCAGCGGCGTCGTGGAGAACAGCCATCGACCCAACCCCGACTCCGTGGCGATCTTTGGCGACACGATCCTGTACGTGAACCTCGACGAGTGCACCTCGTGCACGGCCTGCTACCAGCCCGACGTCTGTCCGGTCGGCGCGATCTACGCGGATGACCACCTCCCGACCGGTGCGCCGAACGGGCCCAAATACAACTCGACCGACCCGAACACCGGGCACGACCACAGCTTCTTCCTGCAGCTCAGCCACGACGTCTTCGCCGACTGAGCGCCGCAGCCACGTACGGTCTCGCGCCCCCGGCACGGTTCGCGCCTGCGCCCTAGGTTGGATGCTAGGCGACGGCGGTGCCCGGCTCGATGTCGATGGTGGCGTGGTGGATGCCGTCGCGGTCGAGGATGGCGAGGTAGGGATCCGGATCGAACGACTCCGCCGACATCACGCCACTGCCCTGCCAGATGCCTTCGGCGATCAACTCCATCGCGACGACAGGGTTGAAGCCCGCCTGGAACCCGACGGGCTGCAGCCCATAGCGAGCCATGATGTCCTGGGCATCGCACATCTGATAGCTGAAGATCTCGCGAGGCTTGCCGTCCTTGAGGCCGGTCACGTGCGCGCCGACGATCGCCCGGCCGGTCATCTTGTCGCCGAGTTCCGCGGGATCCGGCACGAGCGCGGCCACGACGTTGCGAGGAATCACCTGCTGGCCGTCCACCTCGATCGCGTCGGTGCGGTCGAGCCCGATGGCATGCAGCACCATGAGCGCCCCGATGAACTCCTCGCCGAGTGCGAATTTGAAGGTCACACGACGTGCGTCCAGCACGCGGGGAATCATCACCACGTCCTCGTGTTCCACGTGCACGCATGCCACCGGTCCGATTCCCTCGGGGAAGACGAATCGCTCGGGCTCCGAGAACGGCGGGAGGGTGTAGAAGCCTCGTTCCTTCTCCCACACCAGCGAGGGGTTCAGGCACTCCTCGATCGTGGTCCAGATCGAGAACACGGTCGCGAACGGAACACCCTCGATGCGCAGGTCGCCGCCCGCCCGAATGTTGATGTCGTGGATCTCGTCGAAGGCGTGCTTGGCCGCGTGCGCGGCGAACACCTGCACCAGTCCGGGACTGATTCCGAGTCCGAGCAGGGCCAGCCGATCGCGGTCGCGCCATACGGCGTCCATCGCGAACTGCTCCTCACCCAGCATGCGACCCGGCTTGCTGTACGGCTCGGTCGGGTGGGGTTCCGACACGCTGACGGCCGTGTCCATGTAGTGGGCGCCCGCCGCGAGCGCTCCGAGGAACACCGGCATCACGTAACGCGGGTCGACGGCGTTCATCACGAGGTCGACGCCGTACTGGCGAGCCAGTGCTTCGACCGCGCTCGTGTCGGATGCGTCGACCTGTGCGGTCGGATGGCTCTCGCTGTCACCGATCTCTGCGGCGAGGTCACGAGCACGTTCGATGTCGTGGTCCGCGAGCACCATCTGCTCGAGCCATGGCTTCCCGGCGCTCAGCCTCGCGACGGCCTCGCCGACAGTTCCCAATCCGACCAGCAGAACCTTCATCACGTCTCCTCGTCCTCTGAGTGACGGAAATCTAGACCCGCGCTGCACAGCCCGACTTCACCCCGCCGGGGTGAAGTCGTGAGTTCGGCACGAACACCCGTCTGGTTCGAGCCCAATCACCCCGATGGGGGTGACTCGGTTGCACGCGCTGCTGTCGAAGCTGTGCGACGAAGCAGACCGATGGACCGGTGCCACACGACAGGAGAGCACGATGACGGACCGTCAACTACTACAGACCAGCACGACAACAGCCCGCTCACTCACCAACTCGATCAACAACTGGTGGATTCAGGCTGACGCCAATCACCTGTCGTATCTGTACGCGCGTGCCCGGATTCGTGCCCTCGGAGTCGTGGCTCGACTCGTGCCTGCGCCGACGCCGTTCATGCTGACGGGGCCTGGTTCATCGGGCGAGCTCGCCGGATTGATCGCCGACCGCGGCGTCCGGTCCATCCTCGTCGTGACCGATGGCGTGCTCATGGAACTCGGAGTCGTCGACCCGGTGCTGAACGCGTTGAAGGAGGCTGGAGTTGCGGTGACGGTGTTCTCGGAGGTCGAGCCCGATCCGACCATCGACGTCATCACGGCGGGTGTCGAGCGGCTGCGGGCGTCGGGGGCAACCGCGGTGCTCGCCGTCGGCGGCGGCTCGCCGATCGACGCCGCGAAGGCCATGATCGCATGCAATGC
>JANOET010000388.1:0-3259 GCA_031413415.1 Acidimicrobiaceae bacterium
CCACCACGCCCATCGCCCCGCCCGGCAGGACACCAATGCTCACCCGTCTCCTCCGCACCTACCTCGTGCGGTACAAGAAGTGGCTCCTGGCAGTGGTCGCGCTGCAGTTGGTGCAGACCGTCGCCGCGCTCTACCTCCCCACCCTGAACGCCGACATCATCGACAAGGGCATCGCCACCGGCGACACTGCCTTCATCTGGGCCCAAGGCGGGCTGATGCTGCTCCTCAGCCTGGCCCAGGTCGTGTTCGCGACGGTCGCCGTCTACTACGGGTCGAGAGTGGCCATGGCGTTCGGTCGCGACGTGCGCGCCGGACTGTTCCATCAGGTGACCGACTTCTCGGCCCGCGAGGTGACCCACTTCGGCGCGCCGAGCCTGATCACCCGGGTGACCAACGATGTCAGCCAGATCCAGATCCTCGTGCAGATGACGTGCACCATGCTCGTCGCAGCGCCCATCATCATCGTCGGCGGCACGATCATGGCCCTGCAGGCCGATCGTCAGCTCACGTGGATTCTCGCCGTCGCCATCCCGGTGCTGTTGATCGCCATCGGCAACGTCATCGTGCGCATGGTGCCCACGTTCCGAGTCATGCAGGAACGCATCGACGACATCAACCGCATCCTGCGCGAGCAGCTCACCGGCATCCGCGTCGTGCGCGCCTTCGTCCGCGAGCCGTTCGAGATGGCCCGCTTCGAGGACGGCAACGACCGCCTCACCCGCGTGGCGCTGCGCGGTGGCCGCCTGATGGGCCTGATGGTGCCCACCGCACTGCTCATGGTGAACCTGTCGAGTGTCGCGGTCGTGTGGTTCGGTGCTAACCGCGTGGCCAGCGGCGAGATGCAGGTGGGTTCGCTCATCGCGTTCCTGCAGTACATCATGCAGATCCTGATGTCGGTGATGATGGCCACCTGGATGGCCGCCCTCATCCCTCGCGCCTCGGTCAGTGCCGACCGTGTCAAGGAGGTGCTCGACACGCCGAGCAGCATCCTCGGCAGCGGCGCTCCGGTCACCGAGTACCGCGACCACTCGTCGGTCGAGTTGCGCGACGCCGGCTTCCGCTACCCCGGCGCGACGCACTCGGTGCTGTCGGGTATCTCGATGCGCTGCGAGGCGGGCACCACGCTCGCTGTCATCGGCAGCACCGGGTCGGGCAAGACCACGCTCGTCAGCCTCATCGCCCGACTCATCGACGTCACCGAGGGTGCGGTGCTCGTGAACGGCGTCGACGTCCGCGAACTCGCCCCCGAACTGCTGTGGGACCGCCTCGGACTGGTGCCGCAGCGCCCGTATCTGTTCAGCGGCACGGTCCGTTCGAATCTGCTGTTCGGTCGGCCCGACGCCACCGACGACGAGATGTGGGAGGCCCTCGAGGTGGCCCAGGCCGCCGAGTTCGTGCGGGCCATGCCCGGCCGACTCGACGCCATCATCGCCCAGGGCGGCACCAACGTCTCGGGCGGCCAGCGGCAACGCCTCTCCATCGCCCGGGCGTTCGTGCGGCGACCCAACGTGTACCTGTTCGACGATTCGTTCTCGGCCCTCGACATGGCCACCGACGCGCGGCTGCGCACCGCGATGAAGCCGTTCACCCGCGACGCCGCCGTCATCCTCGTCGCCCAACGCGTCTCGTCCATCAAGGACGCCGACAAGATCCTCGTCCTCGAGGACGGTGAGGCCGTCGGCCTGGGCACCCACCTCGAGTTGCTCGCCGCCTGCCCCACCTACATCGAGATCGTGAACTCGCAGCTCACGGCAGAGGAAGCGGGTATGGCGTCGTGACCGACATCGACGACACCGCAGCGGGCGACCACGGCACCGACGACGAACCCGGCTCGGCGAGCCGACCCGACGCCGCATCCGAGATGCGTGCCGGCCGCTGGAGCACCGTCGGCGTGCCCACCGAGAAGTCGAAGGACTTCCGCGGCTCGACCAGCCGACTGCTCGACCGCATGGGCCCCGAGAAGCGGAAGCTGTACGGCGTGATGGCGCTCGCCGTCGCCAGCGTGGTGCTGGTGGTCAGCGGCCCCAAGGTGCTCGGCCACGCCACCAACCTCGTGTTCGAGGGCGTCTTCGGACCCGACAGCGACGGCATCGACTTCGCTGCGCTCCACCGCACACTGGAGCTGGCGATCGGGTTGTACCTCGTCAGCTACATCCTCGGGTATCTGCAGGCGTGGGTGCTCGCCGGCGTCGTGCAGCGCACCATGTTCCGTTTGCGTCGCGAGGTCGAGCAGAAGCTCCACCTCATGCCGCTCAGCCACATCGACTCGCAGTCGCGTGGCGACATGCTGAGTCGGGTCACCAACGACATCGACAACGTCGCCCAGAGCCTGCAGCAGTCCATCAGCGTGCTCCTCACGAGCGTGCTGACCATCATCGGCACCATCGCGATGATGCTGTGGATCTCGTGGGAGCTCGCCATCGTTGCGGTGTTGTCGGTGCCACTGTCGATCTTCGTGATGAAGCAGATCGCCGCCAGGTCGAAGGGGCGCTTCATCGCCCAGTGGAAGCACACGGGCGCGCTGAACGCCCACGTCGAGGAGACGTTCACCGGCCACACCGTCGTGAAGGCGTTCGGCCGCCAGCGCGAGGCACAGGCCCGCTTCGATGCGACCAACGAAGAGCTGTACAAGGCCAGCTTCGCGGCGCAGTTCATCAGCGGCTGCATCCAGCCCGCGACGGTGATGATCGGCAACCTCAACTACGTCGCCATTGCCGTCCTCGGCGGCCTGAAGGTGGCCAACGGCACGCTCGGCATCGGCGACGTGCAGGCCTTCATCCAGTACTCGCGCCAGTTCGCCCAACCGCTCACGCAGGCCGCGTCGATGGTCAACGTGCTGCAGTCGGGCATCGCTTCTGCCGAGCGCGTGTTCGAGCTGCTCGACGCTCCCGAGCAGTCGGCAGAACCCGAGGTGGGTCCCAACGATCATCTTGCGCACGGGTCCGCCCGCGGTCGAGTCGAGTTCCGCGACGTGTCGTTCCGCTACGTGCCCGAGACGCCGCTCATCGACGCCGCTCATCGACCAGTTGTCGCTCGTCGCCGAGCCAGGCCAGACGGTCGCCATCGTCGGCCCCACCGGCGCCGGCAAGACCACGCTCGTGAACCTGATCATGCGGTTCTACGAACTGAACGCCGGCGCCATCCTGCTCGACGGTCGCAACATCGCCGACATGCCGCGCAACGAACTGCGCGACCAGATGGGCATGGTGCTGCAGGACACCTGGCTGTTCGGTGGCACGATCCTCGAGAACATCCGGTA
>JANOET010000389.1:0-4376 GCA_031413415.1 Acidimicrobiaceae bacterium
ACCAGGACGCCGGTGCTGAGTACGATTCCGCATTCGAAGTTCGTGAAGGTGAAGGTAATGGTCTGCCCGGCCTCCGTCAGGCTCTGTGTTCCACCAGCGGTGGTCGTCCGATAAGTCCCGGTCTCGTTCGGACGCGGGCAGGATCCAATTTTCGCCTGTACCTCGCTCACTCCGTAACCGGCACCTAGCGGCACGTTGGTGATTGTGGCAGTGCCACCCAAGAGAGGGATCGACCGGGACTCGCTGAAGTTGTTCGGGCCTGTGATGGTGAAGTCCCAGACGCTCGGTCGCTCAGGGTCGCTTGCGAGAACCTGGTCGATCTTGATGACCTGGATGGTCCCACACGCGACAAGGATGGTGTCAGTGGACGTGTTGTCCTCGATGAGGGCCGCCGCCTCGTTTTCGAGCGTAATCGTCGCGGTATTGGTCATCAGCCCGCATTGAGCTGTTGTAGTAGGCGCCGAAAGGCCGATGACGATGGTCTGCCCTGCGTTTATCTGCTCGAACGCGCAGTCGAGCGTCCCGGAAGCGATGTCGCACCGGTCGTCATCGACGGACCACACCAGACCAGCTGGCAGCTGGTCCTTGAGGAACACGTGGATGGCGTCGCCCGGACCGGCGTTGAAAATGGTAATGGTGAACTCGGCGTCTTCTCCCGGGTTGATGGGGTCGGCCACGGCCGTTTTCACGACGTCAATGTCGGGGCAGGCAACAGTGATCGAGCCACTGTCCGCGTTGTTCGCGAGGGCGCCTTCCGCCTCGTTCGAAGCGCTGGCAGAAGCAGTGTTCGGGAGCGGACCGCACTGGGCGGGCGTGGTTTTAGCCGTCAGCGTGATGGTGACCTCGCCGGGTGCTCCAGGAGCCATTTCTTCCCAGGTACAGGTCAGGATTCCAGCCGCGATGACGCAGTCATCACTGTCGTCCGACCAGGTTAGGCCGGCGGGCAACGTGTCAGT
Organism: Acidimicrobiaceae bacterium; assembly: GCA_031413415.1. Taxonomy (GTDB): domain Bacteria; phylum Actinomycetota; class Acidimicrobiia; order Acidimicrobiales; family Ilumatobacteraceae; genus UBA668. The sequence continues at coordinate 957 of JANOET010000389.1, forward strand.
CAGTTCAACGTCGTAGGCCGTACCGGCACCGATGTTGCTGACAACGATCGTGAAGACCGCATCCTGGCCTGCGCTGATGCCGCCGCCATCGGGGGTCTTGACGACCTTGATGTCGGGGCAGTTAACGGTGATCGTGGCCTGCGATGAGTTGTTGGCGTTGTCGGTTGCCTTTTCGTTGGTCGCGGAGACCAACGCCGTGTTCGGCAGCGTCCCGCACTGGGCGGGCGTCGTCGTCCCGGTGACCGTCACGCTGAAGGTCCCGAGCGGGAGCATGGTGCCGATCGGGCAGGACAACTGGCTGGAGCCGTTGATCGTGCAGGTGCCGCTGTTGTCCGTCCAGCCGATGGCGCTTGCCGGGAGGTCATCCGTGAGGCTGACGCCGTATGCACTGCCCGTGGTCGAGATGTTCGTCACGGTGAGAGTAAACGACGCATCATCACCAGCGTTGATGGGCGTCGTGGCGGCGGTCTTGACGACCTTAACGTCCGGGCAGTTCACGGTGATCATCGCGAGGTTGGACTTGCGCAGGTTGGCCGTGGTCTGGTCGGCCGCGTCGGTGCCGACGAACTGGTCGTTGTTGGCCGATGCGTAAGCGTAGTTGTTGAGGACGCTGCAGACGGCCGGGTTGGTGGTCGCAGACACATAGATGTCGATACTGCTGGACGGCGCCATGGAAGCGAAGCCGTTACCCGAGCAGTTGAGCACCCCGACGAGGATGGCGCAGCCAGGGACCGCAGGGTCGATCGCCCAGGAGAGGTCTCCCGCGTTCGGCAGCGAATCGCTCACTGTCACGCCGGTGGCAGTGCCAAGCCCGGTGTTGCTGACGGTAATCTTGAACTTGGCAAGGTCACCCGCGTTGATTGGGCTGTTGATGGCAGTCTTGGTGACACCGATCGCGGGGCAGTTCACGCCGATCGTAGCGGTACTGCTGTTGTCGGAGGTGTTCGCCTCGTTCCCTGCGGCGGTGGTTGCAGTGTTCGACAACGTGCCGCATGTGACTGCGTCGTTCGCGCCGATTGCCTTGCCGGTCACCGTGATGGTGAACGTGGCAGGGGCGGTAACGTTGCCGAAATTGCAGGACAGCAGGTTGGACACCACGCCACACGCGGTTGGCTTTGCGGCATCGTTGGTCACCGACCACTGCGACGAACCAGCCGGGAAGGCGTCCGACGCCGTCACGTTATAGGCCGTGCCGGGACCGGTAACCGTTACAACGATCTGGAACGAAATGGGGTCACCAGCACTGACCGGGTCAGCCTGGCCGGGAGCCTTGGTCTTCACGATCGTGACGTTCGGGCAGTTGACGACGACCGCTTCCGCGCTCGACCCCGTCCCGTCGTTGGTGGTGGTGACGCCAGCCGTGTTGCTGACGGTGCCGCAGGTGCCGACGGTCGTCGGCGATGTGATGTGGACTTTCTTGCTCACGTTCTGCGCAAGGTCGCCCCAGTTGCAGGTCAACGTCCCGGTAGAAATCGAGCACCCGGCGTCCGAGTTTGCTGCGTCGATAGCCCACACGAGTCCCGAGTTGGTAGGGAGCGTGTCGTTGACGGTCACCGTCCGGGCGATGCCCAGGCCGATGTTCTTCGCGGTGATGGTGAAGCCGATGCCATCGGTCGCGTTGACCGGCGAAGCATCCGGCGTCTTCACCACGGTGATGTTGGCGCAGTTCACGCCGATGTTCGCCGTCGAGCTATTGCCGATAGCCGCAGCGGCAGCCGGTTCGTTGGTCGCGCCGACCGTGGCCGTGTTGGTCTGAAGCGCGCAGTTCGCGGCAGCGGTGAGGCCGCTGACGTGAATCGTCTTCGTCGCGGCAGGCGCGAGAGAGGCCCACGCGCAGGACAGAAGTCCAGCGCCGCTAATCGTGCACTCCGTGACGTCAGGCGTTTCGCTCCAGGTGATGCCGGCCGGCATCTGGTCGCTAAGAGTGACGTTGGTTGCCGTACCGGCGCCGACGTTCGAAACGAGGATGGTGAAGGCAGCAGTGTCCCCCGCGCTGATCGTGCCGTTATCGGCCGTCTTCACAACGGTGACGTTCGGGCACTGGACCGTGACGTTCGCCACGGCGTCCGGGATCGCGTTGACCTGGTTGGAAACGACGGCTTTGGCGGTGTTCGTCACCGTGCCGCAGGCCGCTGGAGTGGTGGTGCCTATCACGTGGACGCTGACCGAGCCGCCGCCGGCCGCCAGGTCAATGTCACCGGCTGGCGGGCAGCGAAGCACGTTCGACGCAATGGCACACCCGGCGTTGACCGGTGAAATCGTCCAGCCGGTCACATTGGCCGGGAGGGTGTCGGTGAGGACGAAGTCCCGCGCGATGCCCGGGCCGCTGTTCGTGGCCGTGATCGTGAAGCCAATCTGGTCGCCGGCACTGACCGTCGTCGGCGCGTCCGCCGTCTTCGTGAGCGTAACGCTCGGGCAGTTAACGACGATGGAGGCATTGGCCGAGTTGTTTGCCGTGTTGACATCCGCAGACACCGGTTCTGTCCGGATGAGGGCGGTGTTCGCGAGCGGCGTCCCGCACATGGCCGGCGTGGACGTTGCGGAGAACGTCACCGTCCGCGTGTTACCGGGCGTGAGGTTGTTGAAGGTACAGGTGTAGGCGGAGCCGCTGTTGAGCGGGCCAGCCGGTCCGCAGTCGGCGGCGTTGGCGCCACCCTTGGTCCAGCTGAGGCCGCTCCCGGGCATGACGTCCGTCATGACCACATTCTGGGTACCCGTGCCGCCCGCGGTGACCGTGACCGTGTAGGTCAGAGTGTCACCAGCAGTAATCGGGCCATTGCCAGACTTCGAAACGCTCGGGTCAGGGCAGTTCACTAAGACCGAGGCCGAAGCGAGCTGGTCGCTGACGGTCCCCAGCAGTGTCGCCGTCGCGCCAGTATTCGTGATCGTGCCGCAGGTCAGGTTCGCGCCGCTTCCCGTCGTCGTGCCCGTCACCGAAACAGTGATGGACCCACTCGCCGGGACCGTGAGGCCCGTGCAGCTCAGCGTTCCCGCTGCCACTGCGCAGGTACCCGCGCCCGATGTCGTGTTCGCCGTCGCCGACCACGTAACGCCCGTCGCCGACGGAAGTGTGTCACTCACGCTCACGCCGGTCGCGATGACCGAAGTGGTGTTCGTGATAGTGAACGTCCAGCCGATGCCCGCCCCGGCGTTAACCGGGCCAGCCGGGTTCGCCACCTTGGCACGACCGCGTCGGCACGCTCGCGCGCAAACTTCGCCCGCGGATCCTTGTCGCGCTCGAACGCACGCGCGGCTTCGTCGTAGGTCAGAAACGCTCTGCGCAGCTGCCCGAGACGCTCGAGGCAGTCGCCGTAGTTGAGGAAGGTGCCCGGAGCACGATCGATCGCCAGGCTCTGCTTGAACTTCTCGCATGCGAGGTCGTACTTGCCTGCCTTCGCGAGATCGCGCCCCTCCTCGAAC
>JANOET010000390.1:0-13133 GCA_031413415.1 Acidimicrobiaceae bacterium
CGAGTGCATCGATCTCTGCAACGAGATCATCGAAGAGGAGCTCACCGAGAGCAACGAGCTGCGCTTCGACGAGCTCCCCACGCCGATCGAGATCCGTACCTTCCTCGACGACTACGTCGTCGGGCAGGACGACGCAAAGAAGATTCTCTCCGTCGCCGTCTACAACCACTATCGGCGCATCCAGTACCAGCAGAACGTCGGCGTCGGGCGCCGCGACGACATCGAGTTGCAGAAGAGCAACATCCTCATGCTCGGCCCCACCGGGTGCGGCAAGACGCATCTCGCGCAGACGCTCGCCCGACTGCTGAACGTCCCGTTCGCCGTGGCCGACGCGACGGCTCTCACCGAAGCCGGCTATGTGGGCGAGGACGTCGAGAACATCCTCCTCAAGCTCATCCAGTCCGCCGACTTCGACGTGAAGAAGGCCGAGACCGGCATCATCTACATCGACGAGATCGACAAGATCGCGCGCAAGAGCGAGAACCCGTCCATCACTCGCGACGTGTCGGGCGAAGGTGTGCAGCAAGCGTTGTTGAAGATCCTCGAGGGCACGGTCGCCTCGGTGCCGCCGCAGGGCGGCCGCAAACACCCGCACCAGGAGTTCATCCAGATCGACACGACCAATGTGTTGTTCATCTGCGGTGGGGCGTTCGCCGGTCTCGACCAGATCATCGAGAACCGAGTCGGACACCGCGGCATCGGCTTCAACAGCACCGTGCGCAGCAAGAGCGAGAGAGATCCGGGCGAGCTGTTCGTGCAGGTGCAGCCCGAGGACCTCCTCAAGTTCGGCATGATCCCCGAGTTCATCGGCCGACTGCCGATGGTCGGTGCTGTCCGCAGCCTGGACCGCGATGCCCTCATCAAGATCCTCGTCGAGCCGAAGAACTCGCTGGTGCGTCAGTACCAGAAGATGTTCGAGTTCGAGGACGTGCAACTCGAGTTCACTCGCGACGCGCTCGAGGGCATCGCCGACCAGGCGCTCACTCGTGGCACCGGCGCTCGTGGTCTGCGCGCGATCCTCGAAGAGGTGTTGCTGAACACGATGTACGAGTTGCCGGGTCGAACCGACGTCGGCACCGTCGTCATCGACGCCGACACCGTGGCCACCAAGGTCGCCCCCACGCTCACCCCGCGCGAGCCCGTCACCAAACGGCCGCGCCGCCAGGCGAGCTGATCCGGCGCCCGGCGCCGGCGACGTGACTCCGATGACCTACCAGGACGCGCTGGCCTATCTCGACGCGCACGCGAGCTACGAGACCACCGGGCGCATCGAATCGCCGACCCTCGAGCGGATGCGTTCGCTCGTGAGCGCGATGGGCGACCCGCAGACGGCGTATCCGGTCATCCACATCACGGGCACGAACGGCAAGGGTTCGGCCACACAGATGATCACCCGTCTGCTGATGGCGCACGGCCTCACCGTCGGCGCCTACACCAGCCCGCATCTCGAACGGCTGAACGAGCGCATCAGCGTCAATGGCGAGTCCATCCCCGACGACGACTTCGCCGAGCAGATCGCCGCCATCGCGGATCTTGAGGTGATCACCGGGGTGCGTCCGTCGTACTTCGAGGCGCTCACCGGCGCGGCGTATCGCTGGTTCGCCGATGTCGCGGTCGACGTGGCCGTCATCGAGGTCGGGTTGCTCGGCCGCTGGGACGCGACCAACGTCTGCGACAGCCAGGTGGCGGTCATCACCAACATCGGCCTCGACCACACCGAGTTCGCCGGGCCGACGCGCATGCACATCGCGACCGAGAAGTCGGGCATCATCAAGCCCGGCAGCGCCGTCGTGGTCGGCGAGTCCGACCCTGAGCTGGTGGCGGTGTTCCGCGCCGCCGGGGGTGCCTCGTGCCTGGTGCGTGGCGACGACTTCGACGTGCTCGAGCAGCAACTCGCCCTGGGCGGCCGCCAGGTGGCGCTGCGCACGCCGACGACCATCTACCCCGACGTCTTCGTACCACTGCACGGTCGACACCAGGCCGACAACGCGGCCGTGGCGCTCACCGCGGTCGAGGCGTTCTTCGCGGCGCCGGTCCCCGGCGAGATCGTGGAGGAGGGGTTCGCGCAGGTCACCATGCCCGGCCGATTCGAGGTCATGGCGCACCAGCCGCTGGTGGTGGTCGACGGCGCGCACAACCCGGCCGGTGCCGATTCGTGCGCGACGGTGTTCTTCGACGACTTCGACCCTGCTGGCCGCCGTCTGCTCGTCGTCGGGTGCCTTCGCGGTCGCGATCCGCGCGAGATGCTGTCGGCCCTGCGTGCCGACGAGTTCGACGTGGTGCTCACCTGCACCGCCCCCAGCCCGCGCGGCCTGCCGGCGGCCGACATCACGGCTGCCGCTCGCGAATTGGGGTGCGACGACGTGCGTCAGTACGCGACGGTCGAGCACGCCATCGACGCGGCGCTCACCGACGCGATGGCCGAGGACGCGATCGTCGTGACGGGGTCGCTGTACATCGTCGGGGCCGCTCGGCCGCATCTGCTCGCCAAACCGCGCTGACCGGCTCGACCGGTGAAGCCGGGCAGGACCACTTTCGGTACATGCCGATAGCGTTGCCCGCCATGTCCGACCGTACCCTCGTCCTGCTCAAGCCCGATGCCGTCCAGCGCAAGCTCGCCGGCCAGATCATCGCCCGGATCGAGGCCAAGGGCCTCGACGTCGTGGCCATGGACCTCCGCCAGCTCGACGAGGACACGCTGTCGCGTCACTATGCCGAGCACGTCGGCAAGGGCTTCTACGCCGACCTCGTGGCCTTCATGAGCAGCGGCCCGGTCGTGGCGATGGTCGTGGAGGGTCCGGAGGACACCTGGGAGGTCATGCGCACGCTCATGGGCGCGACGAACTCGCGCAAGGCGGCAGGTGGCACCATCCGTGGCGACCTCAGCGCGTCGTTCACCGAGAACCTCATCCACGGCAGCGACTCGCTCGAGTCGGCACAGCGCGAGATCGGGATTTTCTTCCCGAATCTGTAACAAACTGTCGCTCCGGTACACTGGCTCGTCATGTTCACGCCGAGTCCAGGAGGCCATTGATGGCTCGTAGCAACCCGCTGGCGCTCGGCCGCGACCTCGCGATCGACCTGGGCACCGCCAACACACTCATCTACGCGCGCGGCCAGGGCGTCGTGCTCAACGAGCCGTCGGTCGTCGCCATCGACATCACCGACGGTCGTCCTGTCGCGGTGGGCCTCGAAGCCAAGCGGATGATGGGTCGCACGCCCGGTCGCATCAAGACGATCCGTCCCTTGAAGGACGGCGTCATCGCCGACTTCGAGGTGTGCGAGAAGATGCTCCGCTACTTCATCCAGAAGGTGCACGCCAGCCGCTGGAGCAAGCCGCGCATGGTCATTTGCGTGCCGTCGGGCATCACCGGCGTCGAGCAGCGCGCTGTGCAGGACGCCGCCGAGTACGCCGGCGCGCGCAAGCCCGTGCACATCATCGAAGAGCCCATGGCTGCTGCCATCGGGGCCGACATGCCGGTGCACGAACCGAGCGGCAACATGATCGTCGACATCGGTGGTGGCACCACCGAGGTGGCGGTCATCTCGCTCGGCGGCATCGTCACGGCCCAGTCGGTGCGAGTCGCCGGCGACGAACTCGACGACGCAGTGATGCAGTACGTGAAGAAGGAGTTCTCGCTCGCGATCGGCGACCGCACTGCCGAGGAAATCAAGATCCACATGGGCTCCGCATGGCCGCTCGACGACGAACTCACGGCCGACATTCGTGGCCGCGACCTCATCAGCGGCCTCCCGCGCACGATCCCGCTCACGACAGAGCAGGTGCGCGAAGCCCTTTCCGAGCCAGTTTCTGCCATTGTCGATGCCGTGAAGACGACACTCGACCGCACGCCGCCGGAACTGGCCGCGGACATCATGGAGCAGGGCATCATGATCACCGGCGGTGGCGCACTGCTCGCGGGGATCGACCGCCGCCTGGCGCACGAGACCGGCATGCCCATCAACATCGCGCGCGACCCGCTGTTCAGCGTGGTCATCGGCTCGGGCCGCGCGCTCGAGAACATCGATGCGATGCGGGGGCTCATGTCGCTCGGTGGCGACGATTAGCCCGCGGCGGTCGCTGTCATGCTGTCAGGGCTGAGTCGCCGCAGGATCCTCCTGCTCGTCGTGCTCACGTGCGTGTTGCTCATCACGCTCGACAAGCGCGGCAATCCGGTCATCGACCAGATCCGGTCGGTGTTCGCGCGCGTCGTCGCGCCGATCGACACCGCCACAGAGGCCCTCACCCTGCCCCTCGAACGGGTCTGGGACGGCATCTCGAACTACGACGACCTGCAACAGCAGAACGAAGCGTTGTGGGATCAGATCCAACTCATGAAGGGCAACGACGTCGAGGCCAAGTCGTCCATCCTCGAGTACCGCGAGCTGTTGAAGCTGAACCAGCTCACCTCCAAGTTCCAATACAAGACCGTTCCCGCAACGGTCGTCGGTGCATCGCCGAGCAACTTCCAGAACACGGTCGAGATCAACGTCGGGTCCCGTCAGGGTGTGCAGGTCGGTATGCCGGTCACCGACGGCGCCGGCCTCATCGGGCGCATCACGAAGGTGTTCGCCGACCGCAGCATCGTGCTGCTCATCACCGACCCCGAGTTCGCCGTCGAGGCGCAGGTGCTGTCGACCCCCGGCGGGCCCGCGGTCACACCCGAGCCGCCCACCGACGACACCACGTTGTCGGGCATCCCGGTCAGCGATCTCACGAGCAGCACGTCGTCGAGCACGAGCACGACGACGACGACCACGCAGCCGCTGCCTCCCGAGCTCACGCCGATCACCGACCCGTCGCAGTCGACGTCGACCTCCACCGTCACAGGCTCGAGCACTGCGCCTGCGGCGGCCACCACCACCTCCACCGTTCTCGAAGTGGTCCGCGAGACGGGCACGCTCGAGGGACAGGGCGCCGCCAAGAGAATGGTGCTGCGGTTCGTCGACACCACATCGTCGGTCACCAGCGTGAAGATCGGCGCGATCGTCGACACAGCGGGGGGCAACAACAGCCTCGCTCCGCAGGGCATCCCCATCGGCATCATCAGCCGCATCGAACGGCAGACGGGCAGCAGCAGCGCACTGGTCGAGGTCACACCGAACGCGAGCCTGCAGCGGCTGAACTTCGTGGCGGTGGTGCTCTACTCGCCGAACCAGGACGCTGTCGGCAAGTAGCCGTGCGCAACATCATCTTCGGCCCGCTCCTCCGGCTCGTCCCGGTCGGCATCGTCGCCCTGTCCATCCAGCGGGTGGTCTTCGCGGCGCACCCGGTCCACGACGTGAAGCTCCAGTTCGTGCTCGCCGTCGTCGTCGCAGCCGGTGCCGGCGGGGGATCGGACCGCGGTGCCGTAGCCGGTTTCGTGCTCGGCCTCCTCTACGACATGAGTGGCAACACACCGTTCGGCCTGATGGCCTTGGCCTACGGCCTCGGTGGCATGACCGCCGGTTACGTGCACACCTTCACGCCCGACCCGCAGTGGTGGCTGGCGTCGATCTTCGCGTTCATCGGGGCTGCGGTCGGCGAGGCGGCCATCCCGGTCGCCGAGGTCATCACCGGCGAGCAGGGCTGGCTCACCTCCGATGCGAGGTGGACCATCCCCATCGTCGCCCTGTTCGCGGCACTGATGTGCCCGCTGCTCATGCCGGTCGGGCGATGGATGATGGGCGTCCGGCGCAAGAAGTGGAAGGCGATGCTCGAATGACCACGCCTGTGACTCGCGCCGACGCGCGACCCGATTCGTCATCAGATCGACAAGAATGTGGCAATGGCCGTTGACAAGCGTTCTGCCCGCCTGGGCGTGCTCGCCACCGTGTCGCTCCTTCTCATCGGTCTGCTCGGTGCGCGCCTGTGGTTCCTGCAGGGTGTGAAGAGCGAGGAGTACACGGCCACCGTGGCCGCGGCGAAGACGCGCGAGGTGTTCGTGGCGCCCGAGCGAGGCCGCGTCTTCGACGCCGACGGGCGCGTCCTCGCCGACAACCAGCGCATCCTCACGGTCACCATCGACTGGGCGGTGCTGCGCAAGGCGAAGAAGAAGGACCGTCTTGCACTGCTGGAACGCCTGTCGGGTCCGCTGCAGACGCCGATCGACGACCTGATGCGCCGCTACGACCCGTGTTACAACGTGCCCAAGCCGTGCACGAAGAAGCAGCAGTTCGATGCGCTCCTGCCGTTGCCGCTGAAGGAGGACGTCGACGAACCGACCGTCAGCTTCCTGAAGGAGCGCAGCGAGGACTACCCAGGTGTCGACGTCGTCGAGCAGTACGAGCGTGTGTATCCGTATGCGCCGCTGGCGTCGCACGTCATCGGCTTCACCGGGTCGATCACCAAGGAGACGCTCGAGACCTACCTCGCCCAGGGCTACAAGCGCAACGAACGCGTCGGCCAGTTCGGCGTCGAGAGCAGCATGGAGCGAGAGCTGCACGGCACATGGGGCAAGCGGGTCTACGAAGTCGACGCCTCGGGCTCGATCGTGCGTGAGTTGTTCGACCAGCGCGTCGAGCCGATCGCCGGGTTCGACGTGCAGCTGAGCATCGACCTCGACATCCAGCAGTACGCCGAGCAGGCGCTGCAGACGCAGCTGCGCAAACGTCGCGAGCTTCCCACCGACCTGATGCAGCCCGACTCAGCGCCGCACAACCCTTGCGACATCAAGACGAACTGCAAGACCCGCGTCTTCCAGAAGACGAACCCCGACGGTTCGAAGACCGACTACCCCGAATGGGTGCAGCACAAGGCGCCGGCCGGTTCGGTGGTGGTCGAGAACCACGAGACCGGCCAGGTCATGGCGATGGCCAGCTACCCGACGTTCGACAACCGCTGGATGGAGAGCGGCATCGACGGGACGAAGTACAAGCAGCTGTTCCCCAGCAAGAACCCCGACGGTACGGACATCGATCCGGACAAGTCGATCCTCGTCAATCGCGCGGTGCAGGGCAACTACAACCTCGGTTCCACGATCAAGCCGTTCATCTCGTGGGCCGCGTTGCACTCGGGGCTGATCACGGCCAACACGGTGTGGACCGACGAAGGCACCTACCGGCTCGAGAGCATTCCCGAGAACGAGTGCCAGGACAAGGGCGGTAAGGCGCGCTGCGTGTTCAAGAACGCCACCAACAAGCGCACCAACCTGCCCAGCGCGTACGGCAACGTGAGGGTGAGCGATGCCCTCGCCGTATCCAGCGACACGTTCTTCTACCACCTCGGCGAGCAGTTCTGGCAGCTGTCCGAGAACCTGCCCGACCAGAAAAGCCTGCTCAAGGAGGACCTCGAGCGATTCGGGTTCGGCAGCAAGTCCGGCATCCAACTGCCCTACGAATGGAAGGGTCGCGTCCCCGACGATGCCGTCAAGAAGGCGCTCGTCGACAAGAAGGTGCTCGCCCCTGGTGAAGTGCCTCGTCTGGTCGTGGGCGACAACGTGCAGGTCGCCATCGGGCAGGGCCTGATGGCCGCCACACCGCTGCAGTTGACCAACGCGTATGCCACCATCGCCAACGGTGGCTTCCTGCTGCAGCCGACCATCGTGAAGGCGATCTGGGCGCCGCTCACCCCGGACGCCAGCCCCGCCGTCGCCGACCTGGAAGCCGGCACGCTGCGCCAGTCGTTCGACAAGCCGACCATCCGTGACGCGCTCGAGATGCCCCCCGAGGTGCTCGAGCCCATCCGCGAGGGTCTGCATCGCGTCATCCGTGGCCCGGGCACGCCCGGCCACGGGACCACGGGTCAAACCCTGTTCCAGGGTTTCCCCGTCGACATCGCCGGCAAGACCGGCACCGCACAGGGCGCGGCGAGCCTGCCGTGGAACGACTCGTCGGCATTCGGCGCGTACGGGCGGACGGCCGAGATGCCCTACACGGTCGTCAGCTATCTCGAGAAGAGCGGCTACGGCTCGAAGGCAGCGGCGCCCGTGACCAAGTGCATGTTCCTTGCCTTGTCCGGCGACGTCACGCCGGATCCCGTGTTCGTGAGCGATCCGCTCGACCTGAACTCCATCATCCCGGCGCAGCAGATGCAGCTCGCCGACCAGTCGTGCCTCGGCATCGGCGCCGGCGGCGACCTCGGTCGAGGGTGAGGTGACGGCATGGCCCTGAGCTTCATGCAGCGCAAGCCCGACTCGGGCTTGGGCAACATCCATTCCAGCAAGTCGGCGCCGGGCCGCAACATCGACTACGTGCTGTTGTTCGCGCAGGGTGCGCTGGCGATCATCGGTCTGTTCGTCATCTACTCGGCGTCGCATTCGAAGACACCGCCAGGCGGCAGTTCGCCATACGACTTCTTCTTCGTCACCCGCCAGGAGATCTTTCTGATCGCTGCCGTTCTCGTGATGGTGGTGGTGATGGCGTTCGACTACGACTGGTGGAAGGACCACGCTCGCTTCCTGTACGGGGCGACGCTGATGTTGCTGACACTGATCACGCTGATGAACATTCTGCAGGTGCGCGGCACCGAGACCGTGTTGAGCTTCGACATCGGTCCGCTGAACATCCAGCCGGCCGAGATGGCGAAGTTCACGACCCTGCTGATGGTGGCCTCGTACTTGTCCGAGGACAGCAGTGACGACCTGCCGTACCATCGATTCATCATCGGGTTGATGCTGGTCGGCGCGCCCACTGCGCTGATCATCGTCCAGCCCGACCTCGGATCTGCCTCGGTGCTCGTCGCGATGGCGATGGGCATCATGCTCGTCGCCGGTGCAAAGGCGCGGTACATCGCGATGATCACGCTGCTGTCACTTGCGACGGTGGGCGCGGCGGTGCTCACCCGGGTGGTGAATGAGTACCAGTTGAAACGGTTCACGGCGTTCTTCGATCAGAACTCGAAGGACATCGACATGCAGGACGTGCTGTACCAGGGGCGCAATGCCATCCGTGCACTGGCCATCGGCGGCATCACCGGCAAGGGTTGGCTGCAGGGTCCCATCACGAACGCGCCGAAGGACATCCCGGTGCAGTGGGCCGACTTCCCGTTCTCGGCGGTGGGCGAGCAGTTCGGGCTCGTCGGGTGCGGCATCCTCCTCGGCTTGTACGCCATCGTGCTCCTGCGCATCTGGCGCATCGCCCACCTGTCGCGAGACCTGCTCGGCACCTACCTCTGCGTCGGCGTGTTCTCGATGCTGCTGTGGCAGGTCTTCCAGAACATCGCGATGACGTTGGGGGTGATGCCCATCACCGGGCTACCCCTGCCGTTCATCAGTTATGGCGGCTCGGGCATCGTGACGTTCTTCGCGCTCATGGGGCTCGTCCAGAACGTGCACATGCGCCGCTACCGCTGACCCTCGCGCGAACTGAAGTTCCTGGAGAACACCCCTGTCCGTGGGATCCTGGTTCAGGCCAGGGTCCGGGGTAGACTCGCCAGACATGACTTCTCTCTGGGCGCGGGTCGAACCGCTCCTGGCTCGGGTTCAAAAACCTGCCCGTTACATCGGGTGTGAAGACGGCGCCATCACCCCCCGGCATGCGCCCGGCAAGGTGTCCTGGCTGCTCGCTTACCCCGACACGTACGAAATCGGTTTGCCCAACCAGGGGCTCCAGATCCTCTACGAAATCCTGAACGAGCGCGACGATGCCGTCGCTGAGCGCACCTACGCGCCCTGGAGCGACCTCGAGACCCTGCTCCGCCAGCGTGGCGTGCCGCTGTTCTCGGTCGACACCCACCGTGCCGCCGGCGATTTCGACGTGTTGGCCTTCAGCCTCGCAGCCGAGTTGGTCTACACGAACGTGTTGAACATGATCGACCTTGCGGGGGTGCCGGTGCGCTCGGCGCAGCGCGACGAGTCGCACCCGCTGGTCGTGCTCGGCGGGCACTGTGCGTTCAACCCCGAGCCACTCGCCGACTTCGTCGACCTGGCCGTGCTGGGCGAAGGCGAAGAGGTCATCGGTGACATCACCGAGATCGTGCGCGACTGGAAGGCATCGGGCCGCACTCCGGGCAGCCGTGACGGCCTGCTGCGCGAGCTGTCGAAGGTGCCCGGCGTCTACGTGCCGGCGATGTACGACGTCGAGTACGACGGCCCCGCCCTGCGCGCCGTCACCCCGAAACACGCCGATGTCCCTGCCGTGGTGCACAAGCGCACGGTCGCCGACCTCGGCCAGTGGCCCTACCCGAAGTCGCCGATGGCCCCGCTGACCGAGGTCGTTCACGATCGCCTCGCCGTCGAGGTGTTCCGCGGCTGCACACGTGGGTGCCGGTTCTGTCAGGCCGGAATGATCACCCGCCCCGTGCGCGAGCGCCCGGCCGAGCAGGTGCGCACGATGATCGAAGCCGGCCTGCGTCGCACCGGGTACGACGAGGTCAGCCTGACCTCGCTGTCCACCGCGGACTTCAGCGGCATCGAGCAGGTCACCAAGTCCATCAACCCGGCCGGTTGCGGCACCAGCGACCAGGTCACCATCAGTCTCCCGTCGCTGCGTGTCGACGCGTTCACGGTGGGTCTCGCTGGCCAGGTGGCGGGCGGTCGCCGCAGTGGCCTGACCTTCGCTCCCGAGGCCGGCAGCTGGCGAATGCGCCAGGTCATCAACAAGCTGATCACCGAAGAAGACCTGTACGGAGCAGTCGAGTCGGCGTACTCGCAGGGCTGGTACCGCATGAAGCTGTACTTCCTCACGGGCCTCCCCACCGAGGCCGACCCCGACACGCTGGGCATCGTCGACCTCGCCCGCAACTGCGTGCAGATCGGTCGCACACACACCAACCGGGCCAGCGTCACCGTCAGTCTGGGTGGGTTCGTCCCCAAGCCACACACGCCGTTCCAGTGGTTCGGTCAGAACACCACCGACGAACTCCGCCGCAAGGTGCAACTCGTGCGCGAGGCGGGCCACCGCGCCAAGGGCGTCACGGTGAAGTGGCACGACCCTGCCGCCACACTGGCCGAGGGCATCGCGGCTCGTGGCGATCGTCGCATCGGCAACGTGATGGAACGTGTGTGGCGCGCCGGCGGCGTGTTCCAGGAGTGGAGCGAGTTCTTCCGCCTGGGCCGCTGGGAAGAGGCCATGGCCGCCGAAGGTCTGTCCGTCGACTGGTACGTGCACCGTCACCGCGACGAGCACGAGGTACTGCCGTGGGACCACCTGTCCGCCGGGCTGCACAAGGACTTCCTCTGGCACGACTGGCAGGAGTCGCTCGCCGAGCACGGCCTGCCGGACTGCCGCTGGACGCCGTGCTACGACTGTGGCGTGTGCACCGGGTACGGCATCGAGCACGTCGTCGCCTCGCCCGTCGCCCCTGCCGGTGGCAGCCAGGGCACCGGCCAGGACCTCACCCGCGGCGGCGAAGTCCCCGTCGAACTGTTGCCGCGTCGCCGCGAACCCGAGATCGCCGTTGCGAGCGACTCGGGGGTGCTCGCATGAAGCTGCGCATCCGCCACACCAAGCTGGGCAAGATCCGCTTCACCAGCCATCGCGACACGGCTCGTCACTGGGAGCGGGCAGTGCGCAAGGCCGATGTGGCGCTTGCGTACTCGGCCGGCTTCACGCCTCGACCGCGAATGTCGTTCGGCCTCGCGCTGCCCACCGGCGCCGAGAGCCTCGCCGAATACCTCGACGTCGAACTCGCCGCCGGTCTGGCCCCCGACCTCGACGACCTGGCGGTGCGGTTCAGTGCCGCCATGCCCGTCGGCTACGAGGTCACCCATGTCGTCGAGCGCGACGCGAGCAGCAGTCCGTCGCTGCAGGAGGACGTCGTCGCCTGCACGTGGGTGTTCACGCTCGACGGTGTCGAGTGCGCCGAGGTCTCCTCGGCCATCGGCACCACACTCTCCGCGACCACCTTGATGGTGGAACGCGAACGGAAGGGCCAGCGGAGCACCGACGACGTGCGACCGGCCATCCTCGATCTGTCGGTGGCACCCTCCACCGACGACCCCCGGCCGCATCTGTGCGCGATGCTGGCCACCAATGGAAGGGGACTGCGGCCACTCGAACTGGTGGCGGCGATGTTCCCTGCACTCGATCCGGTCGACACGGCCGCGAGAGTGCTGCGCACACAGCAATGGATCGAACGCGATGGCGTGCAGCGGGAGATCATCCCCGCCTCGCCGGTCGCGGCGCGCGCCCCAGTGGTGTGCGCATGAGAAGGGACTTCACCCATGGAATCATCCGACTTCGACACGGCACCGTCCTCGGCCGGCGCCGAGACCCCCAGCCGTCCCGAACCCGTGCCAGCAACGACTCCCGCCGAGGCGGCGCAGTCCGAGGCAACCGGAGCTGAAATCGACGGCGCCACCGGCGCGGCGGGTGCACCCGACGACATCGGCGACCCCACGGTCTCGACCGGTCCGAAGAAGCGTCGCCGCGGTTCGCGCGGTGGAAAGAACCGCAAGCGCCCGCCGCGACCGGCCATTGACGGCGACGACGACGATGTCGACGATGACGATGTCGTCGACGACGAGTACGACGACGACCAGGACGACCCGGAGGACGATGGTGACGAGGCGACGGATGCCGTCGCCGTCACCATCGACCACGGGCCTGACGCCGTCGTCGGCCGTGCCGGCGATCATCACCCCGAGTTGCCCGAGCGGATTCGCGAAAACCGCCCGTCGCCCGAGGCGGCCGAGCGAGCGCTCGTGCGCAAGCCTCAGATCGGCGACACCAGGCCCGCACCCGCGACGGTCGGTGGTGGCACGCCAGCCGTCGAGAAGTCGCAGGGGCAGGCTCAACGCAACCGCGGTGGCAAGGCCCAGCAGGGCGGCGGTCGAAACGGTCAGGGCACGCCGAACGGACAGGGCGATTCGGCCACCTCGGACCTGACGAGCGGTGAGGCCCGCGACGAGAGCGAGGCAGCGAAGAAGAAGCGTCGTCGTGGCGGCAAGGGCCGCTCCGGCTCGGGGACCGGTGCTGGCTCGGGCGGTGGTCGCCCCGAGCGGCCGCAGACCGAGATGGACCCTGCCGTGTTCGAGCTGCGCCGCGGTCGCGAGCGCAACGGCCGCCCCATCGGTCGCTACCTGATGTGCGTGCAGGTTCGACCCACGCTCACCCAGGTCGCGGTGCTCGAGGGGCGCAACCTCATCGAGCACTACGTCAGCCGGCCGGCCGACGACGTCAGCCAGATCCACGGCAACATCTACATCGGTCGGGTCCAGAACGTGCTCCCGGGCATGGAGGCGGCGTTCATCGACATCAGCACGCCGAAGAAC
>JANOET010000391.1:0-8896 GCA_031413415.1 Acidimicrobiaceae bacterium
GCGTGCCGGGGTCGGGAGTGCCCGGGTCGGGAGTGCCCGGATCGGGAGTGCCCGGATCGGGCGAGCCCGGATCGGGCGTGCCCGGGTCATGAGTGCCCGGATCAGGCGTACCCGGGTCAGGGGTACCCGGGTCCGGGATCACCGGATCGTCGACGTCCACCTCCGGATCGGGCAGATCGGTGTCGATCAGCCCGTCGTCGCCTGACTCGTCGGCGGACTGATCGCCGCTCGGCGCGCCATCGGCATCGTCATCGTTCGACGGAGCGGTCGGCGCGGCAGGGCGGCTCTGGGTCGAGCCAGTGCGCCCTTCGGCGCCGGACCCGTCGCCGTCATCGTCTGTCGCATCGTCCTCGGCCACGCCGCCGGAGGACCAGGCCGTCCAGCCGGTGCCGCCCAACTCGCGCCCGTGGCCAGCGCCCACGGCGCTGGTGCCGTCGTCGCTGTCGCCGCCGTCGGAATCCAAGATCATTCGACCGATCGAGTCGTGGAGCGGCCCCTTCACCAGAGAGCTTCGAGTCGTCATTCCGCCGCCGCCTGCAGCGGCCGTGCCGACCAACCCGATGACCACGGCGCCCGAGGCGAACAGCCCTGCCATTGCGGTGCGCTGCGAGCGCGTCGCGCCCATCAGCGCGCCGAGCCGCTCGACGACCACGCTGCCCGACTGGCCGAGGAACCCGGCCAGGACCTCGATGTCCTCGCGGCGCAGGTCGACGGCCGGAGCCTTCTTCTGACGGCGCATCGAGCGCACGAGCCTCAGATACGCCTCGAGCAGCGCCGTCGAGTTGTGCGGCTCGAACACCGTCGAGACGCCACCCGCAGAGATGACGCCAGCCGTCACGACGACAGGGAGTCGACTCGGGAGGATCGCGCCGAGGTCGCACGAGTACAACTCGGCGATGCTCTCGATGAGGTCGTCATCGAGCGGCGTGGTGCCACGCTCCAACGACTTCAGCTGCGCTGCGCTGAAGGCGCCACCGCTCGCCTTGGCCAGCTGGCGCACCGATCGGCCTTGCTGGGAGCGGGTCGCCACCATCAGATTCGCCAACCGCTTGGCAAACGCGTCGGAACGCAGATCGATCATCGCGGTGTCGTCCATTGCCCACTCCTTCTTTCGCCTGCATCGGTATCGGCAGGTGTGGAGCAGGCCTTGAGCGCGGAGAACGGTCAATTTGAGACGTTCTTGTCGAGCGCCACCGATTCCAAGTGGCGGCTCGAGCCGACGTCTACGGGATCGGCGGACCGCCGGTACTGACGTCGGGCGTCGTCAGGTTGGTGTCGATCATCTCCACGGACGTCGTCGTCACCACGGGCTTCGCCGTGGTGGGCGGCGCCGTGTTCGGCGGCCTCGTGGCGGGCACCGTGGGGGGAAGGGTCGCCGGAACGGTGGGCGCCACCGTGGTCTGCACCAAGACTGTCGTCTCTGGCACCGTCGTCGTGGAGGTAGAGGTGGAGACCGAGGTGGTCTCGACGACCGTCGTCTCGGTGGTCGTGCTGCTCGCCACGGTGGTCTCGATCGACGTGGTCCGTGTCGGGTCCGCGGGGGGCGACGACTCGTTGGTGCCAACAGCTGCGACCGAGCCGACGAGGCCGATGACGACCGCCCCGGTGGCGAGTACGCCGACCATTGCCGTGCGCTTGGTCTGTGTGGCGTGCATCAGCGTCGCCAACTGGTGCACGACGGTCTCGCGTGGCGCATGCATGAATCCGGCGAGCACCTCGACGTCGTCGCGACGCAGGTCGACGACAGGAGCCCGCTTCTGGCGTCGCAGGGTGCGAACCAGCGACAGATAGGCCGCGAGCAGCGCCTGAGGGTCGTTCGAGTCGAACTCCTCGTGCACCCCACCGGCACTGACACGGTTGGCGCTGATCACCACCGGCAATCGCAAGGGAAGAATCTCACCGAGGTCACAGCCGTACAGCGTGGCGAGATCGTCGATCGTCGCTTCGTCGAGTGGGGTCTCCCCCGTCTCGAACGCCTTCAGCTGGCGCCGGTCGTAACGGCCAGCACTGGCCTTGGCCATGTTGCCGACACCCTGGCCTCGCCGCGTCCGCGTCGCGACCAGCAGGTTGGCGAGCCGCAGCTGGAAGGCCGGGCTGGTGATGTCGATCGACTCGAACGCCGCCATGGACTGCTCCTCGCGAGCCATCGAGTGCGACTCGCACCACCATCATGCACCCAGTTTCGTCACTCTGCGAGGTTTCTTCACCATTTTCTGAGAAATCTGACTGGGGGTGGTCCGCCGCTGCCCGAGCCCGCAGCAGGGCCGATCGACTCTTGCCGTCGGCACAGATGGTCCCTACTTTGTCACTGGGACGAACTGCTGAGCCATCGCCAGCAGCCCCGATGGCGAGCGGAGAAACTTCTTGACGAACGACAACGCTGACCGCGGAACGGCCGACGAGCCGCAGGGTGAGCACCTCCCATCGCGGCTGCGGGGCTTCCAGACAGAGCTCGCCGCACTGCTCGAGGCGCTCCCCGACCTGCTCTTCGAGGTCGATCTGGACGGCCGTATCTTCGGTTACCACGCTCCCAACGACGATCTTCTGGCGGCACCACCTGAACTGTTCATGGGCAAGCTGTTGTCGGACGTCCTGCCTGCGGCGGTGAACCAGGTGTGCATGCGCGCGATCGAGGAGGCCGTCGAGAACGGCTCATGTGCTGGCTACACCTACTATCTGCAACTCCCCATGGGCGAGACCTGGTTCGAACTCTCGGCCGCAGCCGTGAAGCGCGAAGTCAGCGTCGGGCAACGTGTCGTCCTCCTGACCCGCGACGTCACCCGGCGAAGGCTCGCCGAGGAGGCGCTCACCGCCAGCCGCGACCTGCTCGTCCACCTCGCCGAAAATGTCCCCGGCGTCATCTACCAGTACCGGTTGTACCCGGACGGTCATTCCGCGTTTCCCTATTCAAGTCGAGGGTTGAACGAGATCTACGAGGTGACACCGGAAGAGGCGCTCAAGGACGCCGCGCTGGTCTTCGAGCGTCTCCATCCCGATGACCTCGACCGTGTCGCTCGGCTCATCCAAGAGTCGGCAGACAGCTTGGGAATGTTTCGCTGCGAGTTCCGGGTGGTCTTGCCACGCCAAGGCCTCCGGTGGCGAAAGTCGCAAGCGCGGCCCGAGCGCATGCCCGACGGTGGCACGCTCTGGCACGGCACCATCTACGACATCACCGAAACCAAGATCGCAGAGGAGGCAGGGCAACGAACGACCGCCGACCTCCACGAGAGCAACTCCAGGTTGTCTCGCTTCAACGAGATCGCAGTCGAACGCGAAGTACGAATGATCGAACTCAAGCGCGAGGTGAACGGGTTGTGTGCGCAACTGGGCCAACCGCCCAGGCATCGAGTGGTGGAGGTCGTCGTGGCACCGCCCACGGCGTTGCCATGAGCACCCCGGGAAAGGTTGTCGATGTCGAGTACCGGCCGAGGATTCACTCATGACCCTGCCGATCGAGGTCCTGGTCGTCGATGACGACGCTGACACGCTCAACGGCACCCGGCGTCTGCTCGAGCAAGCGGGCTACTCCGTCTCTGTCGCCGCCGACGGCGAGGCCGCACTGAACGCGGTACGGGCCAGCCGCCCGCAGCTGATCTTGCTCGATCGAGATCTGCCGGGCATCGATGGCGTCGAGGTGTGCCGACGGATCAAGCTCGACGCCGATCTCGTCGATTGCCTCGTGGTGCTGGCCTCGAGTGCGTACGCCACCACCGACGACATGGCAGAGGGTCTCGAGGCCGGAGCCGACGGCTACATCCTGCGGCCGGTCTCGAACCGCGTGTTGCTCGCCCGAGTGCACAGCTACGCCCGAATCGCTGCGCTGATGGCCGATCTGCGTCACACGAAAGAGGCACTCGAGCAGAGCGAGGCTGCGGCCAATCGCTCGCAAGCCGCCGCCCTCAACCTCGCCGAAGACGCCCTCGAGGCACGACGAGTGTCCGAGGCGTTGAATCGCTGGCTGCAGCACGAGGCGCGCGAGCGAGCGCAGGTGGACTCGACCCTGAGAGCGAGCGACGAACTCCACCGGTTGATTCTTCGCACGGCACAGGACGGCCTCTGGATCACGGACTTGCACGGACGCATCCTGGAGGTCAATGAGGCCTACTGTCGGCGCAGCGGCTACAGCGAGGCCGAGCTGCTCACCATGTCGATCCAGGACCTGAGAGTCGGGAAGTCCGCAGCGTGGGTCGAGGCCAACATCGACCAGTTGGTCGAGCATGGAGGCGGCACGTTCGACAGTGAGCATCGGTGCAAGGACGGCAGCACCTGGCACCTCGAAGTCAGCGTCACCCATCTGTCGATCGAGGACGGGCGCCTCGTGGTATTCATGCACGACATCACCGAGCGGCAAACAGCGCAGGACGAGCTGCGCCGAACCAACGAGAACCTCGTCGAAGCCCAGCGTCTTGCGAAGGTGGGCAGTTGGTACCTCGACATCGCCAGCAACCAGGTCACCTGGTCGCACGAGTTGTTCGAGATGTACGAGGTCGATCCCGCTGAGTCTGTGCCGCCGTACCCCGAACAGCACAGACTGTTCACCCCCCGGAGTTGGGAGTTGTTGACCGCGACCCTGGCGAACACCACCGCCACTGGCGTCCCCTACGAACTCGATCTCGAGACCGTGCGAATGGACGGCAGCAACCGCTGGACCCATGTGCGGGGCGAAGTGATCAAGGACGAACACGGTGCGACGGTGGGTCTCAGTGGAATTGCGCAGGACGTGACCGATCAACGGCGGGCCAACATCGCCCGGGCCGAGAGTGAGCTGCGGCTCGCCAGCATCATCGAGTCCTCGATGGATGCGATCATCACCGTCGACGACCAGCAACACATCGTGATCTTCAATCCTGCGGCCGAGGCGATCTTCCGACTTTCGCGTCGCCAGGCGATCGGACTCTCGCTGGATCACTTCATCCCGGCATCGTCGCATCAACGACACCATCAACAGATGGCAGCATTCGGCTCGGAGAGCTCCCCGGCCCTTCCCCGAGCGCTTCCGAGTCCCACGACCGGACTACGCGCCGACGGCGAGGAGTTCCGCATGGAGGCGACGGTCTCGAAGGTGAGGATCGGCGACCATCAGTACTTCACTGCAGTGTTGCGTGACCTGACAGAGCGCGACCGGATCGCGGCCAACCTGGAGACGACCGAGAGCCAGCTCCGTCACTCGCAGAAGATGGAGGCATTCGGCGAACTGGCCGGTGGCGTTGCGCACGACTTCAACAACATCCTGGCGGTGATCTCGATGCAGGTGGAGCTGACCGCGATGGAACCCGGCCTCTCGAGCTCGGCCCAAGAGGGACTCGAATTGGTCCGGATGGCCACCGAGCGGGCAGCGCAGCTCACGAATCAGTTGCTCGTGTTCAGCCGCCGGCAGGTGCTCCAATCCACCCGGCTCGACCTGAACCAGACTGTTCGGGCATTCGACCGGATGCTGCAACGTCTCATCGGTGAACATGTGCAGCTGACACTCCAGCTCCAACCGAGTCCGTTGATCGTTCGTGGCGACAACGGGATGCTCGAGCAGGCGATCTTGAATCTCGTGCTCAACTCTCGCGACGCCATGCCCTCGGGTGGATCGATCATCATCGCCACCGACGAGATCGATCTGCGCGACAAGGACGCGGCGGCCGCTGGGGGTGTGCAGCCTGGTCTGTTCGCCCGGCTGCGTGTGATCGATGAAGGGCTGGGCGTTCCCCCGGAGATGGAGAAGCAGATCTTCGAGCCCTTCTTCACCACGAAGGACGTCGGCAAGGGCACCGGACTGGGCCTGGCCACCGTGCTGGGCATCGTGCAGCAGCATCGCGGCGCGATCACGCTCGCTCCCACTCCGGGGGGTGGTACGACGATGGAGATCCTGCTACCGATCGAGCCGGACGAGGTGACCGAGACAGATGTCCGTCCTGCAGCGCAGGTCCGCCGAACGGGCACCGAGACGATCCTGCTGGTGGAGGACGACCTCATCCTCCGCAGGATCACCCGTGACACGCTCGAACGTGCGGGCTACCGCGTGCTCGAGGCCGGCACCGGAGTCGAAGCGTTGGCGGTGTCGGGCGCTGGCACGGAACCCATCGATGTGTTGTTCACCGACACCGTCATGCCGGGCGGCATGAGCGGGCCCGAGCTCGCGGAGCAGTTGCAGCGCGAACAGCCGAATCTGGCGGTCATCATCACCACTGGGTACAGCCACGAGTTGTCCGGGAAGGAGTTGGTGCTCCCCGGACGGCAAGCCTTTCTCAGGAAGCCCTACCTGCAGGGCCAGTTGTTCGAGTCGATCCGGGAAGTCCTGGACTCCTGAGCCTTTGGGCCGCTGCGGCGGGCGTTTCAGCTCTCGGTGAGTTCGGCCACCGACGCCGGCCGACCAAGCAGGTAGCCCTGCCCGAAGCGGATTCGGCACTCTCCCACCGCCCGTAGTTCCGCTTCGGTCTCGATGCCTTCCGCGACGATGTCGCCTCCCAGTTCCCCTGCAAACCGGGCGATACCCGCACCCCGCGCTGGGCGGGCTGGATCGCGATCGAGATCGGCGATCCACGACTTGTCGAGCTTCACGATGTGGGGACGGAGCATGAAGACGTGCCGCAGACTGGACCAACCCGACCCGGCGTCGTCGACGGACAGGCGCAGACCGCGGCCGAGCTGGTGGAACTCGTCGAGGACCCGTTCGTAGTCGTCGATCTGCTCGTGCTCGGTGATCTCGATGTACAGCTGACGTTCTCCGCAGAGATCCAACATCTCGGCCAGTTCGGGATGACCCAGGAGGGTCGCCGACAGGTTGATCGACACGTACCGATCGGCGGGCAGGCGCCGAGACTCGAGCAGTGCGGCGCGCAGCGTGGCCCGTTCGAGTTGTCCGCCGAGGCCGACGAACCGGGCATCGTGGAAGCGGATCTCCGGCGACGCACCGTCGCGGAACCTCGTCAGCGCTTCGTAGCCCACGATTTCGCCGGTCGCGATGTCGCAGATCGGTTGGAAGACCGGATCGAACGCGGCACTTTCGATCACCGCACTGACCACTTCGGTGAGGCCGACGATCTCGGGCGTCGGGTCGACCGTCTTCATCATGTTGTCGATGATCGGTGCCAGTTCCAAGGTGCGACCAAGCAGTTCGCGGGCGATCTCGGCTTGGTTGGGAGCCGTTGGGTCCATCGCGATCAACAGCGCCGACGTGTCAGAACCGGTGTGCCCGATCGTGCTGGCCACCAGGCGTCCACAGCCGGGTCCGAGGAGGCTTCGGCTGCTGGCCACCGGCAGAATCGATGCGCCGTCGGCGATCAGGTGCAGGAACTCGTCGGCGATCCTCGGGTCGCGCAGCGCACCCGCCCTGATCACGGAGAACGCGCCCGCTCGGCTCTCGCAGCGAATCGCCGGCACCCCGATGGGCGAGATCTCGAAGAACGCGACCCCCGCGACATGGGGCAGCTCGGCGAGCGTGTCGACGATGTGCTGGCGCACGTCGCCGCCAGCCAGTCCCGCGGCCAGTCGGGCGACGAGTTCGGTGTTGCTGTGGAGGCGTTCGGTCATCCGCTCGATCCACATGCGATGACCGCGCAGGTTCGCCTCGATTCGGGCGAACAACTCTTCGAGGTGAACCGGCTTGGTGAGGTAATCGTTCGCCCCTGCGGCGAGACCGACGACCTTGTCGGTGATGTCGGAACGGCCGGTGATGACGATGACCGGCAGCGTGCTGAAGCGCGGATCGGCACGCAGTCGCCTCAACACCTCGGGACCGGACAGCTTGGGAAGACCGCTGTCGAGCAGCACCATGTCCACGGGCGTTCCTTGCACGACCGCGAGCGCCTCCTCACCATCGGCAGCCTCGGCGGTTCGATAACCCCGTCGCTGTAGGCCGAGCACCATCAACCGTCGGATGTCCGGTTCGTCGTCGACGACGAGAATCAGTGCATCGGAGTCTTCCGCCAAGGCCCTCACGGTACCAGTCGAAATCGTCCTGGAAGAGGAGAAGCTGCTCGCCACGAAGCGGTGCCAGGCGCGACGACACCCGCCGAAAGCCCGGCGGGTGTCACTTTGTCGGGCTGACAGGATTTGAACCTGCGACCCCCTGTCCCCCAGACAGGTGCGCTACCAAGCTGCGCTACAGCCCGTAGCGGAGTGGAATCGTAGCGGGACCAGCGCTCACCTCCACGGCGGTTCGGGGTTCCTGGGAGTCCAGGAATCAATCGGCTACCGACTCGACCGTCCAGCGCCACCGGCTCAGACGAACAACTGGATGATCCGCCACACCAGGTAGAGCGCCAGCAGCACCATCAGCAGCTTGAAGTGCCACGGAGCGCTGGCGTCGTCGTCGGTGTCGTCGCCCTTGGCCAGCCGCTTGACGTTGATGTTCTTGGCGGTCGCCTGCTGAGCCTCGACCACCCGTCCGCACGCCGGACATGTGCCGTCCTCGTTCATGGCCGACGGCGTCCAGTACTTGGCGCACTCCTCGCACCAGGGCATCGTCGCTCCTACTCGCTGCGCTTGCGGACGCGCAGCTTGATGGGGGTGGAGCCGAAGTTGAACGCCTCGCGGATGCTGCGTTCGAGATAGCGCATGTACGTCTGCGGCAACTCTCGGTTGACGAACAGGGTGAACGTGGGCGGGTCGGTGGCACCCTGGAGCGCGTACAGCACGCGCAGACCGTGGCCGGCGGGCTGGCGCTGCTGGGCCTCGGCGAGCACCTTGTTCACGTCGCGTGTGGGGACTCGGCGGTGGTACTGCTCGATGCTCTCCTGCAACACCGGACGAAGTTTGTGCACGCCCTTACCGGTGAGCGCCGAGATCTTCAGCACCGGCGAGTCGCCGACGAAGTACAGCTTTCGATGTACCTCGGTCTCGATCTCGGCCCGCTGCTCGGCGTCGTCGATGAGCTCCCACTTGTTGAGCATGACCACGATGGGGC
>JANOET010000392.1:0-2745 GCA_031413415.1 Acidimicrobiaceae bacterium
CGTCGTCGCCTGCGGTGCCCGGAGCGTCGCTCGCCGAGGCGCCGTAGTACACACCGCGACCCGTGAGCTCGGCAAGGCCCGGCGCCTCGAGCAATCGATACGACACGCCGGTCGACACCACCACGGCGCGCGCCTCCACCGACGTGCCGTCGTCGAACAGGACGGCGTGAATGGAACCGCGGGTCTCCAGCCCGACGACATTGCGCGTCAACACCATCTCGGCACCGAGGCGCTTGGCCTGCGTCACTGCCCGATGCGACAGGTCGGCACCGCTGAGGCCGTTGGGGAAGCCAAGATAGTTCTCGATGCGCGCGCTCTGCGCGGCTTGACCGCCGGGCGCTTCGCGCTCGATGATCGCGGTCGAGAGCCCCTCGGACGCGCCATAGACGGCGGCGGCCAAGCCGGCGGGGCCGGCGCCCACGACGACGAGGTCGTACAGGGTGGACTCGGCGGTCGTCCGCAGCCCGAGCGCGTCGGCGAGCGCTCGGGTGTCGGGTCCGTGCAACGTGGTGCCGTCGGTCATCAGCACCAGCGGTTCGGCGGGCGCATCGCCCGCGAAGAGCGCGTGCAGTCGCACCGCCTCGGGATCACGGCCCAGTTCCAGCCACTGGTAGGGCACGTGGTTGCGGGCGAGGAACATGCGGGTGTCGTGGCTGCGTTCGCTCCACTTGCTGCCCACGACACGGACTCCCTGAAATCGGTCGCCGTGCTCACGTCGCCAGTCCTCGAGCAGGTCGTCGAGCACCGGGTACAGCCGTTCCTCCGGCGGTGCCCATGGCTTCATCAGGTAGTGGTCCAACCCGATGTCGTTGATCGCGCGAATGGCCACATCGGTGTCGGCATATGCGGTGAGCAGCACCTTCTTCGCGTTCGGCGCGAACACCAGCGAACGGTGGAGCAGTTCGATGCCGGTCATCTCCGGCATGCGATGGTCCGACACGATGAGGGCCACCTGTTGGTCGCGGCGTGCGAATTCCTCCAGAGCGGTGAGCGCCTCGGCACCCGACGTGGCGCGTGCGATGCGGAAGCGGTCCGAGTAACGAGACCGCAGATCGCGAGTGATGGCCTGCGAGACAGCCACGTCGTCGTCGACC
Organism: Acidimicrobiaceae bacterium; assembly: GCA_031413415.1. Taxonomy (GTDB): domain Bacteria; phylum Actinomycetota; class Acidimicrobiia; order Acidimicrobiales; family Ilumatobacteraceae; genus UBA668. Next base: position 1,095 of record JANOET010000392.1, read on the forward strand.
GTCAGGATGATGTCCGCAGCCATGAACTCCCCAGTAAGCATCGCCGCACTCCGGTCGAGCCAGCGCACCGCAATCGTAGGTGAGGCCGACGAGGACCCGGAGCGGGCCGAGCCGACGGCGCGGCGAGCGAGGTCGCGGTTGTGGCCGTCGTCGACACGTCGGCGGTCATTGCCGTCCCAGTGATGTCGGCGGCGGCAATCGTCGGGGTCCGCCGACGTGCTGGAGCCTGAAGCGGTCACTCCGCCGTAACGTCGAACGAAGGGATGACCGGGGTATCAGCCAGAAGCCGCTTCGTGTACTCCTGCTGCGGGTGCCGCAACGTGTCTGCGGAGGAACCGATCTCCACGATCTTCCCGTCGGCCATCACCGCCACTCGTTGAGCGATGGAACGCACCAGCGGCAGGTTGTGCGTGACGAAGAGCATCGCCAACCCGAGGTCGCGTTGCAGGTCGATGAGCAGCTCGATGATCGCCGCCTGCACCAGCACGTCGAGCGCCGAGGTGACCTCGTCGCAGATGAGCATGTGCGGCTTGCTCACCAGCGCGCGGGCGATGGCCACACGCTGGCGCTCGCCGCCTGACAGTTGGTCCGGGTACCGCGGGCCGTACGCCGACGAGAGCGACACGCGTTCGAGCATTCGGTCGACCTCGCGGGCCGCTTCGCGAGCGTCGGCCCCGGCGATGGCCAGTGGGCGGGCAATGGAGTCGGCGATGGGTCGACGTGGATGCAGCGAGCTGTACGGGTTCTGGAACACGTATTGGATCGACAGACGTTGGGCGACCGGCCGATTGCGCGACGACGCTGCGAGGGGTGCACCGTCGAGAAGGATGTCGCCGGTCCACTCCCGGTGGAGCCCCCCGATCGACCGCGAGAGCGTGCTCTTGCCAGATCCGGATTCACCCACGAGCGCCACGCACTCCCCTCGCTCGATGTCGAAACTGACATCGTGCACCACGGTGAGGCCGGAGTAGCCGGCGTCGACGTGGCGTATGCTGAGCGCGACCTCGGTGTCGCGGATGAGCGCGGGAGCGGACACACTTCGCTGGGCGGTGCGGTCGGGAATGCCGAACGCATGCACGCAACGCACGTGGTGTGGACGATCGGCACCGACGTCGATGACCTTCGGGAACTCGTCGGTGCACTCGGGCGTGGCCAACTCGCAACGCAGCGCGAAAGCACACCCGGAAGGGCGCTTGCCGGGCGACGGCGCGCGGCCACCGAGACCCACCATCTGGCGATCGCTGTCCATTTCGGGCGCGGCGGCCACGAGATGTCGGGTGTAGGGATGGGCCGGATTGGAGAAGATGTCGGCGGTGGAGCCCTGCTCGACGACCCGACCCGCGTACATCACCGCCACCTGGTCGGCCAGAGTGGCCACCACGGCGAGGTCGTGGGTGACGTAGAGCGCTGCAACGCCGTGCTGCTCGGCGAGCTGAACCGAGGCGATGGTAGGGCATACACGTGTGAGAGCCGAGACTCCACGGCCTCCACGTGCCCTGGTGATAGTAGCCCCGACACCTTCAGTGGCCTGTCTGCCACGTTGGGTAGGTGGTTCTGCGACTTCCTCTTCTTCCTTCTCTTCTTCCGCAGCACGACGTGCCGCGGCCAGCTTTCGCTTCTTCTTCTCCCTTGCCTCACGGACACGCTCTCG
>JANOET010000393.1:0-3078 GCA_031413415.1 Acidimicrobiaceae bacterium
TGTTGCTCGACGGCGCCGGACTCGACGGTGTGCTCACCGACCTCGTCGGCCGCCCCTACACGCTGTACGCGAACGGCAGCGCCAGCTCGAACATCATGACCACCACACTGCCCGGCGCACCGGGCGACCCCAGCGAATGGCTGCGGCTGATCGACGGCGACCACCCGTGGCGACAGGACGGCGCGCCCGTCTTCGCCCCGGGCGGCAACCACGGCGGCAACGGCAACATGCCGCTGTACGAGAGCTGCATCCTGCGCGACTCGGGCTTCCGCACGCTCTTCCACGACTGGGAGAACGACGACACGCTCGGCATCGGCGACGACGACGGCGTGCTCGACCCCGCCGAGAACTTCCCCGACCTCGGCGACAGTGTCTCCTTCGACCCCAACGACCCGCTGCCGCCGACCTCGCTGCTCGAGTTCGGCAGCCCCAGCGTGGTCGCCGGCCCGACCACATGGGTCACCTCGTCGACGCCGATCACGCTGCAGGCCAGTGACGACTTCTGGTTCCCGTCCGAGATCACCACCTCAGTCGCGGTCGACGGCACCACCAAGGGCCCGATCGCCGACGGCACCACGTTCACCATCGGCACCCACGCCGATGGCAGCACCACCATCACCCACCAGCCGAGCGACAAGTGCCGGGTCAGCCCGGTGCTGTCGAACACGGTGAGCGTCGACAACACCGGCCCGGCGGTCACCATCACCACGCCCGTCGCCGACCCGCCGCCGTACGACACCGACGACCTCGTCCCGGTCACCTACTCGGCCGACGACGGTGCCGGCGTGGGCGTCGACGCGGCGACGTTCGCGGTGCAGCTCGACGGTGTGCTGGTCAGCAACACGTTCGTGATCGACACCTACACACTGAACGCCGGGCTGCACACCATCGAGGTGACGGTGGCCGACCTGCTCGGCAACGTCGGCACGTCGACCACGACGTTCCGGGTGCGCGCCACCGCGGCCAGCCTGCAGGCCAACCTGGCACGGGCCATCGCCGAGGGCCAGGTCACCAACCCCGGCGCACGCAATGGCCTGACCACGATCATCGGCCAGGCCGTGACATCGCACAACCGCGGCCGACATGACGTCGAAGCCAACCAGCTCGGTGCGTTCATCAACCTGTTGCGGGCCAAGGCCGGCAAGGGCATGGACGCCACCGTCGCCAACCGCCTGATCGGCTTCGCCCAGGACCTCATCGCCTCGGGCGGCTGAGCAGCATCAGGGAGTGGGCGGGTCGGTGAACTGACGACCGTCGGTCGACACCTGGTCGGTCCATTTCGAACCGTCGTGGTATCGGTGGTGGAACCGCCGGAACGGATCCGGGTACCAGCCGGGCGCCGCCGATCCGGGCGCCGCCGGGCCACTTGCAGGTCCTGTGACAGCTGGCGCACCGCCGGGCGCGGGGGGCGTGCTCGCGGGCTTGAGGAGCGCGACGATCACCCAGCCGACGCACCCGAGCAGTGCGCCGAGCCAGATGCCCGCGGTGCCGAGTCCCTTGTTGCGTCCGATCAGATAGCCGACGACTCCACCGAGGATCGCGCCCGGGATCCAGGCGACGAAAAAGATTCCCATTTCAGCTGGGCTGTCGAAGAGACCCGCGACGATGTGCATCTCCGGAGGGTAGTCAGATCGTCGTCGTGCAGAATGGCGTCTCGCTGACGGACGCGATCAGCGACACCGTGACGATGCGAGCGAGGTGCGAAGTGAGCGACGCCAGGGAACCGGTCGACGAACTGCTCGCCGCGGCGTACTCCGTCGACGGACCCGACGCGAACCGCGAGCTGTATGCGCGCTGGGCCGACACCTACGAGAGCGGTTTCATCGCCGACAGTCGGTACATCTACCACGACCAGGTCGCGGCGGTCTTCGTCGCCCACGGCTGCGATGCACTGACTCCCGACGACGTGGTGGTCGACGTCGGCTGTGGAACCGGACTCGCTGGCGCAGCGCTTCGCGCACGGCTGCACGTCGCCATCGACGGGCTGGACATCTCACCCGAGATGCTGCACCAAGCCTCGCTGAAGCAGCACGACGACACGCCCGTGTATCGCCGGCTCATCGAGGCCGACCTCACTCAACCGCTCGGCATCCCCACCGCCACCTACGCCGGAGCGATCAGCGTCGGCACCTTCACCCACGGCCACGTCGGCCCGGCGGCGCTGACCGAACTGGTCCGCATCATCCGCCTCGGCGGCCGCGCCGCGATCGGCATCAACGCCGCGCACTTCGACACCATCGGTTTCGGCGATGTGCTCGACGAACTCGTGCGCGCCGGTCTCATCCGCGACCTGCAACTCGTTCACGTCCCCATCTATGACGACACGGACATGGACGACCCCGACCACGTCGGTCGCGTCGCCACCTTCGAAGTCGAAGTCGCCCCGCCCTAGGTGTACTCGGCCTCGGGGCTGAGCAACAGCGCCGGGGGGTACTCTCGCCCGATGAGCTCGATGCACACGGACGCGAGGTGAGTCGCTGATGTGGGGATCGTTCGGGTGGGGCACGCTCGCCGCGTCCTCGCTCGTCATCGGCGCCGTCATCGCGATGGTGTTCCACGTCAGCCACCGGTGGATCGGGCTCATCATGGGCTTCGGTGCCGGGGTACTGATCAGCGCGGTCGCGTTCGATCTGGTGGAGGAGGCGACCACCGTCGCATCCAGCACCACGCCGGTCCTCCTCGGCATGTTCGCCGGGTGCGGAGTGTTCTACGTCGGCGACCTGATCATCGACCGGCTGGGCGGCGCTCATCGCAAGAACCCGACCGGAGGTGATCAGGAGGGCTCCGCACTCGCCATCGTGCTGGGCACCGTGCTCGACGGCATCCCCGAATCGATGGTCATCGGCCTCACGCTCTACGCCGGCGGAAACGTCGGCACCGCCTACCTCGCCGCCGTGCTCCTCTCGAACCTTCCCGAGTCGATCTCGTCGACGAGTGGACTCCTCGCCGGCGGTTGGAACAAGGGTCGGATCCTGGTGATGTGGACGGCGATCACCCTGATCTCGGGCATCGCGTCGATGGCCGGCTTCGGCCTGTTCCAGGACTCGTCGCCGAACACCGTCGCCTTCGTGCTCACCT
>JANOET010000394.1:0-17665 GCA_031413415.1 Acidimicrobiaceae bacterium
GGTGAACCTGCCCCGCGGTGGTCACGACTACCGCAAGCTGTACGCCGCGTACAAGGCCGCCACCGAGAACCTCGGCTCGGGTGCGCCCACGGTCATCCTGGCCCACACGGTGAAGGGCTGGACACTCGGACCGGGCCTCGAGAGCCGCAACGCCACCCACCAGATCAAGATGATGACCACCGAGCAGATTCGCGACCTGCGCGACCGGTTGCACCTGCACGACGAGATCCCCGACGAGGCGCTCGACGGCGACCACATCCCGTACTACCGGCCGCCCGAGGACTCGATCGAGTACCAGTACATGATGGAGCGCCGCCGCGCATTGGGCGGCTCCATCCCGAAGCGCATCATTCGCCCGCGCCGTCCGTTCGGCCTGCCCACCGACACCACGTTCGAGGAGTTGCGCAAGGGCTCGGGCGAGCAGGCGGTCAGCACGACGATGGGCTTCACCCGACTGCTGCGCAACCTCTGCCGCGACGAGCACATCGGACAGCACGTGGTGCCGATCATCCCCGACGAAGGCCGCACGTTCGGCATGGACTCGCTGTTCCCCGCGCTGAAGATCTACGCGTCGCAGGGCCAGAAGTACTCGCCGGTCGACCACGACCTGTTGCTGTCGTACGCCGAGTCGGCGAAAGGCCAGATCCTGGAAGAGGGCATCACCGAGGCCGGCTCGATGGCCAGTTTCATCGCCGCCGGCACCGCCTACGCCACCCGTGGCGTCCCGACGATCCCCTTCTACACGTTCTATTCGATGTTCGGGTTCCAGCGCGTGGGCGACCTCATCTGGCAGGCCGCCGACGCACGCGTCCGCGGTTTCCTGATGGGCGCCACCGCCGGTCGCACCACGCTGCTCGGCGAAGGCCTGCAGCACCAGGACGGCCACTCGCTCGTGTTGGCGAGCACGGTGCCGCCCGTGCAGGCCTACGACCCGGCGTTCGCGTACGAGGTGGCGACGATCGTGCAGGCGGGCATCCACCGCATGTACTCGCCCGACAGCACCGACAAGGACGTCTTCTACTACATCACGCTGTACAACGAGAACTACCCCATGCCGGCCATGCCGGAGGGGCTCGACCCGGCCGACGTGGTGCGCGGCCTGTACCGCTGGCAGGCGGCACCCGAGGGCGCCGAACGACGCGCCACGGTGCTGTTCAGCGGTTCCGCCAACGGCGCCGCTCGCGCCGCAGCCCAGGAGTTGCTCGAGCACCACGGCATCGGTGTCGAGTTGTGGTCGGCGACGTCCTACAAGGCGCTCCGCGACGAAGCGCTCGCCACCGAGCGCTGGAACCGCCTGCACCCCGACCAGCCCGCCCGCACCCCGTTGGTCGCCGACGTGCTCGCCGACGCACAGGGCCCGCTGCTGGCCGTCACCGACTTCATGAAGATCGTGCCCGAGCAGGTCGCCCGGTTCCTGCCCGGTCGCACCTTCGTGCCGCTCGGCACCGACGGCATGGGCCGCAGCGACACCCGCGAGGCACTCCGTCGCTTCTTCGAGGTCGATGCCGGCCACGTCGTCGTCGGTGTGCTCAGCGCGCTCCTGGCCGACGGCAAGGCCGGCGCCGACGAGGTGCATGCCGCGATGCAGCGTCACGGCATCGACGCCGACGCAGCGGACCCCGCGCACACGCACTGACGTGGCCCTCTCGGCCGACGCCAGGCGCAACCTCTCGATCACCGCCGCCGGCGTCATCGTCGTCGCGGCCGTGTACGGGCTGGTGCGGGCGTTCACGTCGAACTGGGACGAGGTGCGCGACGCGTTGCAACACGCCGACTGGTGGCTGCTCGCGCTCGCGGCCGTCGTGGCCGTCGTCGCAGTGGCGCTCGTCGGCGATCGTTGGCATGCCACGCTCGAGGCCCTCGGCTCGCCCTCGCGACGCGGGCGGTCGCTCCGTTGGTTCTTCACCGGTCAGATCGGCAAGTACGCGCCGGGTGGTGTGTGGCACGTGGTCGGTCAGGGCGAGCTCGCCCGCCGGGGTGGGGTCCCCCGCCGTACCGCCTACGCCAGCGTGATGATCTGCACCGTCATCCTGGTCGGCGCGGCCGCGCTCACGGTCGCGGTGGGCGCGGCGATCCCGCAGCAGGCCGACACCCCGTGGTGGGCGGTCGGGTTGGGGGCAGGCATCGTGGCCGCGTTGTTCGTCCCGCCGCTGCGTCGGCGCATCCTGCGAGCCGCAGGTGTCGCCGACTCCACGGCGCTCCCCGCCGCCACACTCGCCCGCCTCGTCGTCGGGTCTGTTCCCGCCTGGCTGACCATCGGCGTCGCATCGGCGCTGGTCAGCGAGGCCCTTCGTCAGGACGTGCCCTTCGGACGGGTCGTGCTGGCGGCCATCGCCTCGTGGTTGGTCGGCATCGTCACTCTGCCTGCGCCGGGGGGCATCGGCGTGCGCGAGGCCGTGTTCGCAGCAGGGCTCACCGGCGGCACGAGTGGCGTGTCCAGCGCAGCGGCAGCGCTCGTGGCGCTGATGGCCCGACTGGTGTTCGTCGTCGCCGACGTGGCGCTGTTCCTCGTCGCCAGATTCCTACGCGCCCGCGATCCCGATGCGGACGTGGAGACCGCGATCAGCGAGGCCGCGACGTCGCTCTGAGCATGGTCCACGGCATCGGGCTGCGGACATCGTGCACGTCGAAGTACCGTCCGACGAGCTTGGCGAACGACCACCGATTCCAGTGGTTGACGTGGCCGGGCGTGTTGCCCCATTGCGAGAGGTAGCGGCCTCGCACCATGTTGCCGGCCCGCCAGATGGGTTCGAACGGCACCGAGAAGACAACCGTGCCGTCGACGACGCGTGCCAGTTCGCGCAGCGCCCGGTCGGGGTGCGGGATGTGCTCGAGCACCTCGATGGCCAGGACCAGATCGAACTCGCCGTCGGCGAAACGCATCGCCGTGGCGTCACCGAACTCGGCCGTCACCTCGCGGCGCTGCCACTCGGCGGCGAGGTCGTCGTCGGGAAGGTCGATGCCCTGCACCGACGCCGATGGGAACCGACGGGCGAGCCGCTGGAGGATCTCGCCCTCGCCGGCACCGACCTCGAGCACCCGGGCGGGTTCGAGGCCGTCGACCATGCGGTCGAGGGTGGAGAGAAAGCCGTTCATCATCCACCGCTCGACGCGATTCTGGCTGCCGTACTTGTCGTAGTGGTTCCCGATGGGTCCGGTGGACTCGGTGGACATCCCGTCGAGGGTAGCGGCGCTGGTCGGGTCGTTCTCCGCACCGCTAGCGTCTTGGCGATGTCCCCACTCGCCGACCGACCGACCCGGTTGATCATCCAGATCCCGTGTTTCAACGAAGAGGCGACGCTCCCGGCCACCGTCGCCGACCTGCCGCGGCATGTGCCCGGGTTCGACGTCGTCGAGTGGTTGGTCATCGACGACGGCAGTTCGGACCGCACCAGCGACGTCGCACGCGAACTGGGCGTCGATCACGTCGTACGCCACCGGCGGAACCGAGGCCTCGCGGCCGCCTTCCTCACCGGACTCGACACCGCCCTGAAGCTGGGTGCCGACGTCATCGTGAACACCGACGCCGACAACCAGTACAACGGCTCGTGCATCGGTGCGATCACGGCACCGGTGCTCGATGGCGAAGCCGACATCGTCGTCGGTGAACGACCGATCGAAACCATCTCCGACTTCTCCGGACTGAAGAAGCGCCTGCAACGGCTCGGCAGCTGGGTGGTTCGGCGCTTCAGCGGCACCGACATCGCCGATGCGGCCAGTGGTTTCCGAGCCTTCGATCGCGAAGCGGCGATGAAGCTGCACGTCTACGGCAAGTACACGTACACGATGGAGACGCTCATCCAGGCCGGCGCCGAGGGTCTGAAGGTCATGTCGGTGCCGATCCGTGTCAATCCCCAGACACGTCCGTCCCGTCTGGTGAAGAGCTCCGCGCAGTACGTCCGCCGGTCGGCCGGCACGATCGTGCGCAGCTATGCGATCTATCGACCGTTCCGCTTCTTCTCGGGCATCGCGATGGTGCCGGCGATCCCCGGACTACTGCTCATCGTCCGGTGGCTGGTGCTGTACTGGGCCGACGACGTCTACACGCCGCGGCTGCCGAGCCTGATCGCAGCCATCACGATGCTGGTCATCGCCGGGCAGTTGCTGGCCATCGCCTTCCTCGCCGACAACACGGCGACCTCACGGCGGCTGCTCGCCGAGAGCCGATTCGAATCGCGACGCGCCGAACTGGACCGCCAGCGGCACGACGCGGACCGCGACACCGCTACGGGCGGTTGAGGATCCGGCGCACCAGCTCGCCGGGCATGCACACCAGCCCGGCGGCCAGCGCGGACAGGTGAACCCGCACGGGCGCGTGGCGAAGTCGCCGGACCGAGAGCCACAGACCACGGCCCACCGCGCCGAACGATCCGTGTCGGACCAGCACACGAAGACGGTTGCGTTCCTGCAGAAACCTGGTGCGGTCACCGAGCGATGCCGTCGTGGCGCTGCCTTCGTGCCAGACGACCGACGCAGGGACGCAGCGGTACCGGAACCCGGCATCGGCGCCCCTGAGCCCGAGCTCGACATCCTCGTAGTAGAGGAAGAACCGCTCGGCGAACAGCCCGGCCTGCTGCAGGAAGCGACGGCTGAACACGACGGCGCCACCGGTGAACAGCGCGATGTCGCGCGCGTCCGCGAAGGCAGGGCCGTCGGGCTCGCCGATACCCACGTCGGCGCCTGCACCGGCGTCGTCGAGCACCACGCCCACGCTGTTCACCGTCGCGATGTCGCGGTCGGCATACAGCAACTTCGGCTGCACCGCGCCGATGCGTTCGTCGGACATCAACGCTCCGAGCAGCGGCTCGGCCCAGCCCGCCGCCACGTGGAGGTCGTCGTTGAGCACGGCCACCACGTCGGCACCCTCCTCGAGACACCGTCGGATACCCACGTTCGCGCCCGCACCGAACCCCGCGTTCGAGCCCGGGGTGACCAACTCGAGTCGTGTGCGTGGGTCGCCGGTGGCCAACTCGTTGGCCAGCAGACCTGCGGCCTCACCACCGTTGTCGACCACGACCAGCAGTTCGACGCCACCTCCTTCGAGCACCGACCGCACGGCGCGCTGCAACGAGCCCGCCGGCGGCCTGAAGGTGACGATGACGACCGCGAACACGGCGATCTACGGACGCGGCCGCGGACGGCCGAGCGGGTCGGCAGGGTCGCGCAGCCGTCGGCCCATCTCGTCCCACGAATCGAATCGACCCGTCCTCGTGATGCGAACGTCGTGCCGGGTGAAGTACACGCCGCTCAGCACGGGCAACGGCTGCAGGTCGTGCTGGCCGGCGATGCGCACGATCATCTCCCAGTCGATGAACCGTTGCAGCGAAGGGTCGAACCACAGCTGGTCGACGCTGCGCCGCACAGCCAGCGCGCCGAGGTCGATGTAGTTGCCGTTGGACAAGCGCGGTCGGTCGAACGGATCGACGTGGAGCATGTACGCGTGTTCGGACGGCCCGACACCGGGTTCGTACTGCCGGAGTTGACCGCCGTACACGGCGACGGTGTCGGGGACGCGGTCGCCGAACTCGGCGATCGCCTTGGTCCAGAACGGTCCGATGACGTTGTCGTCGTCGAGGAAGGCGACCCACTCACCGGTGGCCATGGACAGGCCGAGGTTGCGCGCGGACGCGGCGCCGATGCCGGTGGTCCGTCGGACGACGATGCGCGGATCGTCGAGCGAGTCGAGGAACCGGGCGGTGTCGTCGTTGGAGCCGTCATCGACGAGGAGCAGCTGCCAGTGCGGGTACGCGCTGTGCTGCACCGAGGCCACTGCCCGCTCGAGTTGCACCCGCCGGTCACGGGTGGCCATCACGATGCTGACCACGGTGTCGCCGTCGTGACCGGTGTGCTCCATCGCCACCGTTCCCGCCATCACACGGCTGAACGCCTGCAGGTCGCGGACACCGCGCTCGGCTTCGTCGGCCCGCAGGGTGAGCGTCGTGATGGCGCCGTTGAGGCGGTCGATCCCGAGCCGTGCCCGGACGGCCCCCTTCAGACGCTGCAACACGCCGAGCAGCGTAGTCGCAGCGTGGCGACAATCGATGACGATCGGGGGATAGCGTCACGCAGATGTCCGCCGTCGAGGTCGCCGCCTCCGTCGACCACCTGTCGAAGAACTTCAGGGTCTTCCACGAGCGCCACCAATCGCTGAAGCAGGCCTTGCTGAACCGGCGCCGCGGGTCGTTCGAAGTGTTCCCCGCACTCGACGACGTGACGTTCGATGTCTGCAAGGGCGAGACCTTCTCGGTCGTCGGACACAACGGCTCGGGGAAGTCGACACTGCTGAAGTGCCTGACCAGCATCCTGCGCCCCGACGAAGGCAGCGTCACGGTCCACGGCAAGATCTCCGCACTGCTCGAGCTCGGCGCAGGCTTCCACCCCGAGCTGTCGGGTCGCGAGAACGTCTTTCTCAACGCGGCCATTCTCGGTGTGCCGCGCAAGGAGATCGCGGCGCGCTTCGACGAGATCGTCGCGTTCGCCGAGCTCGAGCGGTTCATCGACCAACCGGTGAAGAACTACTCGTCCGGCATGTATGTCCGCCTCGGTTTCGCGGTCGCGGTCAACGTCGACCCCGACGTGCTCATCGTCGACGAGGTGCTCGCGGTCGGTGACGCATCGTTCCAGGCGAAGTGCATGAAGAAGATCGAGGAGTTCCGCGACCGTGGCCGCACCATCATCCTCGTCACCCACTCGCTCGAGAGCGCCGCGTTCATCTCCCAGCGGGTCGCCTGGCTCGACCACGGCCACCTGAAGATGATCGGTTCGCCCGACGAGGTCATCGCCGCCTACGCCGAGTCGCAGCTGGGACAGACCGCGGCGAAGGTGCTGCCCACCGGCGACGTCGACATCGACCACCTCGAACTGCTCGGCCATGACGGCATCCCCGTCGAGCACGCCACCACCGGACAGGCCACGACGCTGCGGGTCCGCATGCGCAACGCCTCCGGCATCGCCACGTGCCGTGTCACGTTGGTGCTCCGGGGACACGGTGGCGCAGTCCTCGCGCAGACCTCGTCCCCTCCGCTCGAGCGCCACGCCGACGGCAGCTTCGAAGCGACGTACGACATCGGTTCGCTGCCCCTGCTGAGCGGCAGCTACTCGCTGTTCGCCGACGTGCACTCTCCCGACGGTGAACGCCTTCTCGCGCACACCGCAGATCCGCTGGTGTTGGACATCACGCCCGGCGAGGACGCCGACGAGGGCATCGTCTCGCTGGGCGGCACCTGGTCCTGAGCCGTCGGCTCAGAGTTCCTCGGCGAACCGACCTTCCAGCTTGGTGAACACCCACCATCCGAACAGCAGGGTGACCAGGCCGTAGCCGAACAGCAGACCCCAGTCGAACATCGCGGGGAAACGCAGGTCGTACAACAGGTTGCGCATGACGCGGGCCATGACCGCCATGGGCAGGTGGTCGTAGATGACGAACGCCCAGTGTGGGATGCGCGCCTCGACGACGCTCGGCGGGTAGACGAGCGGCGTCGTGAAGAACCAGGCTTGGGCGACGATGGTCCACAGATAGGTGAGGTCGCGGAAGTAGACGTTGGCGGCGCCGAGCGCCATCGCGATGCCCGCCGTGAACATGGCGAGCATGAGCGCCGCAACCACGACCAACGGCAACCACAGCACGACCGCGAAGTTGCCCAGGATGATGAGCACCACCGACAGCACACCGACCTCGATGGCGAAGGTCAGCAGGCCGGCACCGACGGTGGACAGCACCAGGTGCTCTCTCGGGAATGCGACCTTCTTCACCAACGCGGCGTTGGTGACGATGGAGGACATGCCCGTGGTGACCGAGACGTTGAAGAAGCTCCACGCGAGCAACGCACTGAGCAGGAACGCTGCATACGACTGCAGTCCGCTGGGGTCGCCCTTCGGCGGTTGCGCGTCGAACACCACGCCGAACACGAACGTGTAGATGAGCATGGTGGCGAGCGGGTTGAGCAGGGACCACGTCCACCCCAGCACGCTGCGCTTGTAGCGCGTCCGCATCTCGCGCAGGGTCAGATTCCACAGCAGCTCGCGCCGTGCGATGAGTTCAGTCGCCGACGACACAGAGCCCTCCGTTCATGCGACCGCTGAGTGTATCCCTGGGCCGTCGCTACGATGCGGTCGCCTCATGCGACGCATATCGAACGCTCCTCTCGCCGCCGACGTGGCGATCGGCCTTCAGGCCGTGCGCGACCTCGTGCTCGCCGGTCGGCACTCGGTGTTGACGAGCGATGTGTTCGACACCTTGGTGTGGCGGGCGGCAGCGCAACCGCGGCACCTCTGGTCGGCGTTCGGCCGCGAGCTCGTCGCCGCGGGCCACCTCCCAGGCACGGTGACGCCCGCCGAGTTCGCGATCGCGCGGGTACGGGCAGAGGCGCGAGCGCGGGCTCGCACGGGCATCACCGATCGCGCCGCCGAGGTGACGATCGAGCAGATCTGGGAGCAGATGCCCGACCGCTGGCTCGACCGCACGCGCGACGCCTATGTCGTCGACGAGTTGGCGTTCGAGGCGTGCTCGTTGCATCCACACCAGGCATCCATCGACCTGCTCGGCCTCGCCCGCGAGCGGGGCATGCGAGTGGTGCTCGTGAGCGACACCTATCTGTCCGCCGCGCAATTGACGGCACTGTTGCGCGAGGCAGGCGTCGCCGAGTGCTGGGACGACGTCGTCGTGTCGAGCGAGCACCTGCGCAGCAAGTCCGACGGGTTGCTCGAGAACGCGATCGCGGCCATGGGAGTGCCCGCCGGGAAGGTGCTGCACATCGGCGACCACCCGATCAGCGACGTGGCCGCGGCCCAGCGCTGTGGCGCCGCCGCGGTGCAACTCGCGCTGCCCGCCCTGGCCGACGCCGTGGCGAGCGCGCATCGACCGTTCGAGCGCTACTCGGAGGACCATGCGAGCGACGGCGGTCGCGCCGGCGCACTGCGCGAGACGATCAACGAGGCGGGTCCCGCCGCGCTGGATCCGTCGTTCCAGTTCGGCGCGGTCGTGGCCGGCCCGCTCGTCGCAGGCTTCTGCGCCTGGGCGTCCGCCACTGCAGCGCAGCTCGGCAGCAGCAGTGTCCACTGTCTGCTGCGCGAGGGCGGCACCATCGCCGAGATGATGCGTACCATCGCGCCCGACGGCCCGTCGCCGGTCGAGTTGCACGCATCGCGCTGGGCCGTGCTGCGCGCCTCGGTCTTCACCGGCACCGAGGACGAGCTGTTCGCAGCACTGGCACGTCGGGCCGATCTGGTTCCGGAGCACGTCGCCGCCGCGTTCGACCTCGACGTGCAGACCGTCCGCTCCGTCATCGGCGACCGGGCGCACGACCATCGCACCCGTGCGCTGGCCCTCGCACAGATCGCCGCGAACGACGAACTGCGCGGCCAGATCGTCGCCACCTCGGCGGCGCTACGACGCAACGTGCAGCGGTACCTCGAACAGGTGCTGCACTTGGACGGCGGGCCCATCGTGCTGTGTGACGTCGGCTGGAGCGGCATGATCCAGCACGGCCTCACGCGCATCATCCACGACATGGGCGTGGACCGCGAGGTGGTCGGGCTGTATTGCGCCACCACCGTCAACGCCGAGGAGCGCGTCTCCCAGGGCGCGACCATGAAGTGGTACCTGCCGACCGCGGGCGAGCACGGTCGCGCCGAGCGCGCCACGGGAACGATCGTCCGCTACCCGGAGCTGTTGGAGCGCATTCTCACTCCGCCCATCGGCACCCTGCTGTCGTTCACCGACGAGGGTCGGCCGGTGTGCAAGGAAGGCACCGAGCACCGCTCCCCCAGCCTCGAGGCAGCTCAGCGGGGGCTCGCCGTCGCAGCTCGCCACCTCGCACCACGGATCCGCGCCGACCATGCTCGATGGACCGACGACCTCGCCTTCCGCGTCACGCTCGCCGAGTCCATGGCATCGGTGCTGCAGAACCCCGACCCGCGCCTCGCCGCGCCACTCATCGGCTGGGAGCACGACGACGTCGCGGGAACAGCAGCCGAGGGGCTGGGCGCACAGTGGTTCGTCGACCTGTTGCCGTTCGCCAACGCGTTGGACATCGACAAGGTCCCGCCGACCGAGGTGTTCTGGTTGCCCGGCATGGCCGCCGCCACCGGCGGTGCGCTCGCAGCGCAGCTCGATGCGGTCGATCGCGGCGCCGACCCCGACGCCCTGTGCCCTCCGTCTCCGCTCGGGGTCGCAACCGTCACGGTGTTCCCTCGAAACAGTCTTCGCGCTGCGTCGATGCACAGCGACACACCCCGCACGAACCAGGACGGCTGGTCCACCATCACCCACCGGTGCACCGTCCCCTCAGCTCGGTCGATCACCGTCGAGGTCTGCCCCGACGGTGGCGTGGTCGAGGTCGGCCTGCTGCGCGTGGAGGTCGACCACGACGGCACGTCCACCGAACTGCGCATCGACCGCGCCGCACACGATGCGCTCACGGTCGTGCTCGGTCGCCGCCTGGGTTCGTTCACCGTCGGATTCGCGGCCGGAGGGCACTTGCGCATCGCGCTGCCGGCAACGATCGGCGACGGCCCGTGCGTGGTGCGGCTGAGCATCGCCTACCGGGGCATCGGTGCTACGGGTGCCGACCCCGACCTGGTCGGACCGTCCGCACTGCGCCGTGTACCGCGTCAGGCGGCGATGACGGCCAAGCGGTGGTTGCGCCGCCCGGCGCGGTGGGCGGCTGACTCGTTGCGGTCGCTACGCGCTCGCGTGCGCCGCTGAGTCGGGCGGCATCCCGACACGTTCCAGCCGGTCCGGTCGCCGAACCTCCAGGTCGGGATGGTGATAGGGGTCATGGTCCAGTTCGGCCCCCCACTGCGCTCGCAGCTTCGCCCACTCGTCGTCACGCGGCCCCCGCTCGCGTGTGCGCCCCTCGAAGTGGAACCAGCTGGCATCGGGCGTCCACAGGATGCGGCGTCCGCTGCGCCGCACCGCCAGGCAGAAGGCCACGTCGTTGTAGTCGAGCGGGAAGTCCTCGGGGAAGCCACCGACGGCCTCGAAGGTGGAGCGGTCCACCATCAGCGCAGCCGCCGTGACGCCGGTGCACTCCCTCGTCACCATCAAGCGGTGTCCCGGGCCCGGGTGGTCACCCGGCCAGGCCAGGAACGCGTGCAACGGCTGCTCGTTGTAGACGTGGCCGGCGTGTTGCAGGGTGCCGTCGTCGAACAGCAGCCGAGCGCCGACCGCGCCGACCCGGCCGATCGCTCCGGGCGGCTCCGGGTCGTCGAAGTGTGCGGCCATCGCCTCCAACGACGACGGCTCGATCAGTTCGGTGTCGTCGTTCAGCAGCAGCAGGAGGTCGCCCGTTGCTGCCGCGACACCGGCGTTGATCTTCTCGGAGAAGTTGAACGGGCGCGTCCAGGGCAGCACCCGCACGCGTGAGGGGTCGAGCCGCTCCAAGGCTGCGACCACCCACGCCGGAGTGCTGTCGTCGGCGACGACCACGACCTCGATGTCGGGGTGGGTCGAGCGCTCCAGCAGCGACGCCACTGCGTGGACGACGAACGTGCGACGGGCGGACCACACCCGGCCCGAGCCTCCTCGTGACGGGATGACCACCGAGACCCGAGGGAAGGCGGTCGGCCGGCGCCGCACCCTGACCACTCCGTTGTGGGTGGTCTCCACGACGTCGGCGACGATCCCGCTGCGTGCCAGGTGCGCGGCGACGAGCGATCGCACCGTCGCCGTGGCGATCGGTGCTGCGACAGCCGCGGCGCGCTGGGCCGTCACAGCCGGAAGCCGAGCCATCTCGCACCCGCGTTCCATCAGCCGCAGCACGAGCGCGTACCGCGCAGCCTGCGCGTCGTCGGCATCGGAGTCGGCGTCGACGAGGAGCGCGACCTCGGCGAGCACCGCTTCACGCACCAACAGCACACCGTCGATGGCGTCGGTGTGCCGCTGGTACTCGGGCGACAACTCCGGGACGTAGCTGCGCGCCACCACACCACCGTGGTCGTCGACCAGCTCGTGGTCCATGAACCAGGCGTCCACATCGGGTCGGCGGCGTGACGCCTCGCGGAGCGCGTCCGCGGTGCCAACCCCCAACGTCTCGTCGGACAGCACGCAGGCACGCCAGTCGGCGACACCGACCGCTTCGTGCTGCACCATCAGGAGTCGCCCCGCCCGAACGCGCGGCGAACGCGACGCCACACCCCCCGGCGGACGCGCAGCACCTGAGCGACACCGGCGTTGCGACGCTCGGCGCGGGGCAGCGAACGTTCGAGCAGCACCACCATCGCGCGCAACAGGGCCAACACGGCCACACGCAGCATCGCGTCGTCCGTAGCGGCAGCGAGATCGTCGCCGAGGTCGGTGTAGCTCCGCTCGTCGGGCCCGACCAGGGCCCGCAGCCGCTCGATCTCGTCCTGCATCGAGCGCACTCTAGCGATCCCGATGCGAGCCCGACGGGCGAGTGCCGTCCTACACTCGGCTCGATGCACCGCCTCCGAGACGCCCTCGTGTCCCGCTCGGCATGGCTGGTCGTGGCGGTCGCCGTCGTGGTGCTCGCCCACGTTCTCGGTTCCCCTCGCAACGTCGGCCCCGACGAGGCGAGCCACCAGGTGGCATCGGCTGCGCTGGTGCGGGGCGACCGCAGCGGCACGCCCGTGCCGGGCAGCTCGACGGTCGAGGACTTCCAGGTTCCCGGCATGGTCGGCCTGCCCAAGCCGACCTGCTTCGCGTTCCACCCCGAGATTCCGGTGACCTGCGCACAGGTCCCGCTCACCACCGACACCCACACGATCGGCTCGTCGTCGCAGCACTACCCACCGTTCGCGCTGGCGCTTCCCGGCGTGGCGTCGTTCGTCGCCTGGGCAGGCGGCTACGCCTACCTGGCACGCATCCTGTCGGCGGCCATCCCGGTGGCGTTGCTGTCGGCCGCGCTGCTGCGCGTGCGCCGCCGACGCAGCTCGCTCGCCACCGTTGCGCTCCTGGCGGGCGCGACGCCGATCGCCTGGTTCACGCTCGGCGTGCTGAACCCGTCGGCAGCGGCGATCGCCGGTGCCGCCGCCATCTGGGCCGGCCTGGCCACCATGGACGACGACGAGCAACTGCCGTGGCTCGCCGTGCTCGGCTGGGCGGCACTGCTGACCGCGCGCCGCGACGGCCCGTACTGGGCCACCGCGGTGGTGCTCCTCGCGGCCGTGCTGCTGCGCACGCAGCCGTGGCAGTGGGTCGCTCGCGCCTCCCGCAGCCGACAGGCGGTGCTGGCCCTCGCCTGGCTGGGTGCGTTGGTGAGCGTCCGCACCGACACCAACTCGTCGTTCCCTCTGGTCATGGCCGCGACACCGGTGGCCGTCCTCGTCGTGCCGCCCGTCGTCGTTCGCCTGCATCGCATGTCGCGGCTGGTGCTGGCCGCCGCGGCCGTCGCCGTGGCCGGCGTCGGTGCGATCGCATTGCTGGCCCTGTCGCCGAAAGCGATCGGAGGCGGCTACCTGGTACGCCTCGTCGAGGCCACCGGCGAGCACCTGTACCAACTCGTCGGTCGTCTCGGCACCCTCGACGCCAGCGCACCGCTCACTTCGGTGCTGCTGTGGTGGGCCATGGTGGGTGGCGTCGCCGCCCTCGCGTTGCTGTTCGCCCCCCACCACTTCCGAGTCGGACTGCTGCTGCTCGCCGTCGTCATCGTCTCGGCATGGCTGCTCGAGATCGGCTCGGGCAATCGCACGGCCACCTATTGGCAGGGCCGTTACTCGCTCCCCGCCACGATCGCACTGCCGTTCCTGCTCGCGCTCGCCACCGAGCGCCGCCTCGACGCAGTCCGCAGCGGCGCGCAGCAGTCCCTCGCCACCGTGCTCGCCGTCGGTACATGGTGGGTGTGGAACGCGACGTTCTACGCCGCGCAGCGCCGTTGGGCGGTCGGCTCCGGTGGCAGCTGGTTCCCGTGGCGCTGGGACACCTGGGGTGCGCCGTTGCCGCCCGCACTGGTGCTGGTCGTCCACGCACTGGCATCGGCCGCACTGCTCGTCGCCGTGCTCGGCGCGCGGCCGCAGCCTGCCAAGGTGGATGCATGAGCCGCCAGCACGGCAGCGAGTTCCCGCCGGCGATCGAGCGGGTGGTGCAGACCGCCCACGGCCCCCTCTCGTGGCTGTGGGATCGAGGCTTCCGCATCCTCTTCGCGCTCGACGCGATCGCCCTGTACGGGGCGATGGTGCTGTTCAACCTCGTCCGGTTCGGCACCGACTGGCCCACGTACCCGACGTCGCACTACGTGGTGGGCTTCGCGATCGCGACGGCAATCCAGCTCACCGTCAACTACTTCGGTGGCCTGTACGAGCGCGAACCCCGTTTGGGCACGCGCCCGTGGCTGCCACGCGTCACGCTCGCGGTCGCGTTCGGCACGGCGATCGACGGACTGGTGGTGCTGCTCACCGACCGGTACCTCATGCCCCGCGGCAACCTGGTGGCGCTGTTCCTGGTGGGCAGCGTGGTGCTGAGCGTCAACCGCCACATCTCGCGACGCCTGGCCAACCGCCGTCAGGGGCCGTCACGCGTGCTGTTGCTCGGCGATCAGGACTCGGTCGAGCTCGCGCTCGCCCACTTCGACGAGATCGACGGCAAACGCGATGCTGTGATCGTGGGCACCGTGCACACCGCCGAAGGGCTGCTCGACGCCGTTCGCGAGTTGGAGCCCACCGACATCCTGCTGCTCGACCTGGCCGCGTTCAGCGCCGTGTTTCCCGAGCCGCTCACCACGATCGACGAGGACGGCATCGGCATCCACCAGCGCGTCAGCGCTCAGGAGACACTGCTCGGACTTCGTTCGGTCCATCAGATCGCCGGACTGCCGTTCACCCGAATCCGTACACATCTGATGTCGTCGCACCAGGTGCGGCTGAAGCGCATTCTCGACGTCATCCTGGTGCTCGCCTGTTCGCCGATCATCGTTCCCGTCGTCGCCCTCCTCGCGCTGTACGTGCGGGTGCGCGCCGGGGCACCGGTGCTGTACCGCCAGATGCGCGTCGGCCGCCATGAGCAGCACTTCTCGATGGTCAAGTTCCGCACCATGCGCAACGACGCCGAGTCGGCCGGTCCGCAGCTAGCGACGCGTCACGACAGCCGGGTCGTCGCCGGTCTGGGCTGGATGCGGTCGACGCGCGCCGACGAGTTGCCCCAGCTGTGGAACGTGTTGAAGGGCGAGATGTCGCTGGTGGGCCCGCGGCCGGAACGCCCCGAGATGACTGCTGAGATCGAACTCGTGGTGGCCGGGTACGCCCGCCGCAACCAGTTGGCGCCGGGGCTCACCGGCCTCGCCCAGGTGCAGGGTCGCTACGACACCCACGCCGACTACAAGCTCGGCTACGACCTGCAGTACGCGGTGAACTGGTCGGTCGTGCTCGACATCCAGATCCTGTTGCGCACCGTGTGGGTGGTCGTGGCCCGTCGTGTCTGAACCGCGCTCCACCTCGAACGCCGCCGAGTGGCCCACCGTGTCGGTCGTCGTCCCCGTGCTGAACGAGGCGCGCCACCTGCGCGACGCCGTGTCAGCCATCCTTCAGCAGGAGTACCCGCGGCCGTTCCGTGTGTGCCTCGCGGTGGGGCCGAGCAACGATGGCACCGAGGATATCGCCGCCGAACTCGCCGCCGCCGAGCCGCGGGTGATGGTGGTGTCCAACCCAACCGGCCGCACCCCGGCCGCATTGAACCTGGCCTTCGACGCCACCGACAGCGAGATCGCCGTGCGGGTCGACGGACACAGCGAGCTGTCGCCCGGCTACATCCGCCGTGCGGTCGAGACCCTGCAGCGGACCGGGGCGGTGAACGTGGGAGGCGTGCAGTGGGCGAACGGTTCCACGCCGTTCGAGCGGGCCGTCGCCGCAGCGATGACGTCGCGTGCCGGCACCGGCGGCGCCCGCTTCCACGTCGGTGGCGCGGAAGGCGCAGTCGACACGGTGTACCTCGGGGTGTTCCGACGACAGGCCGTGCTCGACGTCGGGCGCTTCGACGAGCGCTTGACCCGCAACCAGGACTACGAGCTGAACATCCGCCTCCGCGAGGCCGGAGGCAGCATCTGGTTCGACCCGGAGCTCCGCGTCGCGTACACGCCCCGCGGCAGCGTTCGCCGCCTCGCCCGCCAGTACTTCGAGTACGGACAGTGGAAACGTGCCGTCCTGCGGCTGCACCCCGATTCGCTGAAACTGCGCCAGGTGGCCCCCGTCGTGATCACCGTCGCCGTCGCAGCGGGGACACTCGGTGCGATCGTCACACCGTGGACGCTGGTCCTCCCGCTCGGCTATCTCGGCACCGTCGCCCTGGCCGCCGTGCTCGAAGACGCGTCGAACGCGCCCCGCATCGCGACCGCACTCGCCACCATGCACCTGTCGTGGGGTGCCGGCTTCCTCACGGCCCGCCCCCGGCGCATGCTGGGTGACCGCTGACTCCAGCACCTATCGTGGTGGACCGTGGCTGAACGAGCGGTTGCCCCGCGTTTCCCCATCGTCGCATGGTTGGAGCGCCGCACTCGGCGCCAGCGCGTGCTCGCCGCCATCGTCGTCGCGCTCTTCGTGCTCTGGCGAGTGCTCGCCGCCACGGCAGGGCTGCTGCTCGACCGCTGGTGGTTCGACGCGACCACCACGGCACCGGTGTGGCGCGTCACCAAGGTCGCGCAACTGCAGCTCGCGGCCGGAGCGTTCGTGATCGCCACGGTCGTGCTCGGTGGCTCGATCGCGCTGGTGATTCGAACCGGCCGACGCACGCTCGGGCCGCAGCACCGCGGGTTCCGCTGGTACCACGACCGCATGGGTCCGGCCGGGAACTGGCTGCTCGTCACGATCGGCCTCTACGTCGTGTGGCAGATCACCCGAACCGCTCCCGGTCTCTGGCAGCAGTGGGTGTTGTTCCTGCACGGCCGCGACCTGGGCATCGACGTGCCCGGCGTCGGCGGCGATCTGGGCACCTATCTGTTCAGCCTTCCCTTCCGACAGGCGTTCAGCGACTTCGTGCGCCAGTTGCTCGCGTTCGCCATCCTGCTCTCGGTGATCGGGCATCTGCTGTCGGGCGCCCTTCGCGTCACCCGTGGTGTCCGTTCGCGTCGTGCGGCGGTCGTCCATCTGGCGGCGCTCGGGGCCGCGCTCGTGTTGGCCCAGGCCGTGCACTACGTGGTCGTGCAACGCCCTGCGCTCGCCCTCGACACCAGCGGCGGATTCGTCGGCGCCGGCTGGACACAGCTGAACATCGTGTCGCCGTTGCTGTGGGTGGGCACGGCCGTCGCGCTGGTGACGGTCGTCGCGATCGTCCACGCGGTCATCGTGCGGCGGTGGCGCCTCGTCGTCGTCTCGGCAGGCGTGCTCGCCGGCGTGCAGTTGGTCGGCCTCGTCCTGCTGCCGCTCGCCGTGGACCGTGTGGTGGTCGCCCCGGCGAAGGGTGAGCGGCAGATGACCGCGTACGGCCGTCACCTCGACGCCACTCGCGCCGCCTATCGCCTGGACCAGGTCGGCACGTCGACGATGGTCGTCACCGACGGCGTGACGGCCGCGCCGACGGGAGACGCCGCCGACGTCGTCGACCGCACTCCCCTGTTCGACACGTCCACGATGGCCGACTCGTTGCAGGTGTTGGCCGGCACCCAGGGCACCCGCATCTCGCAGGTGGACCTGGATCGCTACTCGGTCGACGGTGTGGAGCGGCCGATGATGGTGGCGGCACGCCAACCCGACCGTGCCGGCCTGCCCGAGCGGGGCTGGG
>JANOET010000395.1:0-4486 GCA_031413415.1 Acidimicrobiaceae bacterium
ACCCGCTTCGAGACACTGCGGCACCTCTTGGGCGACGCGTTCATCGCCGTCGAGTTGCCCAGTTCGTCGCCCCGAGACCACTCGGTGCTCACCGAACAGCGCGACGACGCCAGCGTCGAACAGGTCCTCGAGTTCTTCGAATCCAAGCTCAACCCACGGTGAACGCGCGCTACTCGCCGAGACCCAGTGCGTCGTAGGCGAGCTGCTTGGCCGCCTGGTAGTCGGCCTTGCCGTGGGGGGCTCGGGGGACCTGACTGACGAAGATGACCCGCTTCGGCGCCTTGTAGTGGGCGAGGTCACCCTTCACGCCGGCGATGATGTCGGCCTCGGCCGGATCGGCGCCGTCGGCGATCGAGGCGATGGCGGTGACGGCTTGGCCGAAGCGGTCGTCGTCGATGCCGATGACGATGCAGTCGAGCACGCCGTCGACGCGCTTGACGGCTTCCTCCACCTCTTCTGGGAAGATCTTCTCGCCGCCCGAGTTGATGACCTGGCTACCACGGCCGAGCAGGATGAGTGAGCCGTCCTCGGCGACCTGGGCCATGTCGCCGGGGAACGAGTAGCGCACGCCGTCGATGGACCGGAAGGTACGCGCCGATTTGTCGGGGTCCTTGAAGTAGCCGATGGGGACCATCGCCCCGCCGGCCGCGACCATTCCCACCTCGTCGGAGCCGGGCTGCACCTCGCGGTCGTCCTCGGTGAACACTTTCGTGGTGGGGTTGCGAGTGAACTTGGCCGTGCTCGGTGGTAGGCCCTTCATCGTGATGCTGTTGCCCATCGACCCTTCGGACGAGCCGATGGCGTCGAGCAGGATCGCCTGCTCGACGCGGTCGAGCAGCGCCTCCTTCACTTCGGCGGTCCACATGACTCCCGACGAGATGATCAACTTCAGGCTCGAGGTGTCGTACGGCGTGCCGTTCGCGATGCTTGCGTCGATCGCGGCGATGAGGGGCTTCGAGAACGCGTCGCCGACGATGGTCATGTTGGTGATGCCCTCGCGTTGCACAGTGGAGAGGATCTCGTCGGCGTCGAGCGAACGGCTTTGCAGCGTGACGATCTCGGCGCCGGCGAGCTGGGGGATCATCGCGCCCAGCCACACACCGGTGCCGTGCATGAGTGGTGCGCACGGCATGCTGACGATGCGGTTGCCCGCGTTGACGGTGTCCTTCACCATCGAGGCGATCTCGGCGGGTTCGTCGGGCGGGGCCAATCCGATGAGCGGGAAGCCGAGCTGGGTGAACGCCCGAGTGATGTCGCCCATCGCGTACATGACACCCTTCGGCATGCCGGTGGTGCCACCGGTGTAGAGCATGTAGATGTCGGACTCGGCGCGGGTGATGCGCTCCATCGGCTCGTGGCTGGCGATCACCTCGTCGTAGCGACGGGCGACCGCCACCTGGCCGGTTCCACCATCGTCGACCTCGATGAGCAGCTTCAGTTTCGGCAGGCGCTCGCGGATGCGATGGACACGGTCACCCAACGACGAGTGGAACACCAGCGCTTCGGCGTCGGCATTGTCGAGCAGATAGACCAGTTCCTCGTCGAGGTAGCGGTAGTTGACGTTGACGGGCACGCCGCGCATCTTGAACGCGGCATAGTGGGCTTCGAGGTACTCGTTGCCGTTGTAGAGGTACAGGCCGATCTTGCTGTCGGGCCCGAGGCCGGCCGCCGAGAACGCGGCGGCGACCCTGGCCGAGCGTTCGTCGAACTCTGCCCACGTGAACCTGCGTTCACCGTGCACCACGGCGGTGAGGTCGCCGAGCTCGTCGGAAAGCGATTCCCAGATGGTGGCGAAGTGGAACTCCATTCGCCGATCGTAGGTCTGATCGGTCCCGCAGCACCCGAGTTCGGGCCGAACGGGGGTGGGTCAGCCGACGGACTTGCCGTACATCTCGCCGAGGGGGTCGCTGATCAGCTCGAGGCGCTCGCCGTCGGGGCCGCGGAAGTAGAGCGACGAACCGTCGACGTGACCATGCTCGATGCCGGCGGCCTCGAGCCGGGCCTTCGCTGCCTCCCACTCGCTGCGCTCCATCGAGATGGCGAGGTGATGATGACCGCCGAGCACTTCCTGGTACTCGCCGAGGTCGAGGCCGGGCAGGTCGAAGTAGGCGAGGCAGTTGCCGTGGCCGATGTCGAAGAAGAAGTGCGTCGAGCCTTCGTAGTCGCGGTTCTCGAACATCTCGATGACCGGGAAGCCGAGGATGCCGTCGTAGAACCGCACGGTGCGCTCGACGTCGCTGCAGATGTGAGCGGCGTGGTGCACACCGCGTGCCGACGAGGCAGGGCGGGTGTCACGCGGCTTGATGTACTGCGCAGCGAGTTCCTCCCGCCGGACGTTCAGTTCGTTGCGTCGGTCTGCGTCTACTCCGTGGCCCATACCAACAGTTCAGCACCTTCCGAGCCTGCAGTGAACGTCAGGGGCGCAGAACCCGTGACGCGAACGGCATCGCCCTGTTCCAGATCGCCGGTTTGTTCGAGCGCGCCGCTGCCGAGGGCGACGAAGACGTGGACGTGTTCGGCCGTCGGCACCTGCACCGACTCGCTGGCCTGCAGACGCCCGCCCCACAGCACCGCGCCCTTCTGATGGATGTGGATGGCCCCCGAGTGACCCTGCCCGCTGGCGAGCGGGACGAGGCCGCCTTTGGCGAGATCGGCGTTGAGGTCGCGTTGCTCGTAGCCGGGTTGGATGCCTGCGGTGTCGGGCAGGACCCACATCTGCACGAAGTGCACCGGCTCGTCGGGGCTGGCGTTCATCTCGCTGTGCCGAATGCCGCGACCCGCGCTCATTCGTTGTGCGAGGCCGGGGTAGAGGACACCGTTGTTCCCCTCGCTGTCCTGGTGCTCGAGCCGGCCCGACAACACCCAGGTGACGATCTCCATGTCGCGATGACCGTGGGTGCCGAAACCCTGTCCGGCGGCGACGACGTCGTCGTTGCTCACCAGCAGCAGGCCATGCCCATCGTGAGCCGGCGAGTAGTGCGGTCCGAAGTTGAAGTTG
This sequence comes from Acidimicrobiaceae bacterium, assembly GCA_031413415.1. Classification (GTDB taxonomy): domain Bacteria; phylum Actinomycetota; class Acidimicrobiia; order Acidimicrobiales; family Ilumatobacteraceae; genus UBA668. Next base: position 2,999 of record JANOET010000395.1, read on the forward strand.
TGGCGAGAGTGCAGCCAGCCGACGTCGGTGAGGAAGCGGTCGTCGGCTTTCTGAACGGTGATCGTGCTCATGGCAGCTCCAACACCATTGCGTTCACAACTATTCCGCCGAGATCGCGCACTTTGCCCGCTCAGGCCCGGCTAGTCAACCCGCACCCATCAGCAGGAGCGAAGTGCATCCGCAGGGCGAGCAGATCGGCAACCCTGCGCGCCGCTCCGAGGCGGCAGACGCGGTCTACGGAACTGGGCAGGTCAGAACGACCGAAACGGTCGCTTCAGCATGCCCAGTTCGACCTTCGCGGCGTGAGCCGAGTGCCCTCGCTTCAAAAGCAAGCGACCTTGCCCCGGCAGCGCCGAGTGCCCGAAGTGGCCGGGCTTGTCCAGCGAGCAGATCGGCAGTTAGGGCGCGGTTCGGCGACGCAGATTCGCAGCGCTGTCAGGCCAGAGGGCCGCTACGGCCCGCTCAGGTGACAGCGATGGGGAAGTAGCGCGTATTGCCCAGTGAGAATGCAGATGTCAATGACGTTCGATCGGGAACCGGTCGCCCGTTGGTGTCGTAAGCGTGTGATCCGGGGTCGACACGCCCCGTTCCGGAGGGCGACTCGAGTTGCTGCGCGAACAGCGGCTCGGTCACTGGTCTCCTTCACGGGACGTGCGTGCCAGCCCCTCAACTAAGAAAGGGGTGACCGATGGTCATCGTAGATTCAGCGCGTCCGATTGTGGGTGGGGTCGACACGCATCGGGACATCAATGTCGCTGCAGTGATCGACTCGAACGGTGGTCTGCTCGGTGTCGAGTCGTTCCCGACAACACCGACGGGACATCGACAAGCGCACGCGTGGATGAACAGCTTCGGTGAGCTCGAACGGGTCGGGATCGAAGGCACTGGCGCATACGGCGCCGGCCTCGCCCGTCATCTCATGTCGCAGGGCGTGATCGTGATCGAAGTCGATCGACCGAACCGGCAACGGCGGCGCCGCGTCGGCAAGTCCGATCAGATCGATGCGATCGAAGCAGCCCGTGCGGTGCTGTCGGGTCGTTGCCACGGGCGCGCCAAGACCGGCGACGGCAACGCTGAGGCGTTGCGAACGTTGATGGTCGTGAAGCGCTCCGCGAGGTCGGCGCGGATCCGCACGATCGTCCAACTACGGCACCTGACCTTCACTGCGCCCGAAGAGCTTCGGGAACGGTTCCGTGGCCTGAACGCTGCACGGATGGTCGACGAAGCTGCCCGTCTGCGCCCGCGTGCTGGTGGTGATCCGGTCGTGCAGACCACCAAAGCCGCAGCGGTCACCCTCGCCCGCCGAGTCCAAGCACTCGATGCTGAACTCGCCGCGCTCGACGCACAGATCGAACCACTCGTCAAAGCTGCCGCGCCGGCGCTGGTGAGCATCTACGGCGTCGGGATCGACACCGCCGCCGAGCTGCTGATCGCCGCCGGCGACAACCCGGAACGGATCCGCAACGAAGCAGCCTGGGCGATGATCTG
>JANOET010000396.1:0-3473 GCA_031413415.1 Acidimicrobiaceae bacterium
GCCGTGTGTCGTCCCCAGTGGGGAGGATGGTGGTCAACCTTCGGAGTGATCTTGGGAACCCTGCGTCACCAGACCGCTCTCGAACGCGGCGACCACGGCCTGCACTCGGTCTCGGAGATCCAGCTTGGTGAGCACCCGGCCCACATGGGTCTTGACGGTCGCTTCGCCCAGGTACAGCTCGTCGGCGATCTCGGCATTGGACATGCCGCGTGCGATGAGGCGCAACACCTCCAGCTCGCGATCGGTCAGATCTACCAGCCCCGGGGCGACAGACTGCGCATCGACCGCCGGTCGCCGCGACACCTCGTCGATGAGCAGACGCGTCACGGACGGCGCGAGCAGCGCGTCACCCGACGCGATGACCCGCACGGCGTTCACCAGCTGTTCGGCCGGCGCATCCTTGAGCAGGAAACCGCTCGCGCCCGCACGAAGGGCCGAATAGACATAGTCGTCGAGGTCGAAGGTGGTCAGGATCAGCACACGGGCCGAGCTGGCCGATGCAGCGATACGGCGCGTGGCCTCGATTCCGTCCATCTGCGGCATGCGCACGTCCATCAGCACCACGTCGGGCGAGCTGCGCTCGACCAACTCGATGGCCTCTCTGCCGTCGCCCGCCTCACCGACGACCGTGATGTCGGCCTCGGTCTCGAGGATCATGCGGAAACCCGCACGGACCATCGCCTGATCGTCGACCAGCGCAACGCGGATCATGGCACCCTCACGGGGAACGTGGCCCGCACTCGCCAGCCGCCGCCCTGGCGCGGCCCGGCGAGCAGTTCGCCGTCGTAGGCGGCAACGCGCTCGCTCATTCCCACCAGACCGAAGCCGTTCAACGACGGCGAGACGCTGGCGCCGCGGCCATCGTCGCTGACCTCGATCACCAGTTGCGCGGCCTGGCGGGCGACCGACACGTCGACCTGACGCACCGGGCCGGCATGCCGGCGTACGTTGGTGAGCGCTTCCTGGACGATCCGATATGCACTCACCTCGATGCCGGGGGGCAGACCGACGAGATCGCCGGCGGAGTGCACCGTCACCGGGAGGTCGGCCGCCGTGGAGAGCAGGGCGGAAAGGTCGCTCAGCGACGGCTGCGGCGACCGCGCCTGGACACCCTCCTCATCGCGCAGCACACCGAGAACGCGTCGCATCTCGTTCATCGCGGTCCGGCCGGTGTCCTCGACCGTGGCCAGCGCGGCGTCGGCCTTCTGCGTGTCGACCGTCAGTTGCCGCCGCGCGGCGGCGGTCTGGATGACCATCAGGCTCACGCTGTGTGCGACGACGTCGTGCAACTCGCGGGCGATGCGGGTGCGTTCGTCGCGGACACGCTGGTGTGCCAGCAGTTCGCGCTCGCGCTCTGCGCGCTCGGCGCGCTCGGCCAACTCGGCCACATGCTCACGCCGACGACGCATGTTGTCGCCCAGCACCATCGCGCCGACGAACATCACCGGGGCCGAGATGATGGCCTGCCAGGGCGCATCGCCGCGGACCACCCCCCACACGATGAACGCCAGGGTGACGGGCAACGTCACGGCGGCCACACGCCACAGCATCGCCCCGCCGAGCACCGAGCCGACTGTGTAGACCGCGATGATCACGCCCGACCAGCCGGAGCCGGTGTAGTTGAAGCCCTCGGCGACCATCTGGAAGCCGAGCACCACCGCCAGCACGATGACCGGTGAGCGCCGCCGCCACGCAACGGGAAGCGTCGCACCCAGCGTGAGCAGGACACCCCACACACTCGGTTCGTGATACTCGGGCGCACGCTCGGTCAGGTGGAACGACAGCGCCACGGCCGCGATGACCACGGCGAGCAGCGCATCGGCGGCGAACGGGTGGGCGCGCAACCAGTGGATCGGGCGCCGCATCTCCATCGACTGCAACGCTAATGGCACGGGGAGGAAACGTCGTCCTACCCAGGTCGGATGTCGCCTACGCTCCGAGGTTGATGCTCTGCTCGAACTGTGGCAACCCGGTCCCGGTCGGGGCACGTTTCTGCCCGTCGTGCGGCCAGTTGCAAGAGTTGGTGCAGTCCCAGGCCGAAGAACGCCGCATCGTCACCATCCTGTTCGCCGACCTGGTGGGCTTCACCTCGCTCGCCGAGCACATGGACCCCGAGCAGGTGAAGCGACTCGTCGACGGATGTTTCGAGCAGATGGTCGAGGTCGTCGCCGAGTTCGGAGGCCGGGTCGACAAGATCCTCGGTGACGGCATGCTCGTCCTCTTCGGCGCGCCCGTCGCCCACGAGGACGACCCCGAGCGAGCCGTACGCGCCGGTCTGCGGATGCAGGAGACGCTGTCGGCCCACATCGCCGCGAGCGGCTTGGCACGCATCGACGAACTGCGCATGCGAGTCGGCATCAACACGGGCGAAGTACTCGTCGGCACACTCGCCGGAACCGACTACACCGCCATGGGCGACGTCGTGAACCTCGCCTCGCGGCTGCAGGCCGCAGCACCGTCAGGTGGGGTGCTGGTCGGCGAGACCACCCATGCGCTCACCGCACACACGTTCCGGTACGAGAGCGGCGGAGACCTGCAAGCCAAGGGTCGCGAACAGACCATCCAGGCCTGGCTCGCGCTGGCCGCCACCGCACCGCCCGGGGGGCGCCAGCGGCGCCGCAAGGACATCGGTTTCGTCGGACGCGCCGACGAGTTGGCCATCGCCCGCGCCGGGCTCGACCTCACTGCGCAGCACGATCGCGGTCTCGTGCTGAACATCGTCGGCGACAGCGGGGTGGGCAAGAGCCGCCTCGTCGACGAAGGGATCGCCCGTCTGCGCTCGGCCGGTGAGGTGACGGTGCTCGAGGGTGCCTGCGTTCCCTACGGAGAGTCGAACGTGTGGTGGCCCATCGCCCATGCGCTCACCGATCACCTGGACATCGACACCGGACTCGACGGCGACACGCTGGGGCGTCTGGCCATCGATCGTGCGACGACGATGTTCCCTACGCTCGACGGCATCGAGGCCGAACACCTGGCCGACGTCTTCCTCCACCTTCTCGGCCAACCGTCGTCGATCGACAAGCTCGATCCCGCAAGCGCGCGGAGCACCGTTCACCACGCGGTCGCACAGGTGCTCGCAGCGAAGGCGCACGAGGCGCCGATCGTGCTCAGCATCGACGACCTGCACTGGGCCGACCCGGTGCTGCTCGAGCTCCTCGATTCGCTGGTCACCTCGCTGCGACGCCTGCCGTTCGTCCTCATCACCGCGATGCGCCCCGGAGGCGACCTGTCGTGGCCGCCCCGCAGCGACCGCACCACAGTGCTCTCGCTGAACCTGCAACCACTCACGCGCGACGAGACCGACGCGCTCGCCCTCGAACTGCTCAGCGACGACGACCCCGCCGAGGCCACCCTGCTCGAGCTGTACGACCGAAGCGGTGGCAACCCACTGGTCCTCATCGAGCTCGTCGCGCTCACCGAGGCGGGCGGCGACCGTGAGCTGCCCGACTCGCTGCGCACTCTGATCGCAG
>JANOET010000397.1:0-2744 GCA_031413415.1 Acidimicrobiaceae bacterium
ACGGGCCCACCGGCATCGGCGTTCTCTACGGAAAGCGCGACCTTCTCGACGCCATGCCCCCCTACCAGGGCGGCGGCGACATGATCGAATCCGTCCGGTTCGATCAAACCACCTACGCCCCGCTCCCCGCGAAGTTCGAGGCCGGCACCCCGCCCATCACCGAGGCGGTGGGCCTGGGCGCGGCGATCGACTTCCTGAACGACATCGGCATGGCGAACATCCGGCAACACGAGATCGACATCGCCCAGTACGCGATGGCCACGCTCGCCGAACGGTTCGGCGACGACATCACCCTCCACGGCCCGTCGAACGTGGAGGTGCGCGGCGCGACCTTCAGCTTCGCGTTCCGCGACATCCACCCGCACGACCTCAGCCAGGTGCTCGACCAGCGCAACGTGTGCGTGCGCGCCGGCCATCACTGCGCGAAGCCGCTGATGCGGCTGCTCGGCGTGCACGCCACGGCGCGCGCGAGCTTCTACCTCTACAACGACACCGACGACGTCGACGTATTGGCCGACGCGCTCGACGGCGCAACGGATATCTTCGGGTCCTGAGAGGAGCCTCACATGCCCGGCTTGGAAGACCTGTACCGCGAGATCATCCTCGATCACCACCGGAACCCTCGCAACCGTGGCGAGTTGGCGCCGCCTGCCTCGCACGCGGTCGGACACAACCCGTTGTGCGGTGACGAGATCTCGGTCTACCTGCAGGTCGACGACGGCATCATCACCGACGTCAAGGTCGGCGGTCAGGGCTGCAGCATCTCGCAGAGCTCGGCCAGCATGATGAGCCAAGCCATCAAGGGCAAACCGGTCGACGAGGTGCGCGCGCTCGTCCGCCGCTTCAAGGGTCTGATGAGCATCCCGGACGAGAACGGCAACCCCATCGAGCCCGACCCCGCAGTGAAGCTCGGCGACCTCGAGGCCCTGCAGGGTGTCGTGAAGTTCCCAGTGCGCATCAAGTGCGCCATCCTCGGTTGGAACACGCTGCTCCAGGCGCTCGAACAGGGCTGACATGCAGGCGTACTTCGACGACATCGTCCCTCACCCTGATGGCGTCGATCCCCTGGAAGACCTCGTCCATGAACGCGCCTATGTCGTGCGTGCGTACCGCAAGGACGCGACGACGCTCGTGCTGCGTGGTGCCGTGCGCGACCAGAAGCCCCCGGGCCTCTACGTGCCCACCGACCCCGAGCCGCTCACCGTGCACCACATGATCGTCGACCTCACCGTCTCGGTGCCGTCGCTCGAGATCATCGACGCCAATGCTGCACTCGAGACGCATCCGCACGCGGCCTGCCCGCGCATCGAGGACCACTACCAACACCTCATCGGACTCTCGATCGCCCGCGGCTTCACGCACAAGGTGCGAGAACTGTTCGGCGGCCCACGTGGCTGCACCCACACGACCGCGCTCCTGCAGGCCATGGCGCCCGTGGCCGTCCAGTCGCTGTGGTCGTTCCGGGTGGATGCCGCCCGCAAGGGCAACACTGGCAAGGCAGGCGGCCCCGACTTCTCGTCGCCCGAGGAACGCAGGCAGGCGATGGCGATGAACGTGAACACCTGCCACATCTGGGCAGAGGACGGCGATCAGTTACGCAGCGTCCTGGCCGGCGAGCCGCTCGAGGTGCCGGTGTGGATCGTGAAGCGCTTCGCCGAACTGGGCCTCGATCCCATGTCGTGGCGCAACAGCGACTGATCAGAACACCGTCGTCTTCGTCAGACGACCGTCTCGGTCCCAGGTCTCCCAAGTTCCGACCTGCTCGCCGAGCTTGAACCTGCCCGCTCGCATCAGCGTCCCGTCCTGGCGGAACCACTGCCAGTTGCCGTTCAATCGGCCGTCCTTGACCCCGCCGACCGCCTTCACCGTGCCGTCGTCGTAGTAGTCGTACCGCTTCCCGTTGGCGGGCTTCGACATCTGCGCGAGGCGGGCCTTCACCAGGGCGCGGACCGTGGTGATCGGCAGCGGCGCATCGACGGGGAACTGCAGCGTGCCCGTCGTCGCGATGGTGCCGCCCTTCACCGGTCCCGTGGCGGCGAGCACGCTGCCACTGAACGGGAAGTACGAGCAGTGGTGCTTGAACCCGTCGTACGCGGCGACACCCTCACCGTTGATGATGAACGAGGGCATGTTGTACTTGATGCCCTCGTCGGCACCCGGGAGCACCTTGCGCAGATGCGATCGCACGACCCGCAGGGTCGAACGTTGTGGCTCGGGCACCGTGTCGAGGTACGCCTCTACCGCAGCGACTCCGGTGAGCTGCTCCGCCGCCATGTGGTCAACGTAGTCCTCGGTCGATTCGCATCACGGAACACTCGTCGTCGTCGAACCACCGTGTGCCGAGATGGCGGAAGCCGAGCCGTTCGTAGAACCGCACGGCACGTTCGTTGCGGCGCAGCGGGTCGATGAGCACCGCCGTCACCTCCGGTCTGGCGAAACACCGTTCGAGCGCCTGGCGCATCATCTCGGCGCCGATGCCTTTCCCCCGGTGGCGTGCGCTGCCGATCCAGATGTCGATCGCCCAGAGGTTGGGCTCGACGTCGCCCCAATAGTGCGTCTCCTCCTCGGCTGCGTCGATGAGCTGGAGGAAGCCAACCGGCTCGCCGCCCGACTCGGCGATCAGGAGTTCTCTCCACCGCACCGAGCGGGGAACCTCGTACTCCCAGTCGAACTCGTCGTCGTCGCCCGACGACGCGGTGACGTCGGGGTCGCGATCCCACTCGTGCAGCAAGGGGATGTCGTCC
>JANOET010000398.1:0-2798 GCA_031413415.1 Acidimicrobiaceae bacterium
CCAACCACGACGAGTACCGTGCCGAGGTGTACCAGGCGACCGGCATGATCTCGCAGCAACTCAAGATCGAACCGGCAGAGGCGCTCGCCCGGCTCCGCGCCTACTCCTTCGCCACCGACACACGCATGTTCGTCGCCGCCCGCCAGGTCATCGACGGACGCCTGATGCTGCAGGACGACCGCGGAGGTGCGAAGTGAACGAGTCCGAGATGTTCGCCGACACCATCATCCAATTGGCCGAGACGCTGACCGACGAGTTCGACATCATCGACGCCCTGCAACTGCTCGCCGATCGATCCGTGGCGCTGTTCGACGCCGACGAAGCCGGCGTCCTCACCCGTGACCCGCACGGCTTCCTTCACCTTCTCGCGTCGACGAGTGACGAAACCCATCTCACCGAACTGTTCCAGATCCAGAACGACCAGGGCCCTTGCCTCGAGGCGTCGATGACTGGTCTGCCCGTCGTCAGCAACGATCTCCGCGAGACCGTTGGACGATGGCCGCTGTTCGCCCCCTACGCCATCCAGGCCGGTTTCATGGCGGTGTCGGCGTTCCCGATGCGCCAACGTGGCAAGGTGTTGGGCGCGCTGAACCTGTTCCGCTGTTCGCCGGGGTCGATGCGCGAGGAGGAGTCTCGACAGGCACAGGCCCTCGCCGACATCGCCACGCTCTCGATCCTCACCTTCGAGGCGACGCGTGAACAGGATGGCGACCTGGGACAGATGCGCCACGTGCTGCAGACCCGTATGGTGGTCGAGACCGCCAAGGGCATCGTCTCCGCCGAGCTCGGCCTCTCCATCCCCGCGGCGAACGAACTACTGCGCCGCCACGCTGCCCAGCATCGCATCGGCCTCTCCGCGCTGGCTTCCACCATCGTCGAGGGCGGGTTCCCGCTCGGCCAGCTCGGTAGCTGAACGGGCCGACGACGAGAAAGCCCCCGGCCAGACGCGAGTTGGCCCCGGAGGTTCGGAGTACTTGCGCCCGGCGCCCTGAGCGGGCATTCGGCACTACCTGCGAGACGGAGGGTTTCCCTGACACCTGCCGTCACGGAAACCCTCCGTTTCGGGCCGGACACGCAGACCTGCCGCGAGGCGCTCAGAGCGGTTGGCGGACCAGGAGGTAGTCGTCGAACGCTGTTGCCCAGACTGCATCAAAGGCGATCATCAAATCTCCGCCACTGGCGACGCCCGCGTCGAACTGCTCGACGACCTCGCCGGTGGCCGCATCGATGCGCTCCACGAACCTTGCGGCGCTGCGAATCCACACGTCGCCTTCGTGCACCTCGACAGTGCCGCCGTAGCCCACCGGAATCGGCAACTCGGTCACGCCGAGCGACGTCGGGTCGATCCGCACCGTCGAGTCGGCCGTACCTACCCATACGGCAGCGCTCGCATCGATGGCGACCGGCTCGGTCACGTCGATTCGGTCGGTCACCGTGCGGCTGGTGGGATCGACACGAACCACGGCATGATCACGATTGCTGATAACCCACACTGCATCCGAGCCGACGGCCAGCTCGTAGCCGATCACTCCCAGATCGATTGGTTCGTCGATGGCATTCGTGATCGGGTCGATACCCACGAGCAGCGAGCCGTCAGCGACGAGCACCCACACCCGATCGAAACCGCCGACCAAACTGCCTTGGAAGGTCGACTTCCCCAGCTCGATCGTTGCGATCACCTGGTCTGTCGCCGGATCGATGCGGACGATCGATTCGGGTTCGTCGCCTTGAGCCACACACGACCACACCGCCCCGTACGCCGCCCCGAGCCCGCGGCAGGGGAGGCCGCCGACATCGGTGATCCCGAGGACTTCGCCGGTTGCCGGATTCAAGCGCACGACCTCGCTCGAGTCGAGCCGGGTGTACACGTACTGTTCGTCGGCGGCAAGCCAGTCGGGGTTGACGAGCTCGATCTTCGCTGAGGGCTCGATCGTCTTTGTCTGGACCGGGGCAGCAGCACCGGACGTGGATGTCGACAACGTCGTTAGCGTCGGCGCGACTGCATGCGCCGTCGTCGTGGACGCTGACTCGGTCGACGTTCCAACAGTTGATATGGAAGCGCTGTCGTCGCTGGAACATGCCGCGAACACGACCAATACGGACGTCGACATCAGCGCAAGCACAACCTTTCCCACCGTCACAATTATCCGTGGTTGCCATTGCTCTGTCCATGGGAGGCGTTCACGAGGTGGCCGCGAGTCCGCCATCGCCAAGGACGTCCGCCGTCGCGTGGGGTCGCTCGCAAACGACAACACCCCCCAGCTAGCTGGGGGTTTTGGTGGGCGATACAAGGCTCGAACTTGTGACCTCTACGGTGTGAATATGCCGCCCTAGCGCGTCATCGCATGTCAGCGCTAGCGGGCGCTGTTTACTTCAACCGAAGTGACGTCCGTCTAGCCTGAGCAGGAACTACGCGGAATCAGCTCCGACGCAAACCGACGCAAGGTAGTCAGGCGACGCAGGTATTTCGCTTCGACCGGCAATCGATATCACCCATGGTGAACGCCGCTGCGCTCAGTTGAATTCAACTGTCGGCGATGAAGGCCGCTCTACGATGCGTCGCAGGTGCGCCCGGCAGGCAGGACCGAGAAAGTCAGCCCCGGGGTGGTGCAGCCGAGACGTTGGCTGCCGACTGACAGCGCGGCTCAGGTTGGAAACGCAGACACTATGACTTCGGCGGCGACCTCTAGATGGTCTACGCAGTCGCGAAGATGTCGTCGGACGTCAATCAACCCGTCGATGTAGAGCGAAGCCTCGAAGGTCACTTCAGATATGTCTGCCGGGAGGTTCGTCAGCCC
>JANOET010000399.1:0-5838 GCA_031413415.1 Acidimicrobiaceae bacterium
GATGCGCATCGCCGCCTTCACACGCGTGCGACTCGGAACGCTGCTCCACGGACTCGGCGATGTCGAGCCCGCCCGGATTGCCCTGTCAACCGCCGACGAATGGTTCAGAGCCTCCGGCGGCGGCGCGGAAGCGGCCCTCGCCCAGTGTCTCCTTGCGGCGATGGACGCCGATGACGACATCCCTGATGCTGCTCAACGACTCACCACGATCCTCGAGGCAGCACGAACCGATGGGGACAGCGCGGTGCAAGTACTCGCACTCGATGCACTCGCCGGCATCGAGTCCCGCGCTGGTGACCTCACCACCGCGCTCGATCTGCTCGCCCGAGCAGACGAACTCATGCGGTCCGTCGGCCACCGCCTCGCAGAGCACGATCGCATCGATGCCCGCCGAACGAGGGCGCGGGTGCGGGCAGATCCCATGGCCACCGACTGAATCGGGAGGGTGCAGCGAGTCCCCGTCCGACGCTGCTGGAGATCGTTGCCGAACCTTGTCATCTGTGCCAGATGGGAGGAGGCTGGCACGTGATCGGAGGCGAGATGGGCATCGCGGAGAACAAGGCGCTCGGCAACTGGGGGCCGCTCCCACCCACCGGTAGGTGGCTCGAGTTCGACGAGATGCTGTTCCTCACGTTCAACGCCTCGGGACAGGTGGTTCATCAGCGCGGCGTCGTCGACAATCTCGCCGGCCTCCGACAGGCCGGGGTGATGCCCACCCCGCCATCGAGCCCGTGATCCGAGTTGGCGCGCCCTCGTCCGCGAGTGGGCGTTCCAGGAGGTCGGTTCTGCTGGTCGCTGATCAGATCGCCGGGGTCTTCCCGGACTGTTGTGTGTTGTCCGGGCTCGACACCGAGGCCGCGGTTCGGTTGACCGCAACACAGTTCGGTGGCACTCGCTGGCTGCTCGGCGTACCAGGATTCGCGAGCGTCGTGGGCCGCCTGCCCGGTCACGAACGTTGCACTGTCGCGTTGCCGATCAGCGTTCGGGTCTGGAAGATGTGGCGCGTACGCAACCTGGCCGCGTTGTCCACGCTGGCGGCCGGCGTCACCTTCCTGGCGATCGGTGTCGCAACCCGCACCGTCGCGCTGGCGGTGTTCGGCGTGGTGGTCGCCCTCGGAGCGGTCGCCTATCGAACCCGCGCCAACCACGACTACTGGGTCACGTGCACCCTGCATCCTTCGAACGCGACGATCGTGGTCGATCCGACACACCCGCGGTTCGACGACGCGGCCCGCGACCTGTTCAGACGAGCTCTGCGTTGAATCCGCGATCGATGTCACCCGCCGCACGCTCGATGCTCGTCTGTCTCGATGACGGACCGGCACGCGAAGGGATCGCAGTCGGACATGACTGGAGACCACGATGAACAGCTCGACCGGAACCCACGCCCCCCACGCTCGCAGCGCTCACACCAGACTTGATCTCGGTCTCGTCGGGCCGCTCGCCTACGCAGCCGGGCTTGGCTGGCTGGGCGTGGGGATCTTCGGGATGTGGGACGTCGCGAAGGGCGACAGCGGAGAGGGGCTGCCCTACGCGCTGTTCTCGATCGCGCTGCTGCTCGCGGCGGTGCTCACCCTCGCCGCGGCTGCGTCGTGCACCCAGGCCACCGATCGGGTGGGCCTGCGTCGGTGCGGGCTCGGGGTGGGGCTGATCGCAGTGGCGAGCACGTTGGTGGCCTGGGCAGGCCCACTGTGGATGACACTGCTCGCGACGAGCCTCGCCGTGTTGGCAGTCGCCGCACCGGCCGCCGTGCGGCCGGCGCTGGCAACGGTGGCAGCCGGACACGTCGCCGGAATCGTGGCCACTGTGGCAGCCATCAACGCGGAGATCGGCCGCCAGAACAGCTATGGCGACTACCCGGCGGCTGCAGGCCTCGGTGTCTGCGTCGCAGCCGCCGGATCCGTGCTGGGGATGTTGCTGCTCGTGCGGGCCGTACGCACCGGAGCGTCGGCCCAGTGACCGAGCCCCCGGCGCTCCAGCACTCCGGCGTTCGGCGCGAATCGAACTCCGGCGTCACGGCGATCCCCGGTCCACGGGGACGCGCCAACCTACGCAGCTTCCGCCACCTGTTCACCGACCCCGCCTCTTCACTCGACGAACTGAATGCCACCCATGGCTCGATCTGCAGTCTTGGATGTCCGGGAGTCCGAATTGTCGTGGTCGGCGACCCGGCGCTGGCGCAGGAAATGTTCTCGATGAAGGCCGACGCGTTCCGTTGGAGCCACAAGTTCAACGTGATCGGTGTCCGCTTCGTCGTCGGGAAGCATTCGATGATCGTGTCCGACGGCGCGGACCATCGACGGCGACGCGGTGCGGTGCAGCGCGCGTTCACTCGCCCACGGCTCAACAGTTGGATTCCGATGATCCTCGAGCGCACCGACGCCACCATCGACCAGGTTGTCGAGCAACTCGCCGATCAACCGGCGGAACGCCCGATCGACCTCTACCCAGTGGGCCGGGACCTGATCCTCGGCGTCACACTCCACGCGTTCTTCGGTGAGCGACTCGCCAGGCGCGTCGATGAGTTCAGCGAACTCTTCCAGCGCGCCCAGGCCTTCATCGAGGCTCCCGGCATCAATCAGCTCCCGCACCCGGTTCCCTTCACCTCTCGATCGAGGGTCCGCGCCGATCGTCGCAAGATCGACCGGATCATCGACGAAGAAACCGCGAAGCGCCGGGCCGATCCCTCCGGCGACCCATTCGACATCCTCGACGTCATCGCCAACGACGGCACCCTCACCGATGCAGAGATTCGCGATCAGGTCGACACGCTCATCGGCGCCGGCTACGACACCACGGCATCGACATTCGCATGGTTGGTGTGGTGCGCTGCGCTCGAACCCGGCGTCTGGTCGCAGCTTCGCGCCGAGGCCGATCGGATCATGGGGCTCGACGGCAGCGCCCACCAGCGCCTCGACGAAACAACGTTCCAGCAACTGGAGTACGCCCACCGTGTGGTCCACGAATCACTCCGGCTCCACCCCGCCGGACTCATCGGGGCTCGCGTCGCGGCTCGCGACATTCGCCTCGGCGACCACGTCATCAAGAAGGGAACGCTGATCGTCTGGTCCCCGTACCTCGCCGGCCGAGACCCGGGCACGTGGACAGACCCCCTCACGTTCGACCCGGACCGATACCTGAGCCTCACCGACGAACAAAAGGCCGCTGCCGATCGAGCGTGGATCCCGTTCGGTCGCGGACCACACATGTGCCTCGGCTACGCACTCGCACAGATGGAACTCGTCGTGATGATCGCCCGCTTCGCCCAACGGCTCGACCTGACACCGACAGCGGACGTCATTCCCGACCCCACCGGCATCGTCGTCAATCGACCCATCGGCGGCGCGCCTTTCACCATCCGCCCGCGGTGACTCGCGGTACGTTGCCGCGGTGTGGTCCCCGCACACGCGTCGAACGACCTCGAGTTCGGCTGCCCGCGGCGACTTCTGGCGGTCGACCCACTTAGTGTTCCTCACATGACTGATCAGGCTGCTCCCGGCATCGTGCGACACCTCGGCATCCGCTACGCGACGGCAATGCGGTTCGAAGCTCCCACCCTGTTGGCGTTCGACCCGACCGCTGGCCCGTTCGATGCCGCAGGTCCGCTCAGCCCCCAGGTGCCGGGGCTGTTGGAGCGGTTGTCGGGTGTCACCGCCGACTCGATGAGCGAGGATTGCCTGTACCTCAACGTGTTCGCCCCGGAAGGTGCCGACGCCCACTCGAAGCTGCCGGTGTTGTTCTGGATTCACGGTGGTGCCTATGTGAACGGTGGTGGTTCGGTGCCGTGGTACGACGGCGCTCGATTCGCGGGACGCGGGCACGTGGTGGTCACCATCAACTACCGCCTCGGCGCGCTCGGCTTCCTGGGCGACGGCAACTGGGGCACGCTGGACCAGATCTGCGCACTCGAGTGGGTGCGCGATCACATCGCCGACTTCGGCGGTGACTCCGGCAACGTCACCATCTTCGGCGAGTCCGCAGGCGGCTCGGCTGTCGTGTCGCTGCTCGCGGCGCCTGCGGCGCAGGGGCTGTTCCACAAGGCGTGGGCGATGAGCGCGTCGATCAACCAGTTGCGCTCGCGCGAGCAGGCCACGTCGTGGGCCGAGGCGTTCTTCCAGAAGGCCGGCGTCGCCGATGTCGACGGGGCCCGCACGCTGCCGCTCGAGAAGGTGCTCGAGGCACAGGCCGCGGTGATGGCCATGCCCAGTACCGGCTACGAGATGTTCGCGCCGGCTGCGGGCGGTTTGGGCCTTCCGGTCGACCTGCTCGACGCGGCGGCGGCCAACCCCGTCCCGCTCAGCATCGGTACGAACCGCGACGAGAACCTGCTGTTCCTCGCGTTCGACCCGGCCTACTCGACCGCCGACGAAGCCAAGTGGCACGATCACGCCCAGCAACAGTTCGGCCCGCGCGCCGACGAGGCCCTGGCTGCCTACGAGGCAGCCCGTCCTGGTGCCTCACCGTTGCGGCTCATTGCCGCCGCGCAGACCGACCACGTGTTCCGCCGCCCGGCGCAGCGGCTTGCCGAGGCACGTGCCGCTGCCGGCAACGCGACATGGATGTACTGGTTCACGTGGGCATCGCCCGCGTTCGGTGGCATCCTCGGCTCGGCGCATGCGATGGACGTCCCGTTCGCGTTCGACAACCTCCACTTGCCGGGCATCGGGATGTTCCTGGGTGACGGTCCCGAGCGGCAGTCCATCGCCACTCGATTCGCCGACGAGATCTCATCGTTCTCGGTCAAGGGTGCCCCGTCGTGGGAGCCGTTCGACACCACCGAGCGAGCCACCCTGCGCATCGACGCGACCGTCGAACTGCTGCACGACCCCGAGCCCGAACTCCGCGCCCTCGACGCCTGAGCACACCGGCGCGAACTCAAGTTCCTGGTGAACGCGCCGCGCACTCAGGAGGACGGGGCGCGCCGCGTCAGAGGAACGTGGCGAAGTCCTCGAGCGGCATGCGCTCGGTCGTGAGGGTGTTGATCGGCGCTGTCGGGTCGGGGTGGCCGACCGCCACTCCGCAGAACATCATTTCGTTCTCCGGTGCCCCCACGAACGAGGTGACGGCCCTGTGGCGCACGCTCCAATACTCCTGTGCGCACGTACCCAGACCGCGCTCGACCGCGAGCAGCATGAACGTCTGCAGGTACATCCCCAGGTCGCTCCACTGCGGCGGGCCCATCTGCCGGTCGACGTAGCAGAAGATGGCGGCCGGAGCGCCGAAGAAATCGTCGTTGTGGGCGAACTGGCGGCGGCGGCCGTCCTTGTCCTCGCGGGCGATGCCGAGAGTGGCGTACATCATCTCGCCGCACGTGAATCGGTTGGTGCGGTACGGCTCGGTGAGGCCTTTGGGGTAGATGTCGTATTCGAGCTCGTCGATGGGTGGCTGCGTGGCGAGGTGGGCGCGCAGGGCCGTCATCGACTCGCCGTCGACGCCGTAGATTCGCCACGGCTGCACGTTGCCGCCACTCGGGGCGCGGGCGGCGTCGTTCACCAGACTGCGGAGCAGCTCGTGGCTGACGGGCTCGGGGGTGAACTGGCGGACGGACATGCGCGTGTTCACGGCATCGATGACGTTCATGGGTCGAGGGTACCGATCGGCGCTCGTCGGGGCGGTACCGTCCTGCCTGTGCGAATCGTCTCACTGTTGCCCTCCACCACCGAGATCGTGTTCCAGCTCGGCCTCGCCGACGACCTGCTCGGCGTCACCTTCGAATGCAACTTCCCACCCGAGGCTCGGCAGGGTCGCGAGATCGTGGTCGGTGGCATCGACACGCACCACCTGACTCCGCTCGAGATCGACGTGCTCGTGCGCGAGAAGGTGGCGGCGGGGGAGGAC
>JANOET010000400.1:0-5108 GCA_031413415.1 Acidimicrobiaceae bacterium
GTGAGGCTGCCACCGCAGATCTCGACGAGGGGCATGAGGTACACCGGGTTGAACGGATGGCCGACCACCAGCCGCTCGGGGTGGGTCATTCCCTCCTGCATCACGCTGGGCAGTAGACCCGACGTGCTCGAGCCGAACACGACCTCGGGGCCCGCGACGGCGCTGGCGCGACCGAGGAGCATCTGCTTCAGCTCCATCCGTTCGGGCGCACTCTCCTGCACGAACTGCACACCCGTGGCGGCGTCCTCGGGTGTGTCGACGTACGTCAGCGTGCCCTCCGCCGGCAACGACGGCATGTACAACTTGGTCATCGCCCGGCGGGCGTTGGCCATGACCTCACCGACCTTGCGCGGAGCTTCGGGGTCGGGGTCGTACATCTTCACGTCGACGCCGTTGAGCAGGAAACGGGCGGCCCAGCCGCCGCCGATGACGCCCCCTCCGAGAAGGCCGACGGTCTGCAAGCCGGGAATGGGGCTCATGTCAGCGCTTCACCAGCTTCAGCTTGTCGCGCACGGCCTGCGGGCTCATGATCGACGCGCCCATGGTCTCGAGCAGCAGCTTGGCGCGTGCGACGAGCGCCTCGTTGGTCGCCAACTGGCCGGGGCCGTTGTACAGGTTGTCCTCCAGCCCGACGCGCACGTTGCCGCCGGCCAGTGCGGCCTGGGCGACGAACGGGATCTGCATGCGCGAGATGCTGAACGCCGAGAAGACGCAGTCGTTCGGAAGGCCGTTCACCATCGCGGTGAACGTCGTGGGGTCGTCGGGTGCGCCGTAGGCGATGCCCATGCACAATTGGATCAGCACCGGGTCGTCGAGCAGGCCGTCCTTGATCAGCTCCTTCACCTGCACCAGGTGACCGAAGTCGAACACCTCCAGCTCGGGGCGCACGCCCAGCGACTGGACGATGCGGGACATGCTGCGCAGCACGCTGGGGGTGTTGACCATCACGTAGTCGCCACCCGACGCGAAGTTCATCGTGCCGCAGTCGAGCGTGCAGATCTCGGGCAGCAGGGTGGTGACGTGGTCGAGGCGCTCGGTGGCGCCGGCCATGTCGGTGCCCTCGGGGTCGAGCGGCAGCACCGCTTCATCGCCACCCAGCACCAGGTCGCCACCCATGCCTGCGGTGAGGTTGACGACGACGTCGACGTCGGCGTCGCGAATCCGTTCGACGACCTCGGCGTAGTACTCGGTCTTGCGGCTCCCGAGCCCGGTCTCTGGCTCGCGCACATGGCAGTGGACGACCGCAGCTCCGGCCTTCGCCGCAGCAATGGCCGAGTTCGCGATCTGCTCAGGAGTGACGGGTACGTGGGGGCTCTTGTGGGCGGTGACGCCCGAGCCGGTGACCGCGCAGGTGATGAACACGTCCCAATTCATTGCTGTCCCCTTCATCGCCGACGTTTCCTGAATGGTCGGTCAACAGCGGCGAGCGTACACCTGACAAGCTGGGGTCATGAAGACGCCCGTCACTCGCACTCGTCCTGCCGCGGCCAGCCGCGAGGGCGTGACCAGCGACAACTGGATCGACGCCCCGTTCAACCGCTGGGGCTTCCGCCACGTGCGCGAGTTGACTGGCACGGCCCGCATTCGGCGTGGTGTCGGACCGGTGTGGCAGCTGCCCGAGCGGGGCGGATCGCTCCGCGACCTCGTGGTGCTGTTCGAGCACGAGCAGTACCTGCTGGCCGAAGCGCTCGACGCCGCGTACAGCGACGCATTCGTCGTCACGCACGACGGCGAGATCGTGTACGAGTGGTACGCCGAGGGCGTTGGAGCCGACGACACCCACCTGTTGATGTCGGTGTCGAAGTCGCTCACGGCCACGCTCATCGGAGTGCTGGTCGGCGAGGGCCGCATCGATCCTGCGACGCGCGCCGACGCCTACGCACCGCAGCTCCTCGGCACCGCGTGGGAAGGCGCCACGGTGCAGCATCTGCTCGACATGTCGGCGGGTGTCGAGTTCGACGAGTCCGACTACGACAACCCCGAGTCGGCCGGCTGCCTACTCGAGCCGATCTCCGGCTACACGACACACCGCCGAGCTGACCTGCCGCCCGACACCATCACCTGGGCGCTCCAACTGCCGCCGCAGGGTGAGCACGGCGACCGGTTCGAGTACCGCTCCATCATCACCGACATCCTCGCCCTCGTGGCCGAGCAGGTCACCGGCGAGCGTTTCGCCGACCTGTTCGGCGATCGCATCTGGAGCCGGATCGGTGCAGAGCACGATGCCGACGTGATCGTCGACGCGGCCGGCTTCCCGACTGTCGAGGGCGGCATCTGCGTGACGCCTCGCGACTTCGCCCGATTCGGGCAGATGATCCTGCAGCGTGGCAGGGTGGGAGGTGCCCAGGTGGTGCCCGCGTCGTGGACCGACCGCGTGCTCGATGCCGACCCGGCGCTGATCGGCCACTTCCGCGCCGGCGCAGCGGCCGACCCTGCTCACCCCGACGCGTACTACCACGATTGCTGGTGGGTGCTCGACGCGGCAAAGGGTCGCTACGCGGGGCACGGCATCAACGGCCAACACCTGTGGATCGATCGCAGCACGGGCACGGTGATCGCGCACCACAGCACCTGGCCGGGCCGCATGGACGACGACCTTCGCCAGTTCGGTGGGACCATCGCCCTCGCCGTGCTGGATTCGTTTGCTGGGTAGGGTCGTTGCGTGGCGTCATGGCGCGGTGAGATCGACATCCCGGCGCCGGAGGTCCATCGGCTGACGGCGGTGCTGCCGCTGGTGCTGGAACGAGCGCGGGCGTTGCGCGTGGCCGACGGCACCCTGCTCGACCCGTGGAACGGCGATTCGCTGCTGGATCTGCACGTGGTGGAAGGCGCGCACCCGTCGGTCGGCACCCGCTATGAGGGCACGTACCGCAGCGTCGGCCCAGATCAGGGCGAACCGGATCAGACTGGGGTCGACGCCACCGCGGAGGAATGGCCCGCCGAGGTCGCCCACGAGTGGGTGGCCACGCTCGACGCCGACGACGCACACGCAGCGCGGGTCACGATCCTCGACGGCGCCGGCACCGCCGACGAGATCAGCCTGACGGTCGAGCTGCCGATGCCGACCCGGCCCACCGAGGTGCGATTCGTGATCCTCCTCCCCATCTCGCCCGACGGCTTCATGGCCGGCGCCGTACAGACGGACGGCACCGTGTCGTGGGAGGCCCTCGCAGCGCCCGGCGACGGCGTGCGTCGGGTGGCCACGGTGCAGATCGGACACCCGCGGTTCCGTGCGGGCATCGTCGTCGATGCCGACCCGACCGGCGCGGCGTGGCGGGCCTCGGCCGACGGCTTCGTCAGCGGGCACGGGCTGTCGCGGCCGTTGTTCGCACTGATGATGTTCTTCGTCGCCAAGAAGATGCGACCGGTGCTCGATCACCGCTTCGCCGAACTCGTCGAACCGATCGAGCAGTGGAACGAGTTGTGCCGGACACACCCCTCCGACGCCGATCTCGCCGACGCCCTGATCGATCGTTGGCTCGACCACGTCCGCCGCACCTGACCCTCACACTGTTGTGAGCGTGCGGTTGGCGAGGTGGTGAGAGGGTGGGTCAGCTGCGGAGTTCGTCGGCGGTGCGTTGCACGGCGGCGACGATCTTGGTGTAGCCGGTGCAACGACACAGGTTGCCGCTGAGACCGATGCGCACGTCCTCCTCGGTGGGGGACGGGTTGCGCTCGAGCAGCGCGGTCGCACTGAGCAGCATTCCCGGCGTGCAGAAGCCGCACTGCACGCCGCCCTCCTCGAGAATGTTGCGCTGCAGCGGGTGCATCTCGTCGCCCTGCTGCAGCCCTTCGACGGTGGTGACGGCCCGACCCTGCGCCTGCGCGGCCAGGAAGCTGCACGAGTTCACCGACTGCCCGTCGAGCAGCACCATGCAGGCACCGCACTCACAGTCGTCGCAGCCCTCCTTGGTGCCCGTGAGGCCGATCTCGGTACGGATGACGCTGAGCAGGTTGCGGCCCTGCTCGGCGGCCACCGGGTAGTCGATGCCGTTGACGTGAAGGGTGTAGCCGATGGGGTCGCTCATGACGCAGCTCCGATGCCGATCGCGCGGTTGACAGGGACGGACACTGGTTCACCGGCGGCGCGCCGTGCGGCTGCCTCGACGGCGCGGCGGGCCATCACGCCGACGGTGTGGCGGCGGTAGGCGTCGCTGGCGCGGACATCGCTGATGGGGCGTGCCTGATCGGCTGCGGCCGCTTGCGCGGCGGCCGCGACCTCGGCGACGCTGCCACCGACGAGACCGGTGATCTCGAGGATGGTGGGTGCCACTGCAGTGAGCGCGACGCGCACCGCAGTGACGGCCCCGTCGGCGTCGAGCGTGACCGAAGCGGCCGCACCGACGACGGCGATCTCCATCGACCGTCGGTACTCGAGGCGGAGGTAGGCACTGTTGCTCCGGTCGGCCGGGGCCGGGATGTGGATGGCCACGCACAACTCGTCGGCCGCAGCGCTGGTGCGGCCGGGGCCGGTCCACAGTTCGGCCAGCCCGACACGGCGGACGCCACGCAGCGACCGCAGTTCGACCTCCGCGCCCAGCACCACCAGCGGTGCGCCGGTGTCCATGGCCGGAGACGAGTTCATCACATTGCCACCGAGGGTGCCGACGTTGCGGGTGGCCGGTGAGCCGACGAGCGCACTGCCATCGGCGAGCGCGGCGTAGGCGACCGAGAGCACTGGGTGATGCTCGATGGTGTGGTGGTTCACACCCGCGCCGATGACGGCGCCGGCGTCGGTGATCGTGCAGGACGTGAGCGCCGCGATGCGGTCGATGGCGACCAGGTCGCCGGGCAGCGGCGCTTTGCCGTGGCGGGCGCCGACGACCAGGTCGCTGCCCCCTGCGACCGGACGGGCTCCTGCCGCCAGTGCGGCAAGGGCGTCGTCGATGGAGCGGGCGATGGTGAAGCTCACGCCGAGGTCCCCTTCTCGAGTTGGCCGGTCTGGATGTGGCCGGCCTGATCGCTTTCGGCCTGGATGGCGGTCCACACACGTTCGGCGGTCATGGGCAGTTGGCGGATCGGGGTGCCCACCAGCTTGGCGAGCGCGTTCGAGATGGCGGCCGCCGTGGCCACGTTCGGTGCCTCGGCCAGACCCTTGGCGCCTCGCG
>JANOET010000401.1:0-2482 GCA_031413415.1 Acidimicrobiaceae bacterium
GGCTGACAGTGGACGTCGGGCCGGCCCGTTGCTGGTCTGGGCCGGTTGATGGTCTGGGGCCGGTTCCGTCAGCTGGTCATGCCGCCGAGGCCGACCAGGCCCCGAGCGAGCTCGATCTCGCCCATGTGGCGCAGGCCGTGCTGGTAGATCCAGCACTCGGTGGCGTCGAGCAGCGTGATGCCCTCGGGACCGGCCACGCGTGCGCTGTACGTGCTCGCGACCTGCGGCGGGAACGGTCGGCTGATGACCACGCGGTCCAGCTCGGCAGGGTCGAGTTGATCGAGCCAGTCCTCGGTGCGCTGGAAGACGGCCCGCATGTAGTCCTGGAAGGCGTCGTAGTCGCCGATTCGCTGGTGGATCATCTCGTCGACGGTCTTGTGCTTGCCGTGGTCGTCGATGGTCATCCCGACCCGCTGCTGCCACTCGTCGTTCCAGATGGGCGGGGTGCCGGTCATCAGCATGAACGACGCATCGATCATGTTGGTGATGTGGAACAGGCAGAACGCAATGGGCAGCACGCCCTCGCGCTCGAAGTGATTGACGTGTTCGAGGTCCATCGTCTCGACTGCCTGGTGGTACAGCGAGTGCATGGCGCGCATGCGCCTGCGGAGCGAGTCGAGGACGAGCGGCGACGAGGAATCCATGGGCCAACCCTACTCATGTCACTCACACTGTCAATAGTTGTCATCATGGTCGACGACGGCCGTTTGTTACCGTGGACGACGTGGCCACGCCTCCCCCTGCTCCGACGCGCCCAGCACGCCCACACGCAGCGCATGTGGCGTGCATCATGGACGGCAACGGTCGCTGGGCGAAAGCCCGCCACCTTCCCCGCACCGAAGGGCACACCGAGGGTGAGGAGAACCTGGCCCGCCTGGTTCGCATCGCCGTCACCCGCAACGTGGGCTGGCTCACCGTGTTCGGCTTCTCCACCGAGAACTGGGTGCGCCCCCGCACCGAGGTACGTCACATCCTCGGTCTGCACAAGAAGCTGTTCGGCCGGGTGGCCGAGTTGAACGAGCTGAACGTGCGCATCCAATGGATGGGCCGCCCGTTCGACAGCCCCGACGCCCGCACCCCGAAGTACGTCCAGCGCGCCATCCGCAAGGCGCTGGCCGACACGGCGGGCAACACCGGCATGGTCCTCACCGTCGCGTTCGACTACGGCAGCCATGCCGAGATGGTGCACGCCGCGAAGCAGGCGGCGGCGCTCGGTCCCGTGACGGTCGAGTCGCTCGGCGACCACCTGTATCTGCCCGATCTGCCGCCGGTCGACGTGCTCGTGCGCACGTCGGGCGAGATCCGGGTGTCGAACTTCATGCTCTGGCAGAGCGCCGGCACCGAGGTGTACTTCACCGACAAGGCGTGGCCAGACTTCGACGCTGCCGAACTCGACGCAGCCCTGCAACTGGTCCCCTGACCAGTGAGGATCCAGGCCGCGCTCGACGCCGTCACCCATGCGTTGCCCGCCGCCGAGGACCGCCCCGGTCAACGGCAGATGGCACAGGCCGTGGCCGACGCCATCGAATCGGGGCGACACCTGGTGGTCCAGGCCGGCACCGGCACGGGCAAGACCATCGGCTACCTCGTCCCGGCACTGCTGGCCGGCAAGACCGTCGTGGTCGCGACCGCCACGAAGGCGTTGCAGGACCAGTTGGCCAGCAAGGACCTTCCGTTCCTCGAGACCCACCTGGGCACACCGTTCGAATGGGCGGTGCTGAAGGGGCGCAGCAACTACCTGTGCCGCCAGCGGGTCGACGAATTGCAGTCGAAGGCGCAGGGACAGCTGGAGATCGAGGAGTTCGCGGCCGTCACCCGGGTGGAGATCAACCGCCTCGCCGACTGGAGCCTCACCTCCACCAGCGGCGATCGAGCCGACCTCGACTGGGCGCCCACCGACCGCGCCTGGCAGGCCGTCAGCGTCGGCTCCGAGGAATGCCCTGGCGCATCGCGCTGCCCGAAAGGCCCGGTGTGCTTCGCCGAAGCCGCCCGCGATCAGGCCGCGAACGCCAACGTGATCGTCGTCAACATGCACCTCTACGGCCTCGACGTGGGCACGGGCGGCGCGATCCTTCCCGAGCACGACGTGCTCGTCGTCGACGAGGCCCACCAACTGGAAGACATCATGAGCGACACCGTGGGGGTGGAGGTCACCGGTGGTCGCTTCACGGCTCTGGCATCGGCCCTGCGCCGCATCCTGGTCGACCCGGCCGTGCTCGCCCCGATCACCGAGGCGCCGGGAGCGATTCGCGACACGCTCGGCCCGCTGGTGGGCCAACGGCTGTCGAACCCGCTCCCCGCCCTCGTCGGCGATCTGCTCGTCGACCTGCGTGGCCGACTGCAGCGGGCGCAGGATGCGCTGCGGGCCATCGACACCGACGTCGACGAAGCCAAGCAGAAGAAGCTGCGCGGGCAGCAGATGACGACGCGACTGCAGGAGGCCATCGACAGTTACCGCCGCGCCCTGACCATCGGCCGCGGT
>JANOET010000402.1:0-11668 GCA_031413415.1 Acidimicrobiaceae bacterium
GGCAGGAGCCTGGGAACGAATGCACTTGTGGTGGCGTTCGTCGGAATAATTGGAGCATTCGCTTACTTTTTTCCTTCCTTCGTTGCTCCACCATCGAGTGGCCAAGGCATAACTCCGACACGCCTGGCCCAGTCATTCCAGAGCTTCGACATTTCTTCGACGCGATCAGACTGTTGCGCTGCCAGATCGTTCATCTCCGTGCGGTCGGCAGCCATGTCGTAGAGTTCCCAGTCGCGAGCGTGCTTCGAGACGAGTTTCCAATCGCCCATTCGAATGGCGCGATTCCCTTCGTGTTCCCAGAAAATCGGTTTCAAACGGTTCAGTGAATTTCCAACGAACGCTGGCGCGAGGCTTACACCTTCCATCGGCTGAATCTTGTGGTCGTTGAATTCAGTGGGATACTTGGCACCTGCAAGGTCCACGCAGGTCGCCATCAAGTCGACGAGATGACCTGGCTGTGATTCCAGTTTGCCGTGCCTTACCGAAGGGATTCCCTTGGGCCAATGAACGATGAGCGGTGTGCTGATACCACCTTCGTGCTCCCAGTGCTTGTATTCACGAAAAGGCGTGTTGCTCACGTTTGCCCAGTTGAGACCATATCCGATGTAGGTGTCAGCAGGCCCTGGCAACACACCGTTACCTTGTCGCATCGGATAACCGTCCCGCGTTTGCTTTGGAATCATGTCGGGCTGGACATAGTCTTTCGCAAGCGGCGGTAACGAAGGTGTGTCGGCGCGAGGTTTGAATGGACCGTCGCGACCCATGCCTTCGGCGCAACCACCGTTGTCTTGCAGATAGAGAATGAGCGTATTCTCGTACTGACCCGTCCGCTTGAGCGTGTCGACGAGTCGTCCAATACCTTGATCCATACAATCGAGCATCGCGTCGGTGCACCCGTACATCCGCCGCCGCAACGGGCAGGAGCCCATCACCTACCTGCACCCGTTGCTTGAGAACTCGTTGGGCAAGACGCTCGGGGTGCCGCTGTTCCAGGAGCAGCTCATGCAGATGGCCATCGATGTCGCCGGTTTCACCCCGGCCGAGGCCGACCAGCTGCGCCAGGCGATGGGTTCGAAGCGCAGTCGGGCGCGCATGGAGCGGTTGAAGCAGCGGCTGTTCGAGGGCATGGCCGAGCGCGGCATCACGGGTGCGGTGGCCGACGAGATCTTCGTGAAGATGGCCGCGTTCGCCAACTACGGGTTCCCCGAGAGCCACTCGGTGTCGTTCAGCTACCTCGTCTATGCGTCGGCGTGGATCAAGTTCCACGAACCGGCCGCGTTCTGTGCAGCACTGTTGAACGCGCAGCCGATGGGGTTCTGGAGCCCACACTCGCTCAGCCAGGACGCTCGCCGCCACGGCGTGGTGGTGCGCTCGCCCGACCTCAACGCCTCGCTCGCCGCGGCCACGCTGGAACCGTGCGACCAGAGCATCGGCGGGGTGGCGGTGCGGCTCGGGCTGCGCAGTGTGCGCGGCCTGGGCACCGAACTCGCCGAGCAGATCGAGGCCGGTTGTCCGTACGTGTCGTTGGAAGACCTCGTGCGCCGCGTGCCCGGGCTCGATCTGGCCCAACTCGAAGCGCTGGCCACGGCCGGCGCGTTCGACGAGTCGTTGGGGCTCGAACGTCGTGCTGCGCTCTGGGCCGTCGGTGCCGCAGCCCAGTCGCGCCCCGATCGGCTGGAGGGCGTGGTGGTGGGGCAGCAGGCACCACGCCTGCCGGGCATGGACCCCGTCGAGACGGCCATCGCGGACCTGTGGGCCACGGGTGTGGCCCCGAACGGGCACCCCACGCAGTTCCTGCGCGACTCGTTGGCCGAGCGTGGCGTGGTCACGTCGGTCGGGCTGTGGCACTGCGAGCCGCGCAGCAAGGTGTTGGTCGCCGGGGTGGTCACCCACCGGCAACGCCCGATGACGGCACAGGGCACCACGTTCATGAACCTGGAGGACGAGACCGGTCTCATCAACGTGGTCGTGTCGAAGGGCTGCTGGGTGCGGTACCGGAAAATCGCCAGGGGAGCGGCGGCGCTGTTGGTACGCGGCCGCCTCGAGCGAGCCGAGGGGGTCATCAACATCGTCGCCGAGGAACTGACGCCCCTCCCCGTTGCCGCCAGTGCCGCAAGCCGCGACTTCCGCTGATGGGGCTTCCGATGACCGATCAGAAGATGAGTCGTTTGAGCACGGCGATGCCGGCTGCGCACGCGAACGACACCACGGCCAGACGAATGGCCCGGCCACGTGACCGTTCGCCTCGGCGCGCTTCGGCCGCGACGAGCAGCGCGAGGCACGCTGCTGCGGTCAGGCGTCCCGCGAGCAGTGCGACGTCGTCGGGTACCACGAGGACGACGACGCTCGTCGTCGCTGCGACGGCCGACGGCAGCACCACGTGGGCAGTGAGGATGTCGACCGTCCGGTGGTGGCCCGTCGCGTCGGGCACCAGTTGCGCGGCGATCGTCGCCGCGCACCAGTGGGCCAGCGCCAGGCCGACGGTCGAGAGCCAGATCAGTGCGAGGAGCTCGCCGATGTGTTCCGGCCACTGCTCGTCGCCCACCGCCAGCACCGCGAACAGTGTCACGCAGACGTAGAACCCCATCGTGACGGCTTCGCGCCGCAGTTCGCCTTCCATCGTCCTCGATCGTTTCGCGTCCGAGCGGCGCGCGCATCACCCGCTGGAGGGTGATCGTTGGACGTGCCGCCCGCGAGCCACCGACGTCGCCAGGTAGGCGCCGAGCAACGCGACGGCGCAGCCGATCACCGAGAGCACCTCGACCGTCTCGTGACGCACGAACGCACCGAGCAACAACGACACGACGGGAATGAGGTACACACTGGCCGAGGCCCTGCTGCTGCCCAGGCGGCCGGCGTTGGCTGCCATCGTGACGTAGGCGAGTGCGGTGCCCAACGTGCCGAGCGCGACCATCGCCCACAACGCGTTCCACGTGAAATGAATGTCGCCGAGCGACGCGACGCCGAAGGGTGCGACGAGCACGAATGCCACGCCCTGGACCCGCCACATCAGTGGGATGCTGCCGTACTTCTGCTGCAGCGGCACGGCGACATTCAGGGCGAAGCCGTAGAAGACCAGCGCGACGAAGATGAGTGTGATCCCGAACCACGAGTCGTCGCCGCCCCCGGAGGGGAGCGCGATGAGCACGACACCGAGGAAGCCGATGGTCAGGCCGACGACCGCTCGCCGTCGCGGCAGCGTGTGGGCCATGAATGCGGCGACGGTGGTGGCGAAGATGGGCATCGCGCCATTCAGCATGCCCGTGACCGACGACGACACGTGCTGCTCGGCGAACGGGAAGAGCGACAGGGGGATGGCCATCCAGATGACCCCCAGCAACATCACCCGTGGCCGGTCGGCCCGGTCGATTCGGCCACTGCGGGCGGAGGGAAAGCACGCCAGCGTGAGGAAGCCGAACAGGATGCGCATCGGGGTGATGAGCGCGGCTGGAAACGCCTCGAGGCCCTCGGCGATGAAGAAGAACGACGTCCCCCACACCAGTCCCGGCACGGCCCAGCGGGCCCAGTCGACCGGTCCCATGTTGATGGTGGCGGGGGAAGTCACGTCAGGAGGGTACGGCCGAGGCGGGCCCGGCAGCCGCGGCTTTCGGACGGTACGCTCCGCGCATGACGATGCCGTTCAGGTTCGGCTACCAGGCGCGTGGGGGCACGGCGGACGAACTGCGCGGGCAGGCTCGACGGGCCGAGGACGCCGGGTTCGACCTCATCCACACGTTCGACCACCTCAATCCGGCATGGGGGCCCACCCTGCCCCTGCTGGCCATGGCCGAGGCCACCACCCGACTGCGGGTGTGCCCCCTGGTGTTGAACAACGACTTCCACCATCCCGTGCTGCTCGCGATGGAGTACGCCAACCTCGATCACCTGACCGGCGGTCGTGTGGAGTTGGGCCTCGGTGCGGGCCACTCGTTCACCGAGTATGCGGCGCTGGGGACGCCGTTCGACCCGCCTGCGGTCCGCAAGGCGCGAATGGCCGAGACCGTCGAGATCGTGCGTCGGCTGTTCGACGGCGAGACCGTCACCCACGAGGGCGATCACTACTGCCTCGCCGACGTCACCACGCAGCGCTCGCTGCAGCCGCATCTGCCCATCCTGGTCGGCGTCAACGGGGGGCGGGCGCTCACCCACGCCGCATCGCACGCCGACACCATCGGGCTGACGATGCTCGGTCGCACGCTCGAGGACGGGCATCAGCACGAGGTGAGGTGGCAGGCCGATCGCCTCGACCAGACCGTGTTGCACATCCGTGCGGGCGCCGCGGGCCGGTCGCATCCGCTCGAGTTGAACGCCCTGGTCCAGGTGCTCGAGGTCACCGACGATCCCGAGGCCGTGCTGCAGGGGTTGGTCGACGCGGTGCCCAGCCTGTCGTTGGACGACGCCCGCCTCACCCCGTTCATCGCCGTCGGCTCTCACGACCAGATCGCGCAACACCTGGTTCACTGCCGCGACCGATGGGGGATCAGCTCGTTCGCCGTACGCGACATCGATGCGTTCGCGCCGGTCATCGAGCGCCTTCGTCTCGTCGACGCTGCGCGGTGACTCGATGCTCGGTCAGCGAGCTCCC
This sequence comes from Acidimicrobiaceae bacterium, assembly GCA_031413415.1. Lineage (GTDB taxonomy): Bacteria > Actinomycetota > Acidimicrobiia > Acidimicrobiales > Ilumatobacteraceae > UBA668. The sequence goes on from JANOET010000402.1 coordinate 4,586, forward strand.
AACAGGGTGCGCAGACGGGCGTCGGGCTCGGGGCGAGCACCGAGGTGTTCGATGACCCAGGCCGAGATGGTCGTCGCGAACTGAGCTGCGGCGACGGCGTCGCGTTGCGCGAGGTAGTGGGCGAGGAACCCACCGGCGAACGAGTCGCCGGCACCGGTCGCGTCGACCAGGTTGTTCGTGCCGGCCGGGATGTGGGTGGCCTCACCCTGCTCGTACACGAGGGCGCCGTCGGCATCGAGCTTCAACATGATCAGTGCCTTCGGGTACAGCTCGGCGAGCGCCTCGGCGATCTCGACCGGTTCGGTGAGGCCGCCCGTGAGCATGGTGCCTTCCTCCTTGTTCGGGAGGAGGATGTCGATGCCGAGATCCTGGGTGACCGCCAGGAAGTGTTCGACGCCCATCTCACCGATCATCTGGAACGAGCCGGGGTCGAACGACAACGTTGCGCCGGACCGCTGTGCCAGTAACGCTGCCGCGCGTGCCGCCGCCCGGGGAGGATCGATGAAGAACGACCACGCGGTGAGATGCAGGTGCTGGGCGCGCACGATGGGGGCCTTGGGCAGTTCGGACGGCAGCAGGTAGAAGTCGGCGCCATGGCCCGACACCATCGAGCGCTCCCCGGTGTGGTCGACGAACACGGCGACCGAGCCGGTGAGGTGCCCTTCGCTCTCGATGAAGTGGGCAACGACCTTCTCGCGTTCGAGGTCTTCCTGGGCGAGTTGCCCGAAGCGGTCGCGTCCGATCTTGCCGATGAACTCGGTGGACTGGCCGGCGCGGCTGGCCCACACGGCCACGTTGGCCGCACTACCGCCCGGCGTGAGCATCACTTCGCCGAACGTGTCACCGCCGCGCAGCAGTTCGCTGTTGGTTCGGATGAGGACGTCCCAGGCGAAGTCGCCGACGACGCACATGGGGGCGGTCACGCCGGGCACGGTAACCATCGGGCCCGTCGTCCGCAACCGGCCGGTCAGAGCTTCTTGGCCGTCGAGGCCGACGCGGTGGCCGCCGCCACACCGAGCCCGATGAACACCGTGCCGGCAACCCAGCGCCGCACGAACGGCAGGGCACGGCCACGCAGCAGGACATCGCGGAGCCCGCTCGCGAGGAGCGAGTAGATGCTGTCCGTGCACGCGCCGATGAGTACGAACACCATGCCGAGCACCAGCGCCTGCACGCCGGGTCGCCCGAGCTCGGGCTTGATGAACTGCGGGAGGAACGACAGGAAGAACAACGCGACCTTCACGTTGAGCACGTTCACGACGACGCCTTGGGTGAGGGCCCGCTTCGGGCTGACTCCCACCTGCGTGGGATCGATCTCGGAGGGGGTGGACATGAGCGTTCGCACGCCGACGTAGACGAGGTACCCGGCACCCAGCCACTTCACCGTGTTGAACGCCGCGGCCGAAGTGGCCAGCACGGCCGACAACCCAACCGCCGCAGCGATGGCGTGCACGCTGTTGCCCAAGGTGAGGCCGGCGACTGCGGCGAGGCCGGCAGCGCGCCCGTCGCTGACGCTGCGGTTCACGATGTAGAGCACCGCCGGACCGGGAATGATCAGCAGGATGAACGACGCCGTCGCGAATGCGGCGATGGTCGACGAACTGGGCATGGCGGCGACACTATTCGTCAGACGCCGACGTCGACGGGTCCATTCGGCGGGCCCTCGCGCAGCAGCACCTGTAGGCGCTCGTGCAGGCGTCGTGGTGCCACCGGCAAGTCCTGTGGCAGCTCGTGCGAATGCCACCAGCGGATCTCGAACAGGTACTCGGCTCGCAACGCCTCCCAGCTCAGGTGGGGTTGTGGTTCGAAGGCCGCGGTTCGCACGAGGTAGATGCGTTCGCGCTGGCCGTCCCACTTGCCGTCGATGAAGGGGATGACGTGGACACGGTCCCAGATGTGCGGCCCGATGACGGCGCCGATGAGCCCCAACTCCTCGGCGAGTTCGCGGTGGAGCGCATCGTGGTCGGTCTCACCGGGTTCGACGCCACCGCCCGGCAACGCCCATCGTGTCCCTGCGTCGGGGAACTCGAAGCGGACGAGGAGCACTCGGTCGTCGGGGTCGAGCACCACCGCGCGCACCGCTTCACGGATGCGCAGGCCCGCGAGGTCGCCGCGTTCGATCACTCGTCGGGTCGGTCGTTGAGTCCGTCGTTGAACGCCCGGTACATCTCGTAGATGCTCTTGCACGCCTCACACAGCGGCAGCTGCTTGGGGTCGCGAGACGGCACCCACACGTGGCCGCACAATGCCTCGAGCGGCGTGCCGTAGATGCGCGCCTCGAGCACCTTGGCCGCTGCGTTCTCTCCCGGGTCGGTCTTCACGATGTGCGCCGCCGCCGGTTCACCCGTCTGGGTGACCTCGTCGGTGAGGGTCGTGGTGTCAGGTGTGAGGGTGGGGAGCGGGCTGAGCTGACTCACGGATGACAGTCAACCACAGCGAGGCGTTACGATGACGGGCGTGCCGCTCTACGAGTTCAAATGCCGCGAGTGCGACGACACCTTCGAGGTGCGTCGACCGATGAGCGAAGCGGGCGACCCCGCAACGTGCCCGCAAGGCCACGATGGCGCAGTTCGCCTCCTCAGCGTGTTCGCCAGCGTCGGAGCGACGTCGGCCGGAGCCCCGGCTCCTGCACCGAAGGCGGGCGGCGGCTGCGGCGGCGCGTGCGCCTGCGCGCACTGATCAGCGCAGCGACGCCAGTTCGGCGGTCATGTTCACCGTGGCCCGTGCCTCGCGCTCGAGGTGCATGACCTCGGTCGTGAACAATCGGGGCAGGTCGAGAAATCGTTGCAACACCTCGGCGCGGCCGACGCGCCACTGCTCGTCCGGCACGTGTGCGTACTCGCCGCGCACCCCGGCGACGTATGCCGTGTAGTCCTTCGGCTCGCCTCCGAGCACCGCCAGGTCGGCGTCGACGAGCACCGCCTCGTCGAGCGCCGCCGGGCTGTGGCCCGCGGTGGCCATCACTAGCCGATGCACGGTCGCGCATCGCTCGGCCGTCCAGCCGAGCTCGGTTGCAGCACCCGCGGCGAGGTCGGCGCTGACAGCCTCGTTGTCGCGGCGCCGCGGGTCGTACACGGCGTCGTGGAACAGCGCAGCGAGCCGCACCGCGTCGAGGTCGACGCTTGACGCGAGGCCGGCGGCGGCGATGTGGTCGACGTGACGCAGCACCCACATGACGTGCGTGGCCGTGTGGTAGCGACGGTGCGGTTCGCGGTGACGGGCGAGGAGGCGGTCGAGCAACTGCGGGTGGCCCGAGCCGGCCAGCTGGTGCCATGCCGACCGTAGGGCCACCTCGGGTGTGCTCATCGTGCGCCTCCTGCTGTGATCGTATGGCGAGATGACGGTCCTGATCGACGAGCCGCGCTGGCACCACATGGGTCGGGTCTGGAGCCACCTGGTGAGCGACCACAGCCTGGCCGAGCTGCACCGGTTCGCCGAGGAGGTGGGCATCCCTCGGCGAGGATTCCACGGCGACCACTACGACGTGCCGGAGGAGTACCACGAGGCGATGGTGGCGCACGGTGCCGTCCCCACGCCGAGCCGCGAACTGGTGCGGCGTCTTCGTGCCGCCGGCCTGCGCCTGACGCCCGCCCAGCGCCGCGCCGCCGACTGAGCGACCGCCCAGCTCGTCACGGCCATCGCGGTGGCTCGCCGAGCAGGTCGCGCGGGCACTCGGGGCCCATGTCGCCGAGGACGAACCACTCGGTGAGCCGAAGCCCGCGCTCGGCGCAGCGGGTGCTGGCCTCGAGCCAACGGTCCAGATCGCCCGGGACGATGCCGCCGCCGGGGCGGAAGCTGGCGACCACGAGCGACGTGACCTCGGGGATGCGCTCACCCGCCAGCGACATGAAGTCGACGATGTGCAACATCATGTCGGGCGACTCCGTGCCCTGGAACGCCAAGACGATGCCGCCCATGCCCTGCTCGTCGAGCAGGAACGCCAGCGTTTCGGCCTCGGGCGGATCGCCGATGGCCAGCCCCAGCAGGAACAGTGCGGCTCCCGCCGAGCGCACCGGCATCGGTGAAGGGACGGATGTGACGGTCATGGCAAACCTCCGGACTCGGCCCGCGAGGGGGCCTGGACGAACGGGGGAAGCCGTGCCGCTGAAAGTACGGAAGGGGTGTGACGGGATTCAGGGGGAGGCCGAGTCGTGCGGCTATCGTCGCCGACATGGCCGACGTCACCATCTACCACAACCCGAATTGAAACTCCTCCAGCAATGCCGTGAGCATTGCCCAGGAGCTCGGCGTCGACGCCGACATCGTGCTGTACCTGAAGACGCCGCCCGACGAAGCCACACTGCGCGGCATCATCGCCAAGCTCGAGGACCCGGTGACCGACCTGGTGCGGCGCGACAGCATGTGGAAGAAGCTCGGCCTCGCCGAGGCCGACGCGCAGACCGACGACCAGGTTGTCGCACTGCTGGTACAGCACAAGCAACTGCTCCAGCGCCCGGTCGTGGTCACGAAGAAGAAGGCCATCATCGGCCGTCCCAAGGACCGGGTGCGCACGCTCCTCGGCGGCTGATCTCGACCCGTCAGCGCCGCTTGCGGCCGCGCAACGCCTGCAGCACCAACAGCAACAGGATGGCGCCGATCGCGGCGACGAGCACCGACCGGAAGTCGAACTCGGTCACTCCCTTGTGGCCCGAAGCCTGGAACAGCGCGCCGCCGATGAGCGCGCCGATGATGCCGACGGCCACCGTGTAGAGGCATCCGGAGCGGTCGTCTTTGGTGATGAGGCGCGCCACGAGGCCTGCGAAGAGGCCGACGAACACCCACGAGAAGAAGCCCATGGCGCCCACCGTATTCGGCTCTGCGTCGCACCGGCCGCGGGCGTAGTGTCGCCCAGGTGGGGAAACGGTTCGGATCGCGCTCGTCGTCGACCCGTCAGCCGTCCCCCGGCAGCGGTGGGTGGAAGCTGCTCATCTCGATGCTCCGCGAGCAGCGCGCCGGACTCGTCACCGGCATGTTGGTCGGTCTCGCCTGGAGCGCCAGCAAGGTGTCGGTCCCCCGACTCACCAGCCTCGCCGTGGACAGGGCCATCCTCGGCAGCGGCTCGCTGCTGTTCTGGTCGTCACTCATCGCGATCATGGCCGTCTTCGCCGGAATCTTCACGGCGTGGCGGCGGTGGTTCGCGTTTCGCGAGAGTCGGCTGACCGAGACCAAGCTGCGCGAGCAGCTGTTCGCACACATCCTGCGCCTGCACGTCGGCTACCACGACCACACCCAGACGGGTCAGCTGATGAGCCGTGCGTCCAGCGATCTGTTGCAGATCCAGGGCTTCGTCGTGATGATCCCCATCACGGCATCGAACCTGGCGATGGTGTCGGCGATCGTGGTCATCCTCTTCGTGCAACAGCCCATGCTCGCGCTCATCGCCCTCGCTCCGCTGCCGTTCTTGAACGTGCTCGCCATTCGCTTCTCGCGCCGCATCCACCCCGCAGTGCTGGCGGTGCAACAGGAGCAGGCGCAGCTCGCCACGGTTGTCGAGGAGAGCGTCAGCGGGGTGCGCGTCATCAAGGGATTCGGTGCGCACGACGTCACGGCGGCCCGCCTGCGCACCGAAGCCGACGACATCCGCACCGTCTCGCTCCGCGCCGCGCGAGTCCGCAGCGCGTTCCTGCCTGCGCTCGACCTGTTGCCGAACCTCGGTCTGCTCGCCGTGCTCGCCGTTGGCGGCCACATGGTGCTCGACGGCGACATGTCGCGGGGTCAGATGCTCGAGTTCATGCAGTACATCGGGCTGCTCATCTACCCGCTGCGCACCCTGGGCATGACCGTCGCATTCGGGCAACGTGCCGCGGCGGCCCTGCTCCGGGTGAACGAGGTGCTGTCCACGGTTCCCGCCGTGGCCGACCCGAAGCGGCCCGAGTCCCTGCCCATCGGCGGCGCGATCGGGGCGCTCGAGTTCGACCACGTGTCGTTCGGCTACAGCGCCGACGCGCCGACGCTGCGCGACTTCGACCTGCGCATTCCCGCCGGCGCGTCCGTCGCCATCGTCGGCGCCACGGGCATCGGAAAGAGCACGGTGGCGCGGCTGCTCGTGCGGTTCTACGACGTCGAGGCCGGCGCCATCCGCCTCGACGGGGTCGACGTGCGCGACGTGCAGTTGTCCGAGTTGCGCCACAACGTGTCCATCGTGTTCGAGGACACCTTCCTGTTCCACGACAGCGTCGCCGCCAACATCGCGTTCGCTCGACCCGACGCGTCGAGGAACGACATCGAGCATGCAGCCTCGCTGTCGGGTGCTCACGACTTCATCGTGCAGTTGCCCAACGGGTACGACACGACGATCGGCGAACGCGGCTACTCGCTCAGCGGCGGTCAGCGACAGCGCATCGCGCTGGCGCGGGCCATCCTCGCCAACCCGAGGGTGCTCGTGCTCGACGACGCCACCAGCGCGGTGGATCCGAGCAAGGAACACGAGATTCGCGAGGCCATGCGGACCGTGATGGTGGGGCGCACCACACTGGTCATCGCGCACCGCCCGGGCACCATCGCGCTCGCCGACACGGTGGTGCTGCTGGACGACGGTGGCGTCGCCGCCACCGGGACGCACGACGAACTGCTGGCCACGAACGAGCGCTACCGCTCGGTGCTCGCCGCGCTCGCGGAAGACGACGACGACCTGGAAGGGGTGGTCGGCTGATGTGGGCCGGACGTGCGATCAGCGACGAGGACAAGCTCGACCGGGCCGAGACCAGCCGCGTCCTGCGCCGGTCGTTGCAGTTCGCCCAGCCCTACCGTCGCACCATTTGGTGGGCGATCGCGCTCGTGTGCGCGTCGACAGTCTGCGCCCTGGCCGGACCGGTGTTCGTCAAGGTCGGCCTCGACCACGGCATCGGTCGAGACAGCAGCCAGGTGCTCAACCTCGCAGTGGTCGGCTACGTCGTCGTCGTCATCGTCGGGTATTTCGTGGGCCGGTTGCAGTACCTGGCGATCAACCGCGCCGGAGAGGGTTTCCTCCGCGACCTGCGCGTGACCGTCTTCGAAAAACTGCAGGCACAGTCGATGGCGTTCTTCGACCGAAACAAGGCCGGTGTCCTCGTCAGCCGAATGACCGCCGACATCGAGAGCATG
>JANOET010000403.1:0-4938 GCA_031413415.1 Acidimicrobiaceae bacterium
CCAGATCAAGAAGATTCCGGGCGCGGTGGTCCAGAGCATCAACATCCAGACGTGCAAGAACCCGACGTTCTCGACCGACGGCACCAACACCCTCGCCAAGTCGGCGCCGCCTCCCGCGGCCTGCGACAAGGTCGGAAGCCCATCGCAATGCCCTAACGGCACCGCCGGCATGAAGAACGTCCCGACTGCCGTGAAGGCCACCGGCTCGACGGGAGGTGGGGGTGGTGCAGCGCCCACCACGACGGTTGCATCGGGTGGCGGGAACACCGGTGGAGGAAACGCAGGTGGCGGGAACACCGGTGGAGGAAACGCGGGTGGCGGGAACACCGGTGGCGGGAACACGGGTGGCGGGAGCACCGACAGCACGACGCCGGGCGACACCATCGCTCCCGGGGACACTGTCGCTCCGGGGGACACGTCGAACAGCGGTGGGAGCGTGCCCACCGACACGAGCGACTCCGGTGGGGGCGCGCCGATCGACACCACCGTCACGTGTGACCCCATACTCGGTTGCGAGTCGGCCGGTGTGAGCCCGGAGGTCGGAGCGGTCCTTCCGACGACGTTGTCGTTGCCGACGAGTCAGGCATCTTCATTTGCGTTGATCCTCCTGATCGTCCTGTTGATCGTGGGTCTCGTCGTCGTGCCAGCGTTCGCGTGGCGCTACTTCTCGTCGAAACGGGCGTCGACATGAAGGCCAGGACCGTGTTCAACGGATGGGTGCTCGGGCCGCTCTCGATCATCGTGGGTGTGGGCCTGCTCGTCACTGGTGCCGTTGCGGCAACGGCCACGCCAGGCCAGCAGGGCACCGACACGTCGCTCGCACCCACACCGTCGCAGGTCGTCGTCTCGGGCAGGGGTGCGTTCGGAGGAATGACCTTCACGGTCAATCAGACGAAGGCGCTCACCAACCAGGCCATTTCCATCACCTGGACCGGTGGCGCACCGACGACCCGTCAGAGCACGCGCTTCGGTGCGAACTTCGTCCAGATCTATCAGTGCTGGGGCGACGACGACGGAACGAATCCTGAGAACCCAGGGCCGCCGCCCGAACAGTGTGAGGCGGGCGCGTATGGCGCCACCCCGGGCGGTGGAGCGAGCGCGCTCTTCGCCGATCCGGTCGTCTACAGCCGCATCATCTCGCGGGTCGGCTGGGCCACCGACGACCCGAACCTCGGGGTGCTCGACGCTGCAGGCCTGCAGCGCTGGCTGGCATTCCGGGCCGTGGACGGCACCGAGGTGGGTGAGGCGATCGACCCCAATTACAACCCGTTCATCGGCAGCAACTACTGGACGAATCCGTACTTCAACAGCATCACCACGAACGAGATCCCGGGAGCCGTCACCTATCCGGACGGCACCGGGGCCGAACTGTTCCAAGTCCTCACCGGCGACGAGGCGTCAGGCCTCGGGTGCGGCAAGAAGTCGCAGCCGGTCGGCGGAACGCTGAAGGTGCCGAAGTGCTGGCTCGTCATCGTGCCGAGAGGTGACCAGTTGGCCGAGAACGCGGACACGCCGTTCGCCGCGTTCGGCAACACGACCGGTGTCTCCACTTCTCCCTTGGCCCCGAACGCGTGGAAGAACCGGGTGGCGATCCCTCTCGAATTCAATCCGGTCGACTCACCCTGTACGTTCGCCGATGTCGAGCGCCGCATCGCTGGCAACGAGATGGCCGTCCCCGCCGTTGCCAACTGGCAACCGACCTTGTGCGTGGGCGGCGCCCTGCCACCGTTCTCGTACGCCCCTGTCGCCGACGGCAGTGCCCGTTCGCTCATCGCTTCCGGCGTCGAGGGCGGTCCGGGGATGGCCGTCGTCGGTCAGCCGCTCGACCCGTCGACGTTGGGCGTCGACAACCCGGTCGTCTATGCCCCGCTGACGCTGTCGGGCGTGGTGATCGGCTTCAACCTCGAGCGACGCCCCGACGCGTCGGCGCCTCCGGAGATGGAGGCGCTGTCGGGTGTCCGTGTGGCCAACCTCAACCTCACGCCACGCCTCGTTGCCAAGCTGCTCACCCAGTCGTACGGCTCGCAGGTCACCATCTATCAGCGGCCATCCGACACCCTGCATTCGTTCGTCGGGAAGAACCCCGACAACATGGCACTGGATCCGGATTTCCGGCAGTTCAACCCGGAGTTCTCGTTGATCTTCGTGTCGCAGAGCCGAACGATGGGTGGTCTGCAATTGCCGGCCGGCAACTCCGACGCTGCGGAGCAACTGTGGCGGTGGGTTGTCGCCGATCCGGAGGCCAAGGCGTGGCTCGACGGCAAGCCCGACGAGTTCGGCATGACTGTCAATCCGTACTACAACGGGACGCCCGCTGCGAACCCCTCCAAGGTCGAGTTCTACGATCCCATCCCGAACTCGTTCCCGAAGGCCGACCCGTACTGCTACCAGGCACCGTCGCAGGGCGGGGGCGGCAGCGTGGTCCCGCCACTGTTGTGCGGGACCGACTGGATGCCGTATGCCCGAGGTCTCCGCGACACCGCCCAGGTCGCGCGAGCCGGATCCGACGGGGCACGCATCTCGCTCAACAACCTGGCCGAGTCGGCGTCGGCCGTGTGGGGCCGCGCCCAGCCGCAGGGTATCGGCGACAGAGCGATGCTGGCCGTCACCGATTCGCCGTCGGCAGCGCAGTTCGGGTTGCAGGTCGCCAGCCTCAGCCGTGCCGGCGACAACGGCGCCAGCCGTCAGTTCGTGACGCCTGGCGATGCCTCGTTCACCACTGCTGCGGGATCGATGAAGCCCTTCGCGGGAACGAACTTCCTCGCGCCGACCCCAGCGCCGGCCGCCGGTGGCTACCCGCTCACCACCGTGAACTATGCGGCACTCACCCCGCTGAAGTTGGCGGCAGCGGAACGCAAGGACTTCGCCGCATTCCTCGAGTACGCAGCGGGCAAGGGTCAGGAGGTGGGGCTGGGCTTCGGTCAGCTGCCACGTGGCTACACGCCGCTGTCGTCGGCGCTCAAGTCGCAGACCTTGAAGGCCGCGGCAACCGTCCGAACGCTGCAGCCCGTACCCACCACCACGACGACCACCACCAGCACGACGATCCCGACCACGGACACGTTCCCCATCGACCTCGGTGGTGGTGGCGGCGGGGGCTTCCTGCCGCCCGATGGCGGATCCGGCGGCGGGGACACCTTCGTCACCGATCCGATCATCGACCCGATCACCGAGACGACAACGGCGGTCACCGAGACGACAACGGCGGTCGCCACCACGGTGGCTTCCGCAGGTCCGGAGCCATCGACGACCTTCGAGAGCATCGCCACACCGGCGGTCGATCTGCCCAGAAACCGATACACGGTCCCGGGACTGGGCATGATCGCGCTGGGCTCCGCCCTCGGAGTGCTCGAGATCTCGAAGCGGCCGCGACGTGCGCAGGCCGAGGTGCTCGGTGGCGGCCCGGCGGCGGGAGCCGGCGCATGAAACACATGCTCCGCTTCTTCCTCGCAGCGCTGACGACGGTGATCGTCGGAGCCGTGTCGTCCGGCTCTTCGTCAGCCACCGTGCCCACCCGTCCCGACACGAGTGCAATCGTCGCGGTTCGTTCGGGTGACCTCGCACTGGTCGATGCCAATCGGCGCGGTGTGATCCTGGAGAACGGTGGCAGTGCCACCGAGTTCAGCGTGGATCTTCCGAAGAACTCCGCGTGCCCGGGCGACAGCCAGAACGACGACTGGCGCCTGCAGACGTTCATCGTTCCCGCCGATGCCGACCCTGCGACCTTGGAGTACAACAACGTCGGTCCGACAGGCACCAAGCAGTACGCCATCTACGACATCTTCACTGCCCCAGTGGTCGACCAGTTGACCGTACCGAACGACGTCGCCGGCGAACCTGGCCGCACCACGCCGTTCCCGCCGATGAGCTTCGCGGTCTTTCCGCCTGGCGAGATCCCGCCAGGCGAGTACCGCATCGGCGTGGCGTGCACCTGGTTCGGCGCAACCGCCGATTACTGGGACACCGAGATCGTCATCGCTGCCGAGCCGAAGGACGAGCCGGCGCAGCTGACATGGCGGTTGCCGTCGGCCCCACCAGCACCGCTCAGCAGCACCGCAACGTCGTCCGAGTTTCCCTGGACCATCGTGTTCCTCGGCATCGCCGTGGCCGCGATCGCCTTCGTCGTCATTCTCAATCGCCGTACCCGTTCACCCTCCGCCTCCTGAAGGACACCCGACATGACCCCCACATCCGACCAGCCCGCCCGCTCCACGTTGCGGAGTTACCTTCGCGCCGGCGGAGCGCTCGCCGCCGCCCTGCTCGCGCTGAACGTCGTCGCAGCACTTCGCGATCAGTCCGAACAGGCCTTTGCAGCGCCGACAGGTGCACTCTCCATCGTCAAGGGGGCGAATCCCGGCGCGGGTGCACCGTTGACGTCGGGCGGCAGCGCCACCGTGTTCGCACTTCAGCCCGTCGACGTTGCCACGGCAGTCTGCAGCGGTGACAGTTCGCTGGGCTACCGAATCCAGACCTTCCTCGTGTCGAGCAACGTGGACCCTGGCTTGATGAGCTTCGATGCAGGCGGACCCAGCCCAGCGAGCACCGGCGCGACCGTGCGCCTTCCGCTCTTCACGTCGGGCAACCCGGTGGTGGACCTCAACCCGGCTCTCACCACTGGCGCGCTGGCCGGTATCCCTGCTTTCGACTTCGCCATCGGTGGCTTCTCCTCTGCACTCGTGCCGAACGGCACCTACACCATGGGCCTCGCCTGCACGTTGGACACGCCGACGGGCAAGACACTCGACAAGTACTGGACGGTGGCCGTGGACATCGCTGCGGCCCCCGGCGATGTGCCGAGCGGATTCGCGTGGACGTTGAACACCGGTGCGCCGACACCCACGACGACGACGGCTGCGGCGACGACCACGACGGCTGCGGCGACGACCACGACGGCTGCGGCGACGACCACGACGGCTGCGGCGACGACCACGACGGCTG
>JANOET010000404.1:0-10943 GCA_031413415.1 Acidimicrobiaceae bacterium
CGAGGCCCAGAACTGCGAGGAACTTGCGCTTCATGGGTGGTCTCCGTGGTTCAGAAGTGTGGATTTAGCACTCAAAGCGAGTGACGCTCCTTCTTCGTCGCAGCCCGCCCCGTGGATGGGTCGGATCGGAAGAAATTCGGCGCTTCGTGCGAGGCGCCCGCCTCGTAGGCTCTGTCCCCATGCTGCACTTGTACGACACCGCCACCCGGCAGGTCCGCGAGCTCGAACTACGCGAGCCCGGCACGGTGAGCATCTACCTGTGTGGTCCCACGGTGTACGGCCCGCCCCACCTGGGTCACGGCCGGGCGACGCTGGTGTACGACGTGCTGCGCCGCTACCTCGAATGGAGCGGCCTGCGCGTGCGCCTGGCCAGCAACGTCACCGACATCGACGACAGCATCATCAACCGCGCCAACCGCGAGAACCGCCCGTGGCAGGAGATCACCCAAAAGTGCGAGGCGGTGTGGTTCGAGGCCATGGGCAAGCTCGGCGTGGCCCGGCCCACGGACGTGCCCCACGCCACCGAGTACGTCGAGCAGATGGTCGACATGATCGGTCAGCTCGTCGACATCGGCCGCGCCTACGTGGTCGAGGACGGCGTCTACCTCAGCGTCGAGACCGTCGAGGACTACGGCCTGCTCGCCAACCAACGGCTCAACGACATGCTCGAGGGCGGAGGCGACCGAGAGGTGTTCGGCGCCGAGAACAAGCGGCACTCGGCCGACTTCGTGCTCTGGAAGTTGGCCAAGCCGGGCGAGCCGTCGTGGCCATCGCCCTGGGGCGATGGTCGCCCCGGTTGGCACAGCGAGTGCGTGGTGATGAGCCTCGACCTGTTGGGCGAAGGCTTCGACCTGCATTGCGGCGGCATGGACCTGAAGTTCCCGCACCACGAGAACGAACGAGCGCAGGCCGTCGCGCTCGGCAAGCGGTTCGCCAACCACTGGATGCACAACGGTTTCGTGGTCGACGCCGAGGGCGAGAAGATGTCGAAGAGCCTCGGCAACGTCGCCAACCTGCTCGACCTCATGGAGCACTACGACCCGCGGGCGTATCGAATGCTGCTGCTGCAGTCGCACTATCGCGGACCGGTGACCGTCGGTCAGAAGAACATCGACGATGCGGCGAAAGCGCTGGCCGGGCTCGACTCGTTCGCAGCTCGTTCGGCGAACGTGCCGGGGGCCGAGCCCGACGCCGAGGTGCTCGCCAGGTTCCGAGAGCGCATGGACGACGACCTGGACACCGCTGCCGGGCTGGCGCTGCTGTTCGACACCGTGCGCCGCGCGAACATCGCGCTCGACCAGGGTGGCGACGCCGGTCCGCTGGTGGCCGCGGCGCACGAGATCTGCACGGCGGTGGGTCTGGTGCTGAACGCCGGTGGCGACGTGCCGGCCGAGGTTGCCGCCCGGGCGGCCGATCTCGACGCGGCCCGCGCCGCCAAGGACTTCGCCTCGGCCGACGCGATTCGAGCCGAACTGCAGGCCGCCGGCTGGACCGTCGAGACCACCAAGGACGGCACCAAAGTTCGTCGCTGACGCCGACGCTGTCAGCTCACTGGGCCGTCGCGGCCCGCTCGCCTGACAGCGCGGGCATGTCACACCCGTCTGAGATGTTCGGTACATGGACGAAAGATTCCGATCCATCGCGGCAATTGCCGCCGAACAACGCTCTGTCGTCTCCGCCCGTCAGTTGTGGTCCGCAGGCGTCGACGCATCGCTGCGCTCGAAGTGGCAGCGCCGAGGTCTGATCGAGCGACTCGGGCCTCGGTCGTTTGCGATCGCCGGCTCTGTCGACACCTGGGAGCGGCGGCTCACCGCAGCCTGGCTCGACCTCGACCGCGCCGGCGTCGTCGATGGGCGTTCCGCAGCGCGGATGATGGGTCTCGACGGCTTCATCGGCGACGATGTCGAACTGATGGTGCCGCGCGCGCTGCGTGGCCGGCTCCCTACCGGACGGCTGCGCTCCACCAGCCGGCCGATCCCTTCCTCCGATCTGCAATGGATCGGTGGGCTGCGCGTGGTTCGGGCGGAGCGGCTGATCATCGATGCGGCACGGTTCCATTTCACTCGGGCCGAAATCGAGAACGCGATCGATTCAGCAATTCGGCTTCGACTCGTCGGCGAGCAACGTCTCCGCACGCGGGTCATCTCAGAGCATCGCGGGTCGATCAACGGCGGCCGCATGCTGCTCGACGCGCTGGTCGACACCGGCGGCGAGAGTCGACTGGAGCGCATGTTCTTGCGGCTGTGCCGTGAGTCCGGTCTGCCCCGGCCCGTCACGCAACGCGTCTACCGTTCCGATCGGCGCACGATCGCCCGCGTCGATGCCGAGTTCCCAGGCGGCCTCATCGTCGAGTTGGCGGGTCACGGCACGCACTCGAGTCGTCAGCAACGAGCACGAGACGCGGAGCGGCAGGTCGAACTCACGGTGCGCGGGAAACGATGGATCGCGTTCACCTACGAGCACGTCCGTGACCGGCCCGGCTGGGTCGCCGGCCAGCTCCGTCAGGCCATCCACCGGGCGGCATGAGTCGCGCTGTCAGGTGAGTGGGCGCCGACGGCCCATCCACCTGACAGCGATCGGAATTTGTGGATGAGACCGGCGCCGGGGGCGTGGACACGATAGAAACGTTGACCGTGTCACGTCGTGCCGAGAAAGGGGAGCGGACCCCGTTCCCCAAGGGGTACTGGACCATCTGGTCCACCGTGGCGCTCGACCTCATCGGGTTCGGCATCGTCGTGCCCATTCTCGGCGTCTACGCCGAACGTTTCGGGGCGTCCGGGTACGCCGTGGGCTGGCTGTTCGCGACGTTCTCGCTCGCCCAGTTGGTGTTCGCGCCGCTGCTCGGTCGCCTCAGCGACCGCATCGGACGCAAGCCGGTCATCGTCATCTCGCTCATCGGCACCGCCATCGGCAGCTTCGTCACAGGAGCGGCCGGCGCGCTGTGGGTCCTGTTCCTGGGCCGGTTCATCGACGGCGCCAGTGGAGCCAGCCTGTCGGTGGCGCAGGCCGCGGTGGCCGACATCGCCGAACCGCAGCAACGGCCGCGGCTGGTGGGCACGCTCGGCGCAGCGTTCGGCGTGGGGTTCGTGCTCGGCCCAGCCATCGGCGGCCTTGCTGCGTTGGGCGGACCGCACGTGCCGTTCTACGTGGCCGGCGTCCTCGCCAGCATCAACGCCGTGGCCGCCATCATCCGCCTTCCCGAGACGAAGCGAACCGCAGCGCCGACCCGTCGCCGAGGCTTCGCCTTCCCCGATCAGCCGTCGCTGCGTCGCCTCGCGATCATCGGCTTCCTCACCACGTTCGCGTTCGTGGCGTTCGAGGCCACGTTCTCGCTGTTCGGCAGCGCTCGTTTCGACCTGACCGAAGGCTCGACCGCGGCAGTGTTCCTGGGCATCGGCATCGTGCTCGTGCTCGTCCAGGGTGGTGGCTTCGCCCGCCTCGCCGAACGAGTCGGTGTACCGCGCCTGTATGCCACAGCGCTCGTCGTGGTGGCCGTCGGTTTGGTCGTCACGGGTGTGTCGCGTATGTGGCCGGTGCTCATCCTCGGGCTGCTGCTGGTGTCGGTCGGGCAGGGACTCGCCTCGCCATCGCTCATCGAACTCGTCAACCGTGAGGCCGGCGAGGAACGGCGTGGCGAGGCGATGGGTTTCCAGCAGTCGTCGTATGCGACGGCCCGCGTGCTCGGCCCGCCGCTGGCCGGTTCGGCGTTCGATCGGATGGGCGTGTGGGGTCCGATGGTCTTCGGCGGGATCATCACCGGCGTGGCCGCAGTGCTGGTCGTCGGCTGGGGCCTGCACCGTCCGTCGGCGGCCGATTCGCAGCCGCAGCCGGAGTCCGGGTGACCGCCCTCACCCACTGACCGTCTGCGAGACTTGTCCACCGTGTCCGACGTGATCCAGCACCCCGCGCTCGATCGCCTGGCGCGCTTCGAGCGCCAGGTGTCTCGTCGACCCTCTGCCGCCGACGAGCCCCGGGTTCGCAACGGGATGGGTTACCAACCCAGCCTCGACGGCGTCCGTGCCTTCTCGGTGATCGCCGTCATCCTCTATCACGGCGGATTCACCTGGATGTCCGGCGGCTTCTTCGGCGTCGAGGTCTTCTTCGTCGTCTCCGGCTTTCTGATCACGTCGCTGCTCATCGAGGAGCGCGATCGCGCGAGTCGGGTCGACCTCTGGCAATTCTGGATCCGTCGCTGGCGGCGGCTCCTGCCGGCGCTGTTCGCGATGTTCGTCGTCGTCGGGGTGTGGGCCGTCTTCTGGGG
The DNA here is from genome assembly GCA_031413415.1 of Acidimicrobiaceae bacterium. Classification (GTDB taxonomy): domain Bacteria; phylum Actinomycetota; class Acidimicrobiia; order Acidimicrobiales; family Ilumatobacteraceae; genus UBA668. The sequence continues at coordinate 4,262 of JANOET010000404.1, forward strand.
TTCCGCCGAACAACACACGCAGTTGCGCCGTGACTTCCCGTGGGGCATCTTCTACCTGGCCAACTGGGGCCAGATCTTCAGCGAGAGCGCGTACTTCAGCGGCACTCCCACGCTGTTCCGCCACCTGTGGAGTCTCGCCGTCGAGGAGCAGTGGTACCTCATCTGGCCCGTCGTGTTCATCGTCATCGCCAAGCGTGCCGGGGCCGACCGCCGCCTGGGCCGCACGTTGGTGATGGTCTCGGTCGGAGTGATGGCCGCCACCGCAATGTGCTCGATTCTCGGGTGGCCGACGCGGTTCTTCAACCCGTTCACGATGTCGATGCAACCGGTCGACACGACGAACTTCCTATACCTCAGCACGTTCACCCGCTCGAGCGGCCTGCTGCTGGGTGCCGCGATGGCCTTCCTGTGGCGGCCGTGGCGGGTCGGTGATGCACCTCGGCGAGCCAAGGCGAGCCGGACGCTCGACATCGCCGCGATCGTCGCCGTGGCCGTGATGGCGGTCTCGTTCCTCACCGGCCACGTGGCCGCGAGCAAGACCTACGTGTGGATGCTGCCGATGGTGACGCTCGCCTCGGCCGCGCTCGTCGCGGTGGTCGTGCACCCGTGGGCGACCGGTGCCCGCAGCGTGTTCGGCTCGAGGCCGATGGTCGAGATCGGGAAGCGCTCGTACGGCCTCTACCTGTGGACCTGGCCGATCAGCCGAATCGTCAACGCGTACACCGGCTCCTGGTCGAAGTTCCTGCTGGCCATGGCCATCTCCATCCCGCTGAGTGAGGTGTGTTACCGCTGGATCGAGACACCCATCCGCAAGGGTGTGCTCGGCCGTTGGTGGAAGCGTCGCGAGCGCGCCGACTGGCGACTCGTCACCGGCTGCGTGGCGGTCAGTTCGCTCGTCGTCGTCGGCTCGTTGCTGGCGTTCTACCGCAGCGCACCGGCGACGTTCGACGCGGCGGCCGACCTGGGCAACACCGAGGTGGTGTTCGACCCGAACGCGGCACTCGGTTCCACGACGGTGCCCACTGCGACGTCGGCTCCCGCCTTGGCCACCGACCCGACGGCCGAGACCGCATCCACCGCGGCCACCACGTCGATCGCGCCGGCCGTCGTGACGCCCGTGACGCCGGCGGCACTGCCGCGCTCGCTCGTCATCGTCGGCGACTCCACCGCATACTCGCTGTGGCGCAACCTGCCCGACGGCATCGGCAGCACGTTCACGGCGGCGGACGGCTCGGTCGAGGGGTGCAGCGTCTACGACGGCGGCACGGCGATCAGCGCGCGTGACGGCTACAACCGCAACTTCGGGAAGTGCGCGGGCTGGGATGCGAAGTGGGCAGCCGCCGCGCAGGGCACCGACGTCGCCGTGGTGGTCATCGGTGCGTGGGACGTGTTCGACGTCGAAGCCGATGGGCAGACCCTGCCGTTCGGCACGTCGGGCAACGACGCTCGCTTCACCGCCGGCGTGCAGCGAGGCGTCGACGCGCTCGTCGGCGCCGGCGCCGAGGTGGCACTGCTGGAGGTGGCCTGCATGCGGCCGCAGGACGTGACGGGCGCCGGTGTGCCGGCGCTACCCGAGCGCGGAATGGACGACCGCATCGCACACCTGAACGATCTCCTGCGTCAGGTCGCAGCGGCGAACCCCGACACGACCACGTTCGTCACCGGCCCGCCCGAGTACTGCACCGAGCCGATCGCGAGCGACCTGGCGTACCGGTGGGACGGTGTGCACCCGTACAAGCCGGGTGCGAAGTTGACGATGGAGGCGATCGCCCAGCAACTGCTGGCGATTCCCGTCGGCTGACGGTCCCGCAGAACGTCAGTTCGTGGTGTTCACCAGGAACTTAGAGCGCGCAGCGGAGGTCATTCGCGGTGGTCGGCGGTGCAGGGCTTGGCGTCGCACACGTCGACGAGTGTGTCCTGGAAGAGGAAGCTGGCCTTCTGGGTGCGGACGTCGGCATCGGCTCGCGGGTCCTCGTGCGAGTCGTCACCGGTTCGTGGGGGGACGTTCTCGAACGGGATGGACGCCATGCCCGAGTCCCACACGACGATGGCCGAGCCGTCGGACGGGTAGGTCGTCGACTCGAGGCCCCACCCGGGTTCGACCTCCTGCCAGCGGCCGTCGGCGGCGACAGGACGGTGGATCGTGACGCCCAAGGTGCGCGCTTCGATCAGGGCGGACAGCTCGGACACCTGATGATCGCCGAACGCCACGTGGAGGAGCACGGGCTTGGTCGGCGTGCCGGGGTAGGGGTCGGCGGTGAGGTGCTGCACGTACCCGCTGCCTTCGCCGCGGTCCCACAGCATCTGGACGATGGCGAAGATCAGCGGGCGCTCGAAGTCGTCGGGGTACGCGGGCTCCATGACGGCCAGGTAGTCGTCGAAGTCCACCGAGCGAGGCAACAGCAGGCTGTAGTTCATGCCGGGAACGCCGAGGACAACGCGCTCGATGTCTGGCGAGACCGCGGCGAGCATCAGACCCATGATGCCGCCCTGGCTGTTGCCGTCGAAGTCGAGGTGCGCCGTGTCGATGAGCGGCGTGCCGTCGGCACGTTGGAAGTTGGCGTCCGAAGCGAGGCCGCCCGTTCGGGTCATCAGTCGGCCGAGGAAGATCTGGTTGAGCACACCCTGCTGCAGCCGATCGGCCATAGTGGGGAAGTTGGTGAACTCGATGAGCGTGGCGGCTGCGTTGCCGATGTCGTCCTCGCTCATGCCGGCCCACTTGGTGGCGCAGTGCACCACGTTGTGCTCGTTCGACATGTTGCGCACGTTGCCGGCATCGATCTCGTGGTGGTCGCCGAGCAGACCGTGGCCGTACTGCACCAGGTGCGCCGGCTCGGTGCCCGCCACGGTGGCGGCACTGATGTTGCACACGAACGGCGCCTGCAGGGTGGGTGCCTCGGGATTCACCGTGGGGAGCGCGACGGGGTCGTCGCTGTCGTAGTGGAAACGGTTGCCCGGACCGCCGTCGCCCGTGAGGAAGTTCGGCACCGTGTAGGTGCCGTCGACCTGTACGGCGATGTTGTCGTCGCTGTTGGGTGTGACGGTGGTGATGGTGAACGCCGGGGCCGCGTCGCCCAGCTGCTCGAGCGCCTCGTCGCGGATGCCCAGCATGCGACCGCTGATGTTGTCGGTGCTGGCCACGGTGAAGCTCCACGCCAGTTGCAGCTCGTCGCGCGATGCGCCTCCGGCGGCGAGGGCGGTGAACGTCTCTTCCATCGCGGCGCGGCGTGTCTCGATCGACTCGATGGTGGTGGTGAGGTTGTCGCGGTACACGCGGAACACGTCGCCGACCTCGATGTCGCCGCCGGCTTCGTCCTTCAAGCCGCGCAGGCCGACGGCGAACGAGTGGCCCTCGGGGAGCGACACTGCGGGCCGGATGGTGAGGAGTCGATCGGAGCCGGGCTCGGGGTGGCTGTCGAGTTCGGCCCACAGCGGGACGCGCTCGCTGGTGGACAGGTCGACGAGGACGACGGGCGAGTCGTCGGCCAGCGAGGCTCCGATGTCGGTCCAGGTCGGTAGGTCGGTCTGCTCGGCATCGAGCCCGGCGATGAACGTCAGCAGCGGTGTGTTGGGGCTGAACCCGTCGTTTCGGTTCCACTCGGTGGGGTCGACCACGGTGCCCTCGGTGTTCGTCGGCATCCCGTCGGCGGGCAGCGACACGCGCATCCCCGTGGCGGTGGCGCTGTCGGCCACCGTGAACGCGTTGCTGGGGAACGGCAACAGACAGCGCGAGGTGTCGAGTGGGTCACATCCGGTGGGCGCACCATCGATGGCAGCCTGGACCGCAGCCAGGGTGTCTTCGTCGGCCTCGGCCGGCGCAGGCTGGGTGGTCTCGGGTACCGCGGTCGTCTCGGGTGCCGTTGTCGTGTCGGGTGCCGAGGTCGTCGTGGTGTCGCCCGACGCGTCGCTGTCGCTGCACGCGGCGACGAGCAGGGCAATGCCCAGCACGGCCGTGATGGTCCGCTTCATGTTGATCCCCCTGATCGACTGTTCCTGCACTTTGTCACGGTCTCGTGTTGGAAATCGGGCCGGGGGCGTCGGTAGTGTTACCCACGAGTAACTTCGTGACTCACGACTCGTCCCGACACCCCCTTCGAGGTTCCACCACCATGGCCGATTTCTCACTCAACGACGACCAGCTGCAGATCCAGAGCTGGGTCCACGACTTCGCCGCGAACGTCATTCGTCCGGCTGGCGAGGAGTGGGACGAGCGCGAAGAGTTCCCGTATCCGATCGTGCAGCAGGCCGCCGAGATCGGCCTCTACGGCTGGGAGTTCCTGATGAACACGTTCAGCGACCCCACCGGGCTCACGCTGCCGGTCGCCATCGAGGAGATCTTCTGGGGCGACGCCGGTATCGGCATGGCCATCATGGGTTCCGCTCTCGCGGCCGCCGGCATCAGCGGCAACGGCACGCCCGAGCAGGTCATGGAGTGGGTGCCGCAGTGCTACGGCGACGCCAAGGACCTGAAGCTCGGTGCGTTCTGCGTGAGCGAGCCCGACGCCGGCAGCGATGTGTCGTCGCTCCGTACCCGCGCGGTGTACGACGAAGCCAACGACGAGTGGGTGCTGAACGGCACCAAGGCGTGGATCACCAACGGTGGCATCGCCGACGTCCACGTCGTGGTCGCCGCAGTGGAGCCCGAGCTGAAGGGACGCGGTCAGGCCAGCTTCATCGTGCCGCCCGGCGCGAAGGGCCTCAGCCAGGGCCAGAAGTACAAGAAGCACGGCATCAAGGCGTCGCACACCGCCGAAGTCGTGCTCGACGACGTGCGCGTGCCCGGCAGCTGTCTGCTCGGCGGCAAGGAGAAGCTCGACGCCAAGCTGGCCCGTGCCCGCGAGCGCGGCACCAGCGGCGAGAAGCAGCCGGCCATGGCGACGTTCGAGGCCACTCGCCCCAGTGTCGGCGCCCAGGCCCTGGGCATCGCCCGTGCCGCCTACGAGTACTCGCTCGAGTACGCCAAGGAGCGCAAGGCGTTCGGCAAGCCGATCATCATGCACCAGGCCATCGCCTTCAAGCTGGCCAACATGGCCACCGAGATCGACGCCTCGCGTCTGCTCATCTGGCGTGCCGCGTGGCTGGCCCGCAACGGCGGGTTCAAGAACGGCGAAGGCTCGATGAGCAAGTACAAGGCCAGCGAAGTGGCCGTGCGAGTCACCGAGGACGCCATCCAGATTCTCGGCGGCTACGGCTACACCCGCGAGTACCCGGTCGAGCGTTGGCACCGCGACGCGAAGATCCACACGATCTTCGAGGGCACGAGCGAGATCCAGCAACTGGTCATCGCTCGAGCGATCTCCGGCATGCGCATCGAGTGACCTGTTCGGTCGATCGGTCGGTTGGTGTTCTCGAGCAGCGCCTGATGACGCCCAACCCACGAACCTGTCGCGGCTCGATCACCATTGCTGGTGGTCCGGCCGCGACAGGAAGTGGCACGACCTCCGAACTGCGGCGGTCTCATCGGCATTTCGGCGGCAGGGTCTGTTCGTGAGGCGCTGTTCCGAGCACAGCGTGGCGGCTCATCGCGGTGCCCGTTGCTGGCGGCGAGCGAGCTCGATGGGCAGGACGGATGTGAGGGCGGTGACGATCAGCGCGCCGCTCGAACCGAACACCGTGTATTGGGCCTCGACATCGACGCCGGCGGCAGAGGTGATGATCCACCCAAGCGTCCACAGCGCTGCGAGCACTGCCGGCCATGCAGCCACGATTCGGCCGAGTCGGCTGTGGAGCACCAGTGCTTGGGTGACGCCGACGGCAAGTCCGCTGATGGCTCCCTGGGCGGCGAGGGAAGCAAGGTCGGTCTGGTAACCGACTGCAGCTGCCCCAGCCCCGAGGCCGATTGCGAGACCAACCGCAGTGGCGCCGACCCACAGTTCGGGTGAGAGCCCGGTGCGCCGAAGCCCGAGCCATTGGGCGAGTCCGATGAGGGCTCCGGTGATGGCGCCGCCGACGACGGCCGCGCTGAGATGGTCGACGCGGCCGATGATCAGCTTGGCGGCGAGGCCGCCGGCCGGGAAGCCGAGGAAGGTGGGCATCCACCGCAGCACTCGCTTGGGCAAGGTGACGGGTCGGATGACCGCAGCGGTAGTGGTGGTGTTCATGTCAAGAGCTCCTGTGGAAGAGGTGAGAAGTGGGCCGTGCTGACCGTCGGGGCGAGTCGCCCCGCCCCGACGGTGAGCGAACAGGTCAGACGGTGGCGAACTCGGGCTGAGGCTCGTCGACTGGCTCGACAGCTGGTTCGATCGGCGCCTCGGGGTGGGCGTGCGAGCCTTCGACATCGAGGGTGGGGATGATCCGGTCGAGCCATGCTGGCATCCACCAGTTCTTGTCGCCGAGCAGTTCCATCGTCGAGGGCACCAGGACGAGGCGGATGATGGTGGCGTCGATGATGACAGCGGCGGCCATGCCGATGCCGATGATCTTGAGGAAGATCTGCGGGTCGAGGATGAACGCTCCGAACACTGCGGTCATGATCAGCGCGGCGGCGGTGATCACCTTGGCGGTGGCGGCGAGACCGTCGGCGACGGCGGTGGCGTTGTCACCGGTGCGCAGGTACTCCTCGCGGACTCGGGAGAGGAGGAACACCTCGTAGTCCATGGAGAGCCCGAACAGGATGGCGAACATCATCATCGGGATGAACGACGGGATCGGGGTCGGGGTGGTGATGCCGAACAGCTGGCCG
>JANOET010000405.1:0-16406 GCA_031413415.1 Acidimicrobiaceae bacterium
TCGGGCTGCGCGATCAGCGCTGAGGCGGCGTACTGTCGCGCTCATGCGTGCATACGATCAGATCTACATCAACGGCAAGTGGGTGCCCTCCAACGGCAGCGGAACGCTGAGCGTCCACGATTCAGCGACCGAAGAGGTCATCGCCACCATCCCCGACGGCGCTGCCTCCGACGTCGACGCCGCGGTGACTGCCGCGAGGGCGGCGTTCCCGGCGTGGAACGCGCTGCCCAAGCAAGCTCGCGCCGAGTACCTGCGCAAGATCCACGCCGGCCTCGAAGCTCGCACAGACGAGATCGCCGAGGTCATCGCCAAGGAAGTCGGCATGCCGCTGTGGCTCAGCAGCATGATCCAGGTCGGTCTGCCGAAGGGCAACTTCAAGGGTGCGGCCGATCTGCTCGACACGTATCAGTTCGAGGAGACCATCGGCAACAGCCTGGTGGTTCGCGAGGCCATCGGTGTGGTCGGCTGCATCACACCGTGGAACTACCCGCTGCACCAGATCGCCCTGAAGGTGGCTCCGGCCCTCGCCGCCGGCAACACCGTGGTGCTCAAGCCCAGTGAGGTCGCCCCGATCAACGCGTTCATTCTCGCCGAGATCATCGACGAAGCAGGCGTGCCCGCCGGCGTGTTCAACCTCGTGACCGGCGTCGGCCCGGTCGTCGGTGAGGCCATCGCCGCCCACCCCGACGTCGACATGGTGTCGTTCACCGGCAGCACCCGGGCCGGGAAGCGCGTCGCCGAAGTGGCCGCACAGACCGTGAAGCGGGTCGCGCTCGAACTGGGCGGCAAGAGCGCCAACGTCATCCTCGAAGACGCCGACTTCACCAAGGCCGTGTCCGACGGTGTCGGCAAGTGCTTCCTCAACAGCGGTCAAACCTGCACCGCACTCACCCGCATGCTCGTGCCCCGTTCGCGTCTGGCCGAGGCCGAGGCCATCGCCGTCGGCACCGCCCAGGCCGCGTTCCAGCCGGGCAATCCGTTCGAGGCCGGCAAGTTCGTCGGCCCGCTCGTGTCCGCCGCCCAGCGCGAGCGCGTCCGCGGGTTCATCACCACGGGCATCGAGGAAGGTGCCACGCTCCTCACCGGTGGCGCCGAAGCGCCCGAGGGCCTCGAGCAGGGCTACTACGTGCAGCCGACCATCTTCAGCAACGTCACCCGCGACATGACCATCGCCCGCGAAGAGATCTTCGGCCCGGTGCTGTCGATCATCCCGTACGACACCGAGGAAGAGGCCATCGAGATCGCCAACGACAGCATCTACGGTCTCGCCGGTGGTGTGTGGAGCGGTGATGCCGACCACGCCAAGGCGGTCGCCCGTCGCATCCGCGCCGGCCAGGTCGAGGTGAACGGTGGGGCCTTCAACCCGTCCGCCCCGTTCGGTGGATACAAGCAGAGTGGTCTCGGTCGCGAGGCCGGCAAGTTCGGTCTCGAGGAATTCCTCGAGGTCAAGGCGCTCCAGCTCTGAGGGTTCGATGTGCGGGTGACGGCTTTCCCGGCACCCGCTGAACCAAACTGAACGCGGCCATGTCCGCAACCACCCTCCCTCCGCCGACGCTCGACGTCACGGAGCATCACACCCATCCCGTGATGCGCAACCAGATCAGTCGAGTTCCGTACCTTCCGGGACTCGACGGCATGCGCGCGATCGCGGTCATCGGCGTGATGGTGTACCACGCCAACCACGGATGGTTGTCGGGGGGCTTCTTGGGCGTGGAGGTGTTCTTCGTCATCTCCGGGTATCTCATCACCCTGCTGCTGGTCGCCGAGAAGGAACGCACCGGCAGGGTGAGCCTGCGCAAGTTCTGGATGCGTCGCGCCCGACGTCTGCTCCCCGCGCTGTACGTGATGATGGGGGCACTGGCGATCTACATGGTGTTCTTCGACCGTCGGCCGATGGGCTCCACCCGCGGCGACTTCGCCGCCGGCCTGCTGTACGTCAGTAACTGGTTCCAGATCTGGGTGGGGCAGAGCTACACCGCCGCCGAGGCATTCTCGCCGCTGCGGCATCTGTGGTCGCTGGCGGTGGAGGAGCAGTTCTATCTCGTGTGGCCGGTGGTGATGGCGGTGGTGCTGCGACGTCAGCGCGATCGACTCCCGCGCGTGGCGTTGTGGTTCTTCGGCATCAGTGCCTTCATCGCCGTCACCACCGCAGCAATGTTCGTCAGCGGCACCGTGTTCCTCGGAGCCGACGCCGCTGGCAACCCTGCATGCGGGCCGGGCGAGAGCAACGGCTACCTGTCGGTGCTCGGTCGCTGCATCAACGTCAACGAAGCGCTCTACCTGAACTCGTTCAGTCGGGCGGGAGGCCTGCTGATCGGTGCGGCATTCGCGCTGCTGTGGCGCCCGGTGGCCATCATGCGTGGCCCGCTGAAGCGTCGCGGTCGGCAGGTCGACGTGTTCGCAGTGCTCGGGCTCGTCGCGCTCGCGGCGTTGATGAACCGTCGGTACCTGTTCGACACGGCCGACGCCAGCTACGACCCGTGGTTGTACCGCGGTGGCCTCTTCCTCGTGGGTCTGTGCACCGTCGCCTGCATCGCCGCCGCAACACACCGACGCAGCTGGGTCGGTCGGTTGCTGGGCATGCGTCCGCTGCACTACGTGGGCACCCGCAGCTATGGCCTGTACCTGTTCCACTGGCCGATCTACCAGGTCATCCGCGAACCGGGCGCGCAGTTGTCGCTGGTCGAGTTCGGCATCGCCATGCTCATCACGTTGCCGATCACCGAGCTGAGCTACCGCATGGTCGAGTTGCCGGTGCGCGAAGGTCGCTTCGGCGAATTCGTGCGTGGTCAGCGTCCGGCTCGCACGCCGGCCGCTCGGCAGCGTCGCCGTCGGGCCGTGCTGATCGCGTCGGTCACCGCTGTCCTGGCCGGTTTCGCCACGGTCAGCATCGCCACCGCCGAGGTGCTCTGCGTGGGCCAGGTCGATTGCGACAGCCAGAAGGGTGCCGAGGCCATCGCCGGTGCGAGCTCGACGCCGGTGGTGCCGGTGACGGTGCCGCCAACCGTCGCAACCACCGCCGCCCCCACTGTGGCGCCCACGACGGTGGTCGGCCAGACCACCGTGCCGACGACGGCGCCCCCCACGACCGTGGCCCCCACCACCACGCTGTCGCCCGTCGACAAGATCGCTCCCTACTCGGTGGGCGAATCGGTCATGCTCGGCGCCGCGCCACAACTGCAGGCTGGCGGCCTCCAGGTCAACGCGGCGGTCAGCCGACAGGGCAAGAACGTCGCCGAGGTCGTCGGCCAGTTGCGTGCGGCGGGACAGGTGGGCCGGACGATCGTCATCCAGACCGGCACCAACGGTCCGGTCAGCGACGACACCTTCGACGCGATCATGAGCCACCTGCCGGCGGAGGACACCCCGCTGGTGGTGTTCATGACCGTTCGTGCCCCTCGCGGGTGGATCGCCGAGAACAACATCCGCATCCGCCAGCTCCCGCAGCGGTACCCGAACGTCATGGTGCTCGACTGGGAGAAGGAAAGCCAGAAGATCAGTGGCGACCTGGCCCGCGACGGCTACCACCTGCGCACGGCGACGGCCAAGCAGTTCTACGCGAACCTCGTCTTCGACGCGATCGGCCGGCCCGACCTGAAGAAGTGATCCCATTCCGGCCTCACCCGGACGGCCATCGTCCATACTGGAGACCCGAATGTCGGATCGGCCCACCCCCTCCTCTCGCGGTCTGAGCCGAGTCCCGTATCTGCCGGGCCTCGACGGCCTGCGCGCCATCGCCGTCGTCGCGGTGATGATCTACCACGCCAACCACACGTGGTTGCGAGGCGGATTCCTGGGCGTGGAGGTGTTCTTCGTCATCTCCGGGTACCTCATCACGCTGCTGATCATCGGTGAGGACGAGCGCGACGGCAGGGTGAACCTGGGCCAGTTCTGGCTACGGCGGGCTCGGCGTCTGCTGCCGGCGATGTACGTCATGATGGCCGCGCTGCTGCTCTACATCACGGCCTTCTACCCAGTCGTGCGCGAGAGCACCCGAGGCGACTTCGTCGCCGGTCTGCTGTACGTCACCAACTGGTACCAGATCCTCGTCGGCCAGGGGTACGCCTCGTCCGAAGCGTTCGTGCCGCTGCGGCACCTGTGGTCGCTGGCGGTGGAGGAACAGTTCTATCTCCTCTGGCCGCTGGTCATGGTCGTCGTGCTTCGCCGATCGCGACGCTCGCTCCCGCAGGTGGGCGTGAAGCTCATCGGCATCAGCGTGGCGATCGCGGTCGTGGTGGGCGTGCTCTTCGCCGACGGCTTCGTGCCGCTTGCGTGCAGCGACGAGAACAGCAACGGCTACTGGACCGTGTTCGGTCGTTGCATCAGCATCAACGACACGCTCTACCTGGGCAGCATTTCCCGTGCCGGCGGTCTGCTGCTGGGCGCAGGCTTCGCAATGCTGTGGCGCCCGATGGCCATCCTGCGCGGCCCGCTGCGCAACAAGGCTCGTCATCTCGACGTCCTCGCCGCGGTCGGCATGGTGTTGCTCGGACTGCTGTTCTGGAAGATGTACCTGCTCGAGGACGGCCGCTACAACCCGATGCTGTTCCGCGGCGGATTCCTGCTCACGGGCATCGTCACGCTGATGGTCGTGGCCGCCGCCACGCATACCCACGCCGCCACGGGCCGACTGCTCGGCAACAAGGTGTTCAACTGGATCGGCACCCGCAGCTACGGGCTGTACCTGTACCACTGGCCGATCTTTCAGATCATCCGACGACAGGCGCAGATCCTGCTGACGCCCGTCGAGTTCGTCGTCGCGATGATCTTCACACTGGTGATCACCGAGGCGAGCTACCGCTACGTCGAGGCGCCGATCCGCAAGGGGCAGCTGCGCGCGATGGTGGCGCGCATTCGTGCCGACCGGCGGCGCACCGTGGCCGCCGTCGCGGTGCTGGTCGCGCTCGGCCTGGCCACGACGAGCATGGCGATGGCCGATCCGCAGTGTGTCGGCTCGGTGCAGTGCTCGCTGCAGGACAACACCGCCGACTCGACGTCGACCACCGTCTCGCCGACCAACACCACGGTGCTGAGCACGACGCCCGGCGTGACCACCGCGCCCTCGACGAGCACGACGCTGCCGCCACCGAAGGCCAACGTGGCGATCGGCGAATCGGTGATGGTCGGAGCCAACACGCAGCTCGAGTCGCAGGGAGTGGTCGTCAACGCGAAGGAGAACCGCGGACCCGAAGGCGTCAAGAACGCCATCTTGCAGATGGTCGACGAGGGGGTGGTGGGCAAGGGCACCACCATCGTGGTGCAGGTCGGCACGAATGCGCCCGTGGGCGACAAGGAGTTCGACGCGATCGTCGCCGCCGTGCCCCCCGATGCCGGAGGCATCGTGTTCATGACCGTGCGAGCGCCCGTCGAGTGGGTACCTGGCAACAACGAGCGCATCATCGCCCTCCCAGCGCGGCACCCCCAGGTGCGCGTCGTGGATTGGAACGCCGAGTCTCAGAAGATCGAGCTGTGCCCGGACGGGATCCACATCACGTGCACTGCGGTTGCGGCGAACTTCTACGCCAACCTCATCCTCACCGAGTTGGGTCTGCCCAACGTGCAGTGACTTTCTCGCGTCTGCCGCGATGGGCGTACGCTCGAGGCCATGACCACTCCTGTTCGTGTCGCCGTCACGGGTGCAGCCGGCCAGATCGGCTACAGCCTCCTGTTCCGAATCGCCTCGGGTTCCATGTTGGGTCCCGACACCCCCGTCATCCTGCAGTTGCTCGAGATCACTCCGGCGCTCGGTGCGCTCAACGGTGTGAAGATGGAACTCGACGATTGTGCGTTTCCGCTGCTCGCCGACGTGGTGTGCACCGACGAAGCCAACGTCGCCTTCGGTGACGCCGAGGTCGCCCTGCTCGTGGGCGCAATGCCCCGTAAGGCCGGCATGGAGCGCAGCGACCTGCTGTCCGCGAACGGTGGCATCTTCAAGCCGCAGGGCAAGGCGCTCAGCGACAGCGCCAAGAAGGACATCAAGATCCTCGTCGTCGGCAACCCGGCGAACACCAACGCGCTCATCGCGATGAACAACGCACCCGACCTCGATCCCCGTCGGTTCACGGCGATGACTCGCCTCGACCACAATCGTGCGGTCGCCCAGCTCGCGCAGCGAACGGGAACGACGGTGAACGACGTCACGAACATGACCATCTGGGGCAATCACTCGGTCACCCAGTTCGCCGATCTCTACCACGCCAAGGTGAAGGGCGCGAACGCGTACGACAGCGTGAACGACCACCAGTGGTATGCCGACACGTACCTGCCCACCGTCGCCAAGCGCGGCGCCGCCATCATCGAGGCCCGTGGTTCGTCGTCGGCCGCGTCGGCCGCCAACGCTGCGGTCGATCACATCCGCAGCTGGACGCTCGGCACTGCCGAGGGCGACTGGGTGAGCATGGCGGTTCCCAGCGACGGCAGCTACGGCGTGCCCGAGGGCATCATCTCCAGTTTCCCGTGCACCTGCGCGAACGGCGAGTACTCCATCGTCCAGGGTCTCGACATCAACGAGTTCAGCCGCGGCAGGATCGACGCCAGCGTGGCCGAGCTCATCGAAGAACGCGATGCCGTGAAGGACCTCGGCCTCATCTGACCCGCGGGGTCCTCCAGGATCCCTCTGCGCGAACTCAAGTTCCGGGGCAACAGCCCGGCCGATCATCGGCCGGGCTGTTCTGCGCCTGTGGTTCGTCACCGGCCCCCAGGATTCTGGGCGTGAATCCTCGAAGCTCGAACTGGACATGTGAAAGCGACCGTTTCGGTTGTTCTGACCTGCCCAGTTCGTTCAGAACTCGCCTGCGACACCCGCAGACGCTCGACCCCGGTCCACTTCCAGAGCAATGCAACCTCTTATGTGCGCCCAACCTCTTCCCGCCGACCGGCCCGGGACGTACGGGTCAGCTGACGGCGACGTCGATGGCGATCTGCATCATCCGATCGACGCCGATCTTCATGTCCTCGTCGCTGATGCGTACCGCGTTCTGCTCGTCGGTGATCAGGTCGCTGATCGTGCACACGCACAGCGTCTCGATCTTGTGCAACGCGCCCAGCGTGTAGAGCATCGCCGCTTCCATCTCGACGGCCACGTGGCCACGGTCGGCCCAGCGCTGCATGATGCCGGTGCGCGGGTCGTAGAAGAGGCCGGCGGACACGATGGGGCCGACATGCACACGGCCGCCCAACTCGCGGCCGCGGTTGACGGCCTTCTCGACCAGGCTCCACGACGCCGTCGGTGAGTGGGCCTCGCCCTGGGTCATCTGGCCGACGACCGGATCGTCGGCTGTGGCGCTGATGGCGACCACGGTGTCGGCCAACTGCAGGCCTGGGGCAAGACCACCTGCGGTGCCGACTCGAATGATGCGCTGCGCGCCCAGTTGGATGAGCTCGTTGTAGTAGATGCCGGCGCTCGCACAGCCCATTCCCACGGACTGCACGCTGATGGGTTTGCCCTGGAACGTGCCGGTGAAACCGAGCTCGCCTCGCTCCTCGTTCACCAGTCGGAATCCGGGGTCGAAGAAGGTGTCGGCGATGTACTTCGCCCGACGGGGATCGCCTGGGACGAGCACAGCGGGGGCGTAGTCAGCGGCTTCGGCGCGGATGTGGATCGGCATGTCACCGACTGTAGAGCGCCGGGACCTTTGGCCCTGTCCTCGACTGGCCGGCGGATTAATAAATAGAGTGAATACTCTTTCAATCGGACCCGGAGGACCACATGAGCGAGCAGCGCAGTAGCGACGGATGGTGGATTGCGTCATTCGTCATCGGGGTCTTCGCCCTCATCCTGGGCGCGGTCGGGGTGGCATTGGCAGTCGACAGCACCCCCAACTCGACCGTCTCCGGTGGCGGTGCCGCCAGCGGGGGGAAGACCGAATGGGAGGTCACGCTGGCAGACATCAGCGTCTCGCCGTCGAGCATCGAAGTGCCGGCCGGTCAGCAGATCACCCTCCAAGTCATGAACACGGGCAAGCTCGATCACGACCTCAAGGTCAACGGCGCCACCGGTACCGCGATGCTGAAGGCAGGCGAGTCGACCGAGGTCGTCATCGGACCGTTCGACAGCGACACCGAGGCATGGTGCACGGTTCCCGGCCACAAGGAGGCCGGCATGAAGCTGGGGATCACGGTCGTCGGCGGATCGTCGAGCGCCGCCGCCAACGGTGGCGGTACCGCATCGGCCGCACCGGCCGACACCAGCGCACAGATCGACGCCGCAGCCATGCCTGACGAGGCGTGGGAAGGCCGTGACCCCGTGTTGCAGCCCGCAGCCGAGGGCACCGTGCACGAGATCGCGTTCGACGCCACCGAGAAGATCATGGAGGTCGCACCCGGTGTGACGCAGTTGATGTGGACCTTCAACGACCAGGTTCCGGGACCCACCTTGCACGGCAAGGTGGGCGACACGTTCAGGATCACGCTGACGAACAAGGGCGAGATGGGTCACTCGATCGACTTCCACGCCAGCAAGGTGGCCTGGAGCGACGAGATGCGCACGATCGCGCCAGGGGAGTCGCTGGTCTACGAGTTCGTCGCCGAGTTCGCTGGTGCGTACATGTACCACTGTGGCACCGCCCCGGCGCTGCACCACATCGGCAACGGGATGTACGGCGCGATCATCATCGACCCGCCCGAGTTGGCTCCGGTCGCCGAGGAGTTCGTCGTCGTGCAGAGCGAGCTGTACCTCGGCCCGACCGATCAGCCGGGCGACCTCACCAAGATGATCAACGAGTCGTGGGACGCGGTCGTGTTCAACGGGTACTGGAACCAGTACAAGTTCCGTCCGATCCATGTCGAGGCGGGCAAGCGGTATCGCCTGTGGGTGGTCGACGACGGCCCGAACGAGAACTCGGCGTTCCACATCGTTGGCACCATCTTCGACACCGTGTTCAAGGAGGGCGCCTTCTTGCTCCAACCCGACGACACCACGGGCGGGTCGCAGGTGCTCGACCTGCAGCCGGCACAGGGTGGCTTCGTCGAGTTCACCTTCGCCGAGGACGGGCTGTACCCCTTCGTCACCCACAAGTTCGCCAACGTCGGCAAGGGAGCGCTCGGGTTCTTCGCCGTCGGCGACGTGGACACCAGTGCCCTCGGCGGCCACTGACGGCATTGCCGAGAACCGAGTGAACGCGCGACAGTGCATCACCATGGGACGTCGACCGGACAGCAGCGACGCTTCCGACGGTGATGCACTGCGCCGCGCTCGGGCGCTGGCAGCCCCCAAGCGCCGGGCGATACTCGAACTGCTCCGTGCCGCGGACGAGCCGCTCACGGCCCAGAGCCTCGCTTCGACGCTCGGTGTACACCACACCGCAGTCCGACAACACGTTGTCGTATTGGCCGAGGCGGGCATGGTCGAGGGTGTGCAACTACCGGCGCAGGGGCGTGGGCGCCCGCGTGTCGCCTACCGCGCGCTCGGCGATCCCGATCCTTACCTGCGGCTGTCGTCGATGCTCGCCGACGCGGTCAGCGAGGGGCTCTCGCCGCGGGAGGCCGGGCGTCGGCATGGTCTCGACGTGACGCCGCTGGCCGAGGGTGCCATCGCCACGTTGCTCGCCGAGACCGAACGCCTGGGCTTTCGCCCGCGTGTGCGCGGCGGTCGGGGTCGACTCGAACTGGTACTCGACGCCTGCCCGTTCGCCGAGGTTGCCGCCGTGGCGCCGCAGGTGGTGTGCGACCTGCACCTCGGCATCGCCGAAGGCATTGCCGAGCGCACGGGCGACCTCGAGATCGTCGCCCTGCGCGCCGCCGACCCGCACACCGCCGGCTGCCGCCTGATCACCCGCCCGTCACCAGGAACTTAAGAGCGCGCGCCAGGGCCCGTCACGCGGGACTCGAGTTCGGGAGAATGTCACTTCAGGAACTTGCTGGTCGTGTTGTCGGCGAGGACCTTGCCAGCGGTCTGGCAGGTGGGGCAGTACGCGACCGTGTAACCGCTGTAGCTGACCGAGCGGATGGTGTCGCCGCACACGGGGCACGCCTCGCCGACACGGTGATGCACGCGGCCCGGCCGATCGGCAGACGAGCTCATGTCCGTGCGGGTCCGCTCGTAGGCGAGGCCGTCGTCGATGGCCTCGTGGATCGCATCCAGAACTGCTGCGGCCCCGTCGGCTCCGAGCTTTCGCGTCATCGCGAACGGTGAGACCTTCGCCCGGTGGCAGACCTCGTTGGCGAGCATGCGGCCGATGCCCGCGATGTGCTTCTGGTCGCGAAGAAAGCCGTGGACACGCATGTTGTCGGCGGCGAATGCTGCGGCGAGTGTCGCAGCCGAGTACTCCAGCGCATCCGGTCCCAACCTCGCGAGCGGGGGGCCTTCGAGTTGGTCGGTCGCCACGCACCACACGCCAGCTCGGCGTTCCTTGCCCGCCTCGGTGAGCAGCAGCGCCGGACCGTCGCCGAACTCGAAACGTGCCTGGCCGTTGCGCGGCTTGGCCGACTTGGTGGTGTCGACCAGCAATCGCCCGCCCTGCATGAGGTGGATGACGAAGTGGATCGGACCGAAGTCGAGCAGCAAATACTTGCCGCGTCGGCCGACGCCCCCCAGGGAAGTGCCGTACGCCTGCTCCGGTCGCGGTACCGCGGTCTTCAGTGCAGTGAAGTTGAACGGCACGAACTTCGTCAGCACCGCGCCGCGGAACTGTTCGGTCAGCCGCTCGGCGTGGGCCTGGACCTCGGGAAGCTCGGGCATCGTGGACGACTACTCGTAGGAGGTTCGCTCGCGGACGATGCGAAAGACGGTGTCGAGCGCGCCGAACACGGGCTGGCATTCGAGCAGCTTGGGTTGGCTGCCGGTGAGCAGGATGCGGCCCTTGATGAACGCCTCTTGGGCATTCAGGGTGCCGGTTGCCACCGAGCTCGCGGTCTCCCACGTCTGCTCCATGCGCACGTCTTCGGGAAACGCCGGGCCGGCGCCGAACGACGCTGCTCCGTCGGCAACCTGCAGGTGATAGATCACCGTGCCCTCGGGGCCGTCGGTGACCACCTGGGACACGCCGATGGTGTAGTGCTGGGCCAGTTCCTGCAGTTCGCTGCTCGCCGCCACTTCGGCGGTGAGCGCGTCGAGCCACTCGAGGCTGAGATAACGGATCACCCGCATAGTCTGGCCCGCGTGTTCACCAATGCCGACGAACTTCGCCATCCCGATGTCGCGGTCGAAGCGTGGTGGTGGTGGGGGTGGAGCCCTGACGCCGAGGCCGGGCTGTTCGTCGGCTTCGAACTGCGCGGCCGTCGGTTCGACTATCTGGCTGGGCTCGTCCGGCTTGGCGAGCCGTATCTGTACGTCGAGGAACTCGACGGCTCCGGGCTGCGCGACGGTCTGGAGATCAAGCCGCCCGAGATGTGGGCCGGTCACTCGTGCGACGACCCGTTTCGACAGTGGAGCCTGGGCAACGAGGCGCACGGCGTGCTCCTCGACCAGCCGCTCGACGCCCTGCGCCGACCGTTCGGTGATCTCGCGCCGGTGACGTTCGACGTCGAGTGGTATGCCGACGGGCCGGCCGAGGCGATTCCGATGGGATACCAGCAGGCGGGTGAGGTCGATGCGCGCATCGAGCTCACCGACGGCGTGTTCGAGCTCGAGGGTCCTGCGCATCGGGTCCACGTGTGGGGTGTGCCGTACCTCCCGTCGACGCTGGCCATGCCCACCGGCGACGACCTGGCCTGGGCGCCATACCGACGCCACGACGGGCGAGGTGTGCTGCAGGTGCTCACCCGCGGAGGGTGGCTGGCGCGTACCGTTGATCTGCCATGACCCGAGACATTCTCGACGAGTTCGAACAACAGCGCCGCGGCCCGACGTACCCGTCGGTGCCGGCCGCGCCCGGCCTCGTGGTGGAGGACCGATCGAGCGGGTTCTGCGGCGATGTCGTGCATGTCGACGCTCGCGCGGTCACGTTGCGCGATCGCAAGGGAAACCGCCGAGAATTCGCGTTCAAGCCCGGTGGGTTTCTCGTCGAGGGTGTGCCGGTCACGCTCGTGCGGCCGAAGGCGGCACCGGCGTTGCAGGCCGGCCGCACCGCGAGCGGCTCGGTGAAGGCTGCAACGCCGACGAAGGCACGCGTTGCGGCAGCCAGCCGCATCTGGGTGGAGGGCCGCCACGACGCCGAACTGGTCGAGCACGTGTGGGGCGACGACCTGCGCGAGTTGGGCATCGTCGTCGAACCGATGCACGGACTCGACGATGTCGTCGCGATGGTGCGCGACTTCCAGCCCGGGCCGCAGCGCAAGCTCGGCATCCTGGTCGACCACCTGGTGACGGGTTCGAAGGAGGAACGCCTCGCCGGTCAGGTGAGTGGCGAGTTCGTGCTCGTCACCGGCCACCCGTTCGTCGACGTCTGGGCCGGCATCTGGCCCCGCTGCATCGGCCTCACCGAGTGGCCCGACGTGCCGCGCGGCGTGGAGTGGAAGGAAGGCATGTGTGCGGCGCTCGGCACCGAGCTTGCCGGCTTCTGGCCCCGCCTCAGGAACCAGGTGCAGACGTTCGCTGATCTTCGGCCGGAACTGGTGGGTGCAGTGGAGCGATTGATCGATTTCGTCGCACCCGCCGACTGATCGGCAGGGCGATCAGCCCCGCGACGACGAGCAGCACCAGGAACGGCAGGGTGTAACCGACGAGCTTGGCGATGCCGCCGAGGAACCCGGTGAAGCCGTTCCACCCACTCCGGAAGGCGTGGCCGATACCGGTGTCGTTCGTCGTGGGCTCGGGCTCGTCTCCCGTGGCGGACAGCCGCACGGTCACCGTGGACATCGCTACCTGCTGATCCAGGTACGTCTTCTGTGCGATCAGTTCCTCGAGGGTGTTCTCGCGCTGCGTCAGTTCGCTCTCGAGGCTGATCACCTCGCCGATGTTCTTGGCCTGGGCGAGCAGGGCGCGCACTCGGTCGAGGCTCGCGCTGGCGTTCTCGATGCGGGAGTCGAGGTCGGTGATCTGCAGGGTGACGTCCTTCGTGTCGGTCTGCAGGGTCGTGCGACGACCGATGCCGGGGTCGAGGCCAGAGATGAACGCCTCGGTCTCGTCGGGAGGGATGCGGAAGACCATGTCGCCGCCGGCGAACCGGGGGTCGGAGAGGTCGACCGAGCTGGCGCTCAGCTCGCCGCCGTGCGTCCGAGCGAGCGCGATGACCCGATTGACCGCGGCTGCGACGTCGTCGACCTCCACCCCGACCGTGACGGTGATGACCAACTTGCGGTCGTCGATCGGCGGACCCACCGTCACGTCGTCGCCCGGGGCCACGGCGGGCACCGTGCCGCCGCCGAGTCCCTCGCCGACGGTCGCGTCGCCGTCGGTGACCCCCTCGAGCACGGTGGCCGACGATGCGGAATCCTCGTCGCCGGAGCAGGCCGTGGTGGCCAGCACCATCAGTCCCGCGAAGGTGACGGTGCCGAGTCGGCGGGCGGTGCGCATGCGTGTCATGCGCGTCCGACGACCGGGAGGTTGGCGAGGTTCCCGGCTCGTGTCAGTCGGCGGTGGTGTCGGTGGCGACGACCTCGTCGCCGACCGCTGCGTTCATCTCGGCGATGCGTGCCTTGCGATGCCGCATGAACTCGAATGCGATCGGAGCCACCGACACCAGCACGATGATGATGGCCGCGATCTCGATGTTGTTCTTCACGACGTCGATCTCGCCCAGGTAGTAGCCGAGCACGGTGAAGCCGCACGCCCACAGCACGCCACCGAGGATGTTGTAGGTGACGAACGTGCGGTACGGCATGCTGCTGACGCCGGCCACGGTGGGAACGAACGTGCGCACGATCGGCACGAAGCGGGCGAGCACGATGGTCTTCGATCCGTGCCGCTCGAAGAACACCTCGGCCTTGCGTACGTTCTTCGGGTCGAAGAAGCGGCTCTTCGGTCGATCGAAGATGCGCGGGCCGAACTTCTTGCCGATCATGTAGCCGACCTGGTCGCCGAGGACTGCGGCGACGGAGGTGACGAGCATCACGACCCACAGCGACGGCATGTAGCGCTCGCCGAACTGCTCGTACGCGGCATCGGACGCCAGGAAGCCGGCGAAGAAGAGCAACGAATCGCCGGGCAGGAAGAAGCCGATGAGCAGGCCGGTCTCGGCGAAGATGATCGCCGCCAGAGCGAAGATGCCGCCCGTCTTGATCCATTCGTTGGCGAAGTCGAGGAGTCCCAGCACGGTTGGCCACGCTAGCCCTGAAAAGCGGACAGGCCCGGGCACACGGCCCGGGCCTGTCCGAAGTGGGAATGATCAGACGGACGAGGCCGTGATCGTGTTCTTCTGGCGGCTGGTGTAGACGATGGCGCCCACGAGCACGACCAGCGCAGCGGCGGCGATGCTGAAGCGTGCGCCGTCGTTGTCCTGCAGGCTGATGATGGCCGGCAGGATCAGCAGGCTGACCAGGTTCATCACCTTGATGAGCGGGTTCAGCGCGGGGCCTGCGGTGTCCTTGAACGGGTCGCCGATGGTGTCGCCGATGACGGCGGCCTTGTGGGCGTCGCTGCCCTTGCCGCCGTGGTGGCCGTCCTCGATGTACTTCTTGGCGTTGTCCCAGGCGCCACCGGCGTTGCTGAGGTAGTTCGCCATGAGCTGGCCGACGAGGATGACCGCGGCGAGGAACGCGCCGAGCGCCTTCCAGTCGATGCCGAAGCCGATGACCACTGGGGTGAGCACGGCGAGCAGAGCCGGGGTGGCGAGCTCACGCAGCGAGGCCTCGGTGCAGATGTCGATGACGGGGCCGTAGTCCGGCTGCTTCTCACCACTCATGATCTTGCCGTCGGCGAACTGGTTTCGGACCTCTTGGACGACGACACCGGCGGTGCGACCGACGGCGCGGATCGCCAGGGCCGAGAAGAGGAACGGCACCGTCCCGCCGATGAGCAGACCGATGAAGATCTTCGGGTCGGCGACGTTGATCATCAGCTCCTTGGTCTTGAACACGCCGTCCTTCAGGTTCTCGGGGACGATGCCCAACTCGCTGCCGGCCGTCTCGATGAACGAGGCGAACAGCGCCACGGCGGCGATGACGGCGGAGCCGATCGCGAACCCCTTGGTGACGGCCTTGGTGGTGTTGCCCACTGCGTCGAGGCTGACCATGATGCGCTGGGGCTCGCCATGGAACTCGCCGCTCATCTCGGCGATGCCGGCGGCGTTGTCGCTGACGGGGCCGAAGGTGTCCTCCGAAACGATCACGCCGGTGGTGGCGAGCATGCCCATGCCGGTGAGGGCCACGAGGTAGAGGCTGAAGGTGAGGTTGCCGTTGCCGAGGGCGAGCGCCACGCCGATGGAGATGGCGATGGCGATGACGGCGTAGACCGAGCTCTCGAGGCCGCTTGCGGTACCCGACAGCACGACGGTCGCGGGGCCGGTCTCGGCGCTCTCGGCGATCTCCTTCACCGGGGTGAAGTGGGTGCCGGTGTAGTACTCGGTGAGGCGGCTGATCCCCTGGGCCAGCACGAGGCCGATGGCCACGGCGCCGAAGCACTTCCAGCCGGCGTTGTCGTTGCCATCGTTGCCCACGTAGATGAGGGCGACGGCGAGCGTGCCGATGAGCGTGAGCGCGCCAGCCACTGCGAAGCCCTTGTTGATGGGCTTCAGGGCGTTGGTCTCGCCCTCCTTGGCCTTCACGGCGAACACGCCGGCGATGGACGCGACGACGCCGATGGCGCGAGCGGCGAGCGGGAAGATGAGGCCGAGCGCCGGGTTGGCGCCCACCGAGTTGAACGCAGCCACGCCGAGAATGATCGAGGCGACGAGGGTGACTTCGTAGCTCTCGAAAAGGTCGGCGGCCATGCCGGCGCAGTCGCCCACGTTGTCGCCCACGTTGTCGGCGATGGTGGCCGGGTTGCGCGGGTCGTCCTCGGGGATGCCGGCTTCGACCTTGCCCACCAGGTCGGCGCCGACGTCGGCTGCCTTGGTGAAGATGCCGCCGCCGACGCGCAGGAACAGCGCGAGGAGTGAACCACCGAAGCCGAAGCCGATGAGGATGACCGACGACGTGTTCTGGAAGATCATGATGATCACGGTGGCGCCGAGCAGGCCGAGACCCACGGTGAACATGCCGGCGACGCCGCCGGTGCGGAACGCGACGGTGAGGGCCTTGGGCATGCTGTTCGTGAGTGCGGCTGCCGCGGTGCGCACGTTGCCACGCGTCGCCAGGTTCATGCCGATGTAGCCGGTGAAGCCCGAGGCGAGGCAGCCGAGGATGAACGCCAGCGTGCGGAAGAGGCCGGAGGCTGCCCGCCCGAGGGCGATGGTCTCGTCGGGCCGCACGATCTGGGTGGACGTGAGGAAGACGATCGCCGCCAGGGGAACGAGGATGACGGCGATCGTCTTGAACTGGCGACGCAGGTATTCGCGCACAGCGGGCCGCCACCGACCGGGCGCCGTGGGACTGGCGGATGCTCGTTAATGGCCACGGCGACGAACTTTTGTATGAGCGGGGGGTGTTTG
>JANOET010000406.1:0-33560 GCA_031413415.1 Acidimicrobiaceae bacterium
CATGCTGATCCTGAAGCTCACGAACCCCGAGGGCGAGTCCAAGTACATCGCCGGTGCCTTCCCGTCGGCGTGCGGCAAGACCAACCTCGCCATGCTCGTGCCGACGATTCCCGGTTGGAAGGCCGAGACCATCGGCGACGACATCTGCTGGATGAAGTTCGGCGCCGATGGCCGCCTGTACGCCATCAACCCCGAGGCTGGCTTCTTCGGCGTCGCTCCCGGCACCGGCTGGGACACCAACGCCAACGCGATGCACAGCCTGTGGGGCAACAGCATCTTCACGAACACCGCACTCACCAGCGAGGGCGATGTGTGGTGGGAGGGCATGAGCGACGACAAGCCCGCTCGAGCCACCGACTGGAAGGGCAACGCCTGGACGCCCGAGACCGAGTCGCCGGCCGCGCACCCCAATGCTCGCTTCACGGCCCCGGCATTCCAATGCCCGGCCATCGCCCCCGAATGGGAGGACCCGGTCGGCGTGCCGATCAGCGCCATCCTGTTCGGCGGTCGTCGCCGCACCACGGTCCCGTTGGTCACCCAGGCGTTCGACTGGGAGCACGGCACGTTCCTCGGCAGCATCATGGCCAGCGAGACCACCGCCGCCCAACAGGGCGCCGCTGGCATCCTGCGCTTCGACCCGATGGCCATGCTCCCCTTCTGCGGCTACAACATGGCCGACTACTTCGGCCACTGGCTGAAGATCGGCAAGAGCACCGACGAGACCAACCTGCCGAAGATCTTCTTCGTCAACTGGTTCCGGCGCGGCGACGACGGCCGCTACCTGTGGCCCGGCTACGGCGAGAACAGCCGCGTGCTGAAGTGGGTGTTCGAGCGTGTGGCCGGTGCCGCCGACGCCACCCGCACCGCCATCGGCGACCTGCCGCTGCCCGGCGATCTCGACCTCACCGGACTCGACGTCAGCGACGACGACCTCGCTGCGCTGCTGGCCGTCGATGCCGAGGGCTGGAAGGGCGCCATCCCGCAGATCCAGGAGCACTTCGCCAAGTTCGGCGATGCCCTCCCGGTCGAGTTGCAGGCCCAGCTCGACCAACTCGCCGCCGCCCTGTGACCGCCATCACCGGTGTAACAGCCGCGTAACACGCGAGGTCTATCTTCGGCGTCCAGTCACGAATCCTGGAGGTCACCATGACGGAGCCACTGTCGCGTCGAGGTTTTCTCGAGCTCAGCGCTGCTGCAGCCTGTGCCGGGGTCGGCGCGTTCGCGTCGTCGGCGAGCGCTGCGGGCAGTCCCGCGCGCCGAGCAGGCGGCGAGCCGTGGGTGGAGGCGGACCTGCGCACGCTGCAGCGCCTTCTGGCGTCACGCCAGCTGTCCAGCGTCGAACTGACGCGTGGATACCTGGATCGCATTGCCCAGCTCAACCCGGTGCTCGGCGCCGTCATCGAGACCAACCCAGAGGCGCTGACGATCGCCGCTGCGCGAGACCGCGAGCGCCGACGGGGCAAGGCACGCGGACCGCTGCACGGCATTCCCGTGATCGTCAAGGACAACATCGCGACCAAGGATCGCATGCAGACCACGGCGGGCTCGATGGCACTGGTCGGGAGCGTCGTGCCGGCCGATGCTCGCCTCGTGGCCCAACTCCGCGCAGCAGGCGCGATCGTGCTCGGGAAGGCGAACCTCTCTGAATGGGCCAACTTCCGCGGTGGCAGCGGCGACTTCCCGCCGCTCAACGGGTGGAGCGCACGAGGCGGATTCACACGGAATCCCTACCGCCTGGACCTGGACCCGTGTGGCTCCTCGTCGGGTTCGGCCGCCGCTGCAGCCGCCAGCCTGTGTGCCGTCGCCGTCGGCACGGAGACCGACGGCTCGATCCTGTGCCCTGCCGGTGAGCAGTCGTTGGTGGGCATCAAGCCGACGGTCGGCCTCGTGTCGGGAACGGGCATCATCCCCATCGCTGCGACGCAGGACACCGCAGGACCGATGACCCGCACCGTGCGCGACGCCGCCGTGCTGCTCGACGCCATCCGAGTGCCGGGCCGCCACGTCATGGGGCGGCGGGTGCCCGAGTCGTACACCCGGTTCCTCGACGGCAAAGGTCTTCAGGGTGCCCGACTTGCGTACGACCGTCGGTACGTCGACGGCATCTTCGGCCCGGGCGATGACGAGCAGCTCGCGATCCTCGACGCCGCGCTCGACGAATTGCGTCGTCATGGTGCTCGCATCGGAGATGTCACGACGGCAGATCCGTTCGAACCGGTCGATGGTCGGGTGCCGTTCGACGACGAGTTCACCGTGCTGTTGTTCGAGTTCAAGGTCCAGATAGCGCAGTACCTGGCCGGTCTCAGCGGCACCTCGATGCGGAGCCTGGCCGACCTCATTCAGTTCAACGTCGATCACTGCGACGACGAACTGCGATGGTTCGGACAGGAAGTGTTCGAGTTGGCCGAGACCACGAGCGGCGACCTCGGCGACCCCGAGTATCTGGCCGCACGCGCCACGAGCCAGGGCTTCGGCCGTGCCGTCATCGACAGCACCCTTGCGCAGGGCTACGACGTGATCGTCACACCGACATTCAGTTTCGGCACGTCGCCCGCCGCCACCGCCGGATACCCGAGTATGGCGGTGCCGGTCGGCTACACCGCAGACGGCCGCCCCGTCGGTTTCTGGCTGACCGCCGGCTTCCTGCAGGAGGGCGCCCTCATCCGCGTTGCACACGCCATCGAGCAACGGCTGCGCGGGCGAGTCGCCCCGACGTTGGCCGGTGCCGTTCCGCCCGACCCCGCTCCGTTCCCCGGTTGCGCAGCCCCTACAGCGCGCACACAGCGGTCCGCGGCTCCAGCACATGCCCACCACGCGGCTGCAGTCCACCCACGCCACTGGTGACGCCACGTCGTTCGACAGGAACGCACATTCGCGTCGCTCGCGTTGGCGCGTTCACGATGCACTCCTAGCCCTGGACCACCTCTTCGGCGAACGCGAGCCGGGTCACACGGTCGCCGTTGCGCGTCCACAACCCCGACGCCGCGTCGGCGTGCAGCGCGAACTCAGCGCCGGTGTCCCGCATCTGCTCGAGCCAGGTGACGAACGTCGGGTCGAGTGCGTTGCAGTCGGGGATGGCCTGGATGGACGTGAAATCGAAGGTCAGGAAGTTTTGGTCGCCGAGGGCCCATCGCACCTCGGTCGCGATCTCGCACCCGTGCGTCTCGAGCATCACGAACCCGTCCGCCGTCACCGGAGTGACGCCAGGGGGCAACCTGCCGTCGTGCCCCCGCCGCCCTCCGACGTGCGCTCGTACTGGGCCAGTACGACGCGGACGTGGAGGAGGTCGTGGAGTCGACGCCGATGATGGAGTCCGTGTCGTCACCCCGAGTCACCAACAGGCCGATGCCGACGACGGCGGCCGCCGCCGCCGCGACGAAGCCTGCAGCGACACGCCACCGGAACAGCCGCGTCGGGGCGACGACCGCGGTGTCGTCACGCCACTCCCCTCTCAGTTGGTCGCGCAACGACGCGACGAACTGCGGCATGGACGGTCAGTCCCATCTCGGAGGCGACCTCCGCCACGCTCAGGTCATCGAGGTGGCCCAACACCAGGGCGGCCCGTTCACGGTCGGGCAGGTCGGCCAGCCCCCCTTTCGTCGCGTGGTTCAGGATGAACGCCGGAGAACTTCTCCGGAACGACTTGACTTCCGGATGAGATCGAACTAGTGTTCGTTTTGCCTTCCCCGGCGAATAACGTCTTCGGACGTCACCAACCGACCACACGTATCCGGCGGTTTCCGGTCTGCGTGTGCAGCGATTCGAAGGGAGGGCCACGTGGCCGCACACACCACCACCATCGACGAACCGGTCGTCGACCACGCCCTCCCGCACTGTCTGGTCGAGGGCGTCCTGTTCGGACCGGTCGAGGCCGCGTTCCTGGCGGTCGACCAACTGATCGCCTGGGCTGAATCGCAACGGTTGAGGCTCGTCGCATCCCTTCATGATGTCGGCCGTTCCCCACTCGAACTGCTCGGCGGCGACTCGGTCCACCTGTCGACCGCGTCGCTCGCGAGGGCCGAACGACGTGCCGATGTCCTCGCGACATTCCCGAGCTTCGCTGACGCACTTTCGCACGGCGACATCTCGGTCTCGCACGTCGACCGGTTGGGCGACGCACTCCGCCGGCTGCTGCCGCACGAACGCGAGCAACTCGCTGCCGACCACGCTCGCCTCCTGCTCGCGGCTCGCAGCGGTTCCGCCGGTCGGTTCGGGCGACTCCTCGCTCGCGACGTGGCCCGCTACGAAGGCCTCCGACCGACACCCGACGACCCGACCGATGACCCCACGGAAGCGCGGTTCGCCGCCCAGCAGGCGGGCATCCGGCTCACCTCACACTCCGACCGCGACACCGGCATGACGGTCTACCGGCTCGCGCTCGATCCGCTCCGCACCCTGAGCTTCGATCGCCGCCTCGCGGCACAGGTCGAGGCACTACATCACGGGCCACCCATCCCGGGCTGCCCCTCGGACCCGCTCGAACGCCAAGCCTTCCTCCGCGCCCACGCCCTGCTGCAACTGCTCGAACAGGACGGCGCTGGGGCGCGCACGACGCGTGGGGCGGAAGTGATCGTCGTCGTCGACCACACCTCACCGGACGGAAAACCCGACGTCGACTGGGGACACCCCGTCGACATCCCTGATCGAGTCCTGCACGACCTGCTCGACGACCCGAGCACCCACGTCCACGAGGTCGTCGTCCGCAACGGGGTCGTCGTCTCAGCACCGGGGCGGCTGGATCTCGGGCGTAGCACTCGGCTCGCCAATAGCGCCCAACGGCGCGCCCTTCGCGCGCTCTACCGATCCTGTGCCGTCCCCGGCTGCGAGGTCCACTTCGACCACTGCACCATCCACCACATCAATTGGTGGCGCCACGGCGGGCGCACCGACCTCGCCAACCTGCTGCCGATCTGCAGCCGGCACCATCACCTCGTCCACGACCGCGGCTGGCAACTGTCCCTCGGACCGAGCCGCGAACTCACGGTCACCACGCCATCCGGACGAGTGATGACCACCGGACCGCCACGGCGGTGGGCCGCGTGAGCGGCGGCACTGCCCGCAACCAACGACATCCCCAGCTCCTTGACAACTGAAGAACGCGGGCTCTGTCCGAGCCGCCGGTCAGCCGGTGGCAGCGACGAGCATGGCGCGGATGCCCAGGCCCATCACGAACAGGCTGCCGAAGCCGTAGAGCATGTAGATGCGGTGCTTCATCTGGAACCGGTAGCTGTAGATGATGGCCACGGCGATGATCGCGACGAACCCGTAGAACGCATGGAACTGCGGCAGCGGCACCTTGTACTTGCCCACCATGATGACGCCCAGGACGACCTGGACGAACATCGTGAACTGGGCGATGCCGATGAACCACCACAGCGCCCGGGAACGCAGTTGCGGCACCCAGTTGGCGGCCAACGCCCACAGCCCGGCCAGGCCGTTGCCGATGATGACCACCCAAGCCCAACCCTCGTGAATGTCCTTGACGGTCTGGAGACCCGCAGCGAGCATCAGGTGGAGGCTACTCGCCGCACCCGTAACCGCCCACGAACGAGATGATCGTGTCGGCGTTCGAGGCACCGGTGAGGAAGCCCGACAGACCTTCCTCGATGAAGAACGACGGCCCGCTGATCTCGTCGCCGGCATTCACCTTCGCCCCCGGGTAGGTGGCACGCAGGAACTCGACGCTGGCTCCAATGCCGAGCCCGGCGTCCGTGGTGAGTCCGAACGGGTTGACGGTGGCGTCATCGACCGCGGGACCGTAGGTGTACGAGGAGAAGTGCGCCAGGCCACTCGCGGCGGGCGACTCGTCGGTGAAGAACAGGGCCAGATCACGCCAGTCCACGAAACGCACCCGCGTGCCGGGGCAGGCCGCGCCGATCAGGACGGGATCCTGCCATCCGCTGTCGTTGGTGGGCGGCCCGAGGATGGACGCGACGTACCCGATGGTCTCGTCGGCGTCGACGCCGAACAGCGCATCTCCCAGTCCGGCCGACGACAGATCGAGACCTGTCACGACCGGCACGGTGGTCGTGCTGGCGACGGTCGTGGTGCTGGAGGTGGTGCTCGTGCTGCTGGTCGTGCTCGAGCTGGACGTGGTGGTGTCGGCCACCGTGGTGGACGTGCTGGTGCTGGTGGAGGAACTGGTGCCGACGCTGCTCTGCTCGTCGCTGCACGCGCTCCCAGTGAGCGCGAGGGCACCGGCGGCGAGACCGGCCAGAAAGCGACGAGACGTCATGTCGACAGTCTGCCAGCCCGTCGAGGTCGCGAACGTGCAGGTCAGCGAATGAGCGTGTCGGCCTCGTGGCCGCCCTCGACCAACTGCAACCGACCATCGGTCACCTCGACGACCGTCACCGAGCAGTTGTCGAGGCTGCGGATCACCAGTCGATCGTCGCCGAGCGCCGTTCCGATGACCGCGTTGATCGCGACGAAGTGGCTGAACACCACGGTGTCCTGCGCGAGCGCGGCAACCGCCGCCGCGACGCCATCGCGAAACGTCGTGTACGGAGCCCCGAGGTCGGCCCAGGTGCCACCCATGGCCGCACGCAACCACTCGACCCGGTCGGCCATCACGACGCCGGCAGGCGACGGGATCTCGGCGACGGCCGGAACGACGACGACCTCCGCCTTCCAGGCGGTCGCCAACGGGAACGCCGTTTGCTGACAACGCAACAGCGGGCTGCTCACCACCGAGAGTGGACCGAGCGGCCGTAGCCGACGAGCGACCGCCATGGACTGCTCACGGCCCACCTCGTCGAGCCCCGGGTCCGGGTCCGCGTCCCACCCGGCCGCGGCCCGACCGTGCCGCACCAGGTACACCCGGGTCATTCGAACAGCCAACCATCGCTCAGCGGCGCCGACGAGCCAGCTTCGATGAACCACTCCTGGCCGAACGCGAACGCGAACTGTTCGTCGGGCATCGTGCTGAAGAAGCCGGCGTCGGTGATCTGGCTCTTGTGGCAGCGGATGGACGCCCGCTTCTGCAGCACGTACGCGGCCACGTCGACGCGATGGGTGATCTCTGCTTCGGGGGTGCCCATGGGGTTGCCGTCGTCGGCGGGCCCGTTCGGGTCCCAGTCCTCGCCGTCGGGGGCACCACTGTCACCGGCCGCCTTGGCCATCTCGAAGAAACGCACCATCTCGTCGCGGTTCATCGTGGCCTCGAACACCCGCGGCGTACCAGCGAGCTCTGCGGCACGGTGACCAACGGTGTGCACCTTGATGTGATCGGGATGACCGTAGTTGCCGTGCCAGTCGTATGCGGTGAGCACGTCGGCATGTTCCTCGCGAAGGATCGTCGCCAGACGCTGGGCGGCCTCGTCGAGCGGCGCGCGCACGAACGACTGCTCGTGGTCGTTCTGATCCCAGCCCGTCATACCGCTGTCGGCATATCCGAGCCACTCGACTCGATGCACGCCGAGCACAGCGGCCGAGGCGTGCGTCTCGGCGCGGCGGCGGTCGACCAACGTCTCGCCGGGGGCGAGGTCGTCGGGCATTTCACCGTGGTCACCGTTGGTGGCGACGACGAGCACCACCCGATGGCCCTCGGCGACAGCGCGCGCGATGGTGCCTCCGGTGGAGATGCTCTCGTCGTCGGGATGTGCGTGAAAGCAGACGAGGGTTCCCATGAAGAGAACTGTCTATCAGCGGTTGGCGCGACCCGCATCGGCGACGACACCACTGTCGACCAGTGCGTCGATGCGCTCCGGCGACAGGCCCCAGTCGGCCAGGACCGCACGGGAGTGCTGACCGGGGTGTGCCGGGGCGGACGCGACCTCGGGCTCGGTGCGCGAGAAGCGAGGCGCCGGTCGAGGCTGGGTGACACCGGCCACCTCGATGAACGACCCACGAGCGATGTTGTGCGGATGCTTCTCGGCCTCACTCATGGTGAGCACCGGGGCGAAGCAGACGTCGGTGTGCTCCATCAACGCGCACCACTCGTCGCGCGTCTTGGTCATGAAGAGGTCGCGTAGGCGCTCCTTCAACTTCGGCCACATGGCCCTGTTCATCTGCTGCGCGAATTCGGGATCGCCCTCCAGACCCGTGATGCGCATCAACTCGGCGTAGAACTGCGGCTCGATGGATCCGAGCGAGATGTAGGTGCCGTCGCTGCATTCGAACACGTCGTAGAAGTGCGCGCCGGTGTCGAGCAGGTTCGTCCCCGGCGCGTGCTCGTCGAACATGCCGATCGTGCGGAACGCCCAGAACATGCTCATCAGAACGGCTGCGCCGTCGACCATCGCGGTGTCGACCACCTGACCCTTGCCGCTGCGCTGCGCCTCGAGCAACGCGCACACCACGCCGTAGGCGAGGAACATGCCGCCACCACCGAAGTCGCCGACCATGTTCAACGGCGGCACCGGCGCCTCGCCGGCGCGACGGAAGTGCGCCAGTGCGCCGGCGAGCGAGATGTAGTTGATGTCGTGACCGGCGGACTGCGCGTAGGGGCCGTCCTGACCCCAACCGGTCATGCGACCGAACACCAGCTTCGGGTTGCGCTCCAGGCAGACGTCGGGTCCGACGCCGAGCCGCTCCATCACGCCGGGGCGGAAACCCTCGATGAGCGCATCGGCGCCTTCGACGAGATCGAGCAACGTGGCGACGCCGTCGGGGTGCTTCAGATCGAGCGCGATGTTACGTCGGTTGCGCAGCATGACGTCGTAGTGCGGCGTGTCGGGCGCCGGGCCACGGACGGCCTGCGCGCGGTCGACCCGAATGACTTCGGCACCCATGTCCGACAGCAGCATGGCTGCGAACGGGCCGGGGCCGATGCCGGCGATCTCGATGATGCGATATCCAGTGAGGGGACCTGCCATGGTCGCCGTTTTAGTGGACGGCCTCGCCGAACCTGTCACCCGACCGTCGCGACGCCTCGGGACTCAGCCGGCGCGACGAAGATGACTGTGGATCGCGTCGACGAACAGCGGCCACAGTGGCTCGGGCATGTCGTGCCCCATGTCGGCCACGAACAGCAGATGCGCGCCGGGGATCAGCTCGGCGGTACGGAACCCGCCGCTCGGGGTGATGAGCAGGTCGTCGCGCCCGTGGATGACGAGCGTCGGGACGTCGAGCTGCTGCAGACCTTCCGTGCGAGGCCCTCTCGCAAACATGGCCGCGAGTTGACGAGGGCCTCCATCGGGGCAGAACGACCGGTCGTACGCGGCGGCCGCGTTCTCCTTCACCTTCTGCTCGTTGCGGTACTTCTTCGACTGCCACATCATCCACTTCGGCGATTCGTCGATGTAGGCCTGACGGTCGGCCGCGGGAGGCGACAGCAGTACCGCGACGACTTCCGCGTCGGGCTGACCGGCATCGAGCTCGCCGGGCATGCTCATCACCGAGATGAGGCTGCGCACCCGGGTCGGGTGCTCGATGGCCATCGTCTGCACGATCATCCCGCCCATCGACGCGCCCATGATGTGGGCGCGTTCGACGCCGAGGTGGTCGAGGAGCCCGATGGCATCGGCTGCCATGTCGGTGAGGGTGTACGGCGCCTCGAGCAGCGGCTGGCCGGTGAGCGCTGCCATGACGACCGCGCCGATCTCGACGGTCTGCCCGTCGAGCTTGGTCGACAGTCCACAGTCGCGATTGTCGAAGCGGATGACGTGATACCCGCCGTCGGCCAACAACTGACAGAACGGGTCGTCCCACGCAGTCATCTGGGCGGTGAACCCCATCACCAGCAGCAACGCCGGGTCGTCGGCAGAACCGAACGTGTCGTACTCGAGTTCCATACCGGTCCGAACGAGGGCGCGGGGCATTCGTGCAGGCTACCTTCGGTCCCATGACGGTCTTCGGCGTTCATGTCGGGCTGCAACACACCACCGCGGACGAACTCCGCGGCGTGTGGCAGCGCATCGAGTCCCTCGGCTTCGGCTGGATCAGCGTGTGGGACCACTTCTACGGAGCCACGGGCAAGCCCGACGACGCGTACGGAATCCCGTTTCCGGGGGTGAAGACGCGCATGGATCAGTTGGAGGAAGGCATCCAGTGCCTGCGCGGCCTGCTCCACGACGATGTCACGTCGTTCGAGGGTCAGCACTTCACATTGAAAGAGGCGCGTAACGAACCCCGACCCCTGCAGTCCAAGTTGCCGATCTGGGTCGGTGGCGGTGGCGAGAAGCGCACGTTGAAGATCGCTGCGAAGTACGCCGACGGATGGAACGTGCCGTTCATCGCCCCCGACGCATTCGCCCACAAGTGCGCCGTGCTCGACGAACACTGCGACGCGGTCGGCCGCAACCCCGCCGAGATCAAGCGAGCCGTCAACGTGGGTCTCGCGTACACCGACGAGAGCCTGCGGCAGCAATTCGGTGCGTTGGCCGACATGGTTCGCCCGGGCGTACTCAGCGGGAGCGACGACGAGATCGTCGATCGCATCGGCCAGTACGTCGAGGCCGGCGCAGACCAGGTGAACATCGCGCTGCGCGCACCGTTCCAACTCGACCCGATCGAGCGGTTCGCGGCGGCGCTGCAACTTTCGATGGGGGACGCCGGATGAAGGTGCACGTCTACGCACCCGGGCGGGTGAACCTGATCGGCGACCACACCGACTACACGGGTGGTCTCGTGATGCCGATGGCCGTCGATCGGTACACCGAGATCCAAGGCGTTCGAGGCGGTGACCGGGTGCAACTCTCGTCGTTCGACGAGCCTGAACCCGTCGACCTGCCGTTGCGCGTCGACGACCCGCAGCACGCCGAGCCTTCGTGGGCCCGGTACGTGGCCGGTGTGGTGGCCGAGATGTCGCCGCCGGCCGGCTTCTCGGGTCAGGTCAGCACCGACATCCCCATCGGTGCCGGTCTGTCCAGCAGCCATGCCCTCCAGGTCGCAGTGGCAATGGCGCTGGGCTACGACGGCACCACCACCGAACTCGCCCAGCTCACCCAGCGCGCCGAGAACCGGTCGTCGGGCGTGCCCACCGGGATCATGGACCAGCTGTCCATCGTGTCCGGGGTGAAGGGGCACGCCCTGTTGATGGACTGTGGTGCGCTCACCGTCGAGCCGGTCGCGCTGCCGCCCGACCTGGAGGTGGTGGTGCTGTTCGTCGCCCACCGCACGCTCGTGGGCAGCGCGTACGCCGACCGGGTGGCCGAATGCGCCGCGGTCGAGCAACTCATCGGACCGCTGCGCACGGCCACGGTCGAACAGGCTCGGGCCATCGACGACCCTGTGCTGCGCATGCGCGCCATGCACGTCACGAGCGAAAATGCACGAGTGCGCGACTTCGCCCACGCGCTGCGCGCCGGCGACCTGGTCGAGGCGGGCCGGATCGTGCGCGACGGACACGAGAGCCTGCGGCTGCTGTACGCCACGTCCACCCCGGTGATGGATGCCGCCGTCGACCAGTTGTGCGCGACGCCCGGCGTGTACGGGGCGCGCATGACGGGTGGAGGGTTCGGTGGCTGCGTCGTGGCGCTCACCGAGCCGGCCGCGCTCAGCCAGGGCTGGGTGGTGCAAGCGGTCGACGGCGCGCGAGTCGTCGTCGACGGCTGAGGCCGGGCGCTGCAGGCACTAGCCTGCGGTCGACATCAAGGAGTCGAGATGACGGTCAAGGTCCTCGCCGACGGGTTGCACTTCGCAGAGGGACCACGCTGGCACCAGGGAAAGCTGTGGTTCAGCGACTTCCACGACCACGCGGTGAAGACGGTCGACCTCGACGGCCATGTCGAGACGAAGGTGGTGCTCGAGGATCAGCCGAGTGGCCTCGGGTGGATGCCCGACGGGCGAATGCTCATCGTGTCCATGCACCAGCGTGCCGTGTTGCGCATGGAGTACGACGCGTTGGTCGTCCATGCCGACCTGTCGCACATCGCCACCTTCCACTGCAACGACATGGTCGTCGACCGCATCGGCCGCGCCTATGTGGGCAACTTCGGCTTCGATCTCGATGCAGCGATCACCAGCGGTGACTTCCGCGGCGCGCTCAACCGTTACGAGGGCGCGGCCATCGCACGGGTCGACCCGCATGGAGCTGTCCACGCGGTGGCGTCAGGACTGAAGTTCCCGAACGGCATGGTGCTGTTGCCCGACGGCGGGACGCTCATCGTCGCCGAGTCGCTCGGTCGTCGGTTGACGGCGTTCGACGTGGGCATCGACGGCAGCCTCACCAACCAACGGGTGTGGGCCGAAGTCGACGCCGTACCGGATGGCATCTGCCTCGACGAGGAGGGCGCGGTCTGGTTGGCCGACGCATCGGCGCCGCGTGCCATCCGCGTCGCCGAGGGCGGCAAGGTGCTCGACGAAGTGACCACGAGCCGACCCTGCTATGCGGTCATGCTCGGTGGGCACGACGGCCGCACCCTGTTCCTGGCCACGGCGACGACGTCGTTGTCGTCGTTGGCGGCGGCCAACCGCGACGGCTGCATCGAGATCACCGAAGTGTCGGTGCCGCACGCCGGCATGCCCTGACCGGGCAGCGGCTCACTCGAGGAGCTTGCGCTTCTGCGACTCGTACTCGTCGGGCGTGATACTGCCGCGCTCGAGTAGGCCTTCGAGACGTTCGAGTTGCTCGGGCACCGACAGCGTGGTCCCCGTGCCAGCGCCGGTGCCGGCTCGACGGCCACGCACCTTCTCGACCTCACGGTGCAGCAGGTTCTGCACGCCCTTGGGGTCCTTGATGTCGGTGAAGCGCTGCTGACCGTCCTCGCCGCCCGACTCGATGAGCAGGTCACCGGCACCGAGCATGCGTTCGAAGACACTCTGGCTGAAGTTGACGTTGTTGACCCGGTCGAGCGGGATCTCCATCCCGCGCTTGGCGATGAGTCCCTGACGGAAGATGACGCGCTGTGAGGTGATGACGAAGTTCGTGTTCTGCCAGGTGGCCGCCCGGAAGGCGAGCCAGCACCCGGTGCCGATGAGCGCGACGAGCACAGCAGGGCTGAGGATGTCCTTCGGCGTGGTGTCGTCCTGGAGCGAAATGACCCAGAGACCGACCAGGATGGTGCCGGCCAGGGCGAGGGCAGGCTCGGCGAAGTACCACCAGTGCGGGTGCATGTCGAGCGCGATGGTCTCGCCGTCGGTCAGGTTCTTCGTCGGAAACGTCATACCGGCGACTGTAGCCGTCGCTCCCGACCGGCCCAGGAACAGTGTCACGCCCAGCCTCTAGGGTGACGCCGTGCACGGTGACCACCTCCTCACGGGCCTCGACCCGGCGCAACGCCAGGCGGTCACCACCACGGCGGCCCCATTGGCGGTCATCGCAGCCGCCGGCTCGGGCAAGACCACGGTGCTCACCCGCCGCATCGCGTTTCGCGTGGCAGCCGGCACCGCGATCCCCCGCCACGTGCTCGCTCTCACCTTCACCCGCGACGCGGCAGCCGAGCTGAAGCGCCGCCTTCGACGGCTCGACATCCGCGAGCCGGTCGAGGCCGGCACATTCCACAGCATCGCCTTGCGCCTCCTTTGCGATCGCGCGCTGGCCCGCAACGAGACGCCGCCGCAGGTCGCCAACGACAGGGTTCGACTGGTGCGCGAGTCGCTCACGGCGTTGAAGCTGCGCGCCGACGCTCACCAGGCCATGACCGACATCGACTGGGCCCGTGCCCGCCTCGTCGAGCCGCGACGATACGACGCGGCATGCCGCGCCGAGCGACGGCGCAGTGGCGTTCCCGCGTCGAGATTCGCCGAACTGTTCGACACCTACGAGCAGCTCAAGCGCCGCCGTGGCGTGGTCGACTTCGACGACCTGCTCGTCCACCTCTTGCACGCGCTGCGCGACGACCCCACCTGGGCCGAGGCGGTGCACTGGCGATACCGGCATCTGTTCGTCGATGAGGCACAGGACCTCAACCCGCTCCAGCACGCGGTGCTGGAGGCGCTGCGCGACGGTCGAGCCGATGTGTGCCTCGTGGGCGACCCTCGACAAGCCATCTACGGATGGAACGGTGCCGACCACACCACCCTCGCCAACGTCGAACAGCGGTACCCGGGCATCACCGTGGTACCGCTCACGTCGAACTACCGCTGCTCTCCGCAGGTGGTGCGCGCCGCAGCGGCCGTGCTGTCCGCAGCCGGACAGCACGACGATTCGCGCAGCGAACTTCCCGCCGGGCGGTCGGTTTCGGTGCAGCCCTACGCCGACGAGACGGCTGAGGCCGAGGGTGTCGTTCGTCAGGTTCGCGACCTGCTCCACCAGCACTCTGGTCGCCGGCTCGCCGTGCTGGCCCGCACGAACGAGCAGATCACCTTCATCCAGCGGGTGTTCGCTCGGCACGGTCTCGCCACCGAGCGAACTGCCGGCCGGTCCCCACTCGAGATCGCCGTCGCCGACGCTGCACGTTGCACGAACCGCGAGCAGCTGGCGGTCTGGGTCGACGGCATCTTCGCCGATGCGAGCGATCCCATCCGCCTGCGCGTCGCCGAAGAGGCCGACCGCTTCCTGACGTCGGGCGAGACCGGTACCTTCCGCAACTGGGTCGAGCTCCGAAGCCCGTTCGACGACCTCGACGACGGCCCTTCCGACGACGCCGTGTCGCTGCTCACCTTCCACGCGGCGAAGGGCCGCGAGTGGTGGGGGGTGTTCGTCATCGGTGCCGAGGACCAGCTCATTCCCCACTCATCGGCGAACAGTGCCGAGCAGTTGGCCGAGGAGGCTCGCCTGTTCTACGTCGCACTCACGCGCGCCGAGCAGCAGCTCGTCATTTCGCACGCGGCTCGACGCGGCGAACGCACCGTGGTGCCCAGCCGATGGCTGGCACCTGTGCTCGAAACCGTCGACGACGATGCGCCGGTGCCGCCGCCCATCGACCGCACGTGGCGCCACGCCCCCACGGACCCGCTCGCGCCGTATCGAGCGTGGCGCGCCGCGGTGGCGCGGGTGTCGGGGCAACCCGAGCGATCGGTGTGCACCGACCGTGTGTTGCGCTCGTTGCTCGAATCGCCACCAGCCGACTCGCACGACCTGGCTGCACGTCTGGGTATCACCGAGTCGGCCGCGGCACGACTTCGACCCCTGCCAGCCGCGTCGGTCGGAGGGCGTGAGTCCTGACCGAGGCAACCGGCCGGGCGGTTCTCAGTCGGCGCGGCGACCGCCCATCAACCGATCGAAGAACTCGGGGGGCATCGAGAGGAACAACCCCCGTGCTTCGGCGCAGAGCCGGTCGTCGGCCGCGACACGAAGCTCACCGGTGACGAAGATCTTCCGACCCTCGATGCGGTCGATGTCGGCGACGAGCCGCAAACGCTCGCGCAACGGTGTCGGTGATCGATAGTCGATCGTCAAACTGGCCGTCATCCCAGGATTTCCCGACAGGCCCTGGGCGAAGCCGAGCACCTCGTCGAACGCGGCGGCGATGAACCCGCCGTGCACGCAACCTGGCGGACCCTCGTACGCGCTGCCGAAGGTGACCTGACCCGTCACCGCGGTGCCGTCGGCCGTCATGACGATGGGTGGTGCCAACGGATTCAGCGGTCCGACCAATGGGCTGTGGTCGATGAACAACGACCCCTGGTAGTTGGCGAGCGAGGCTTCACCGCCCTCGTACGGGCGACCGTGCGACGACGACTCGAGGATGGCGACCGCCTGCTGTACCAGTTCGCTCGCGCTGGAGAACGAACCGGAGTCGGCCGTCGACGAAGCAAGTTCCTCGATGATGGCCCGGCAGGCCGACGCCAGGTGTTGACGGGTGTCGCCAGCAAGGCGGTCGGTCTGGTCCTCGTTGCTGATCACGAGAGGTCCACGATGACCGGAGCATGGTCGCTCGGCGACTGACCCTTGCGCGCGTTGCGATCGACGATGCTGAAGGTGCACCGTTCCGCGACGAGGCGCGTGCCGAGGACGAGGTCGATGCGCAACCCTCGGCCCTGGTGGAAGTCGCCGGCGCGGTAGTCCCACCAGCTGTACAGCTTGGCGTCGGGGTGGTGCTGGCGGAACAGGTCGACCATTCCCCAGTCGCACAACGCCTGCAGCTCGGCCCGCTCCTCGAGGCTGACGTGCGTGGCCCCGACGAACTTGGCCGGGTCGTACACGTCGAGGTCGGTCGGCGCGATGTTGAAGTCGCCCGTGACCACCACCTGCTCGTCGGGCGTGCTCGTGGCTGCCACGTGCCGGCGCAACTGGGCGAGCCAGCGCAGCTTGTACTGGTAGTGGTCGTTGTCGAGCGAACGGCCGTTGGGCACGTACACGCTGGTGACCTTCACTCCCCCGCAGGTCGCCGTGATGATTCGAGCGTCGGGGTCGGGGTCGCCACCATCGGCGAAATTGGCCACCACATCGGAGAGCCCCACTTTGGACAGGATCGCCACGCCGTTCCACTGGCCCTGGCCGTGGTGGGCGCTCTCGTAGCCCATCTCGGCGAACGTCAGCGCCGGGAAGGCGTCGTCGGCCAGCTTGGTCTCCTGCAGGCACAGCACGTCGGGCTGCACGTCGGCGAGCCATTCCTGCACGCGCGGCAGACGCGCCTTGAGCGAGTTGACGTTCCAGGTGGCGATGCGCATCGGGCTCATGCGTCCTGTTGCTTGGCGGCCGCCTTCTTCGCGGGGGCCTTCTTGGTGGCGGCCTTCTTGGCCGGCTTGGCCTCGACCGGTGCTGCAGGTGCTGGCGCAGCCTTCTTCGCAGCCGCCTTCTTGGCCGGTGCAGCCCCCTTCTTGACCGGCGCAGCCGCCTTCTTGACCGGCGCAGCCCCCTTCTTGGCGACGCTCACGGCGACCTTCTCGGCGACCTTCTTCGCCGGCTTCGCAGCC
The DNA here is from genome assembly GCA_031413415.1 of Acidimicrobiaceae bacterium. Lineage (GTDB taxonomy): Bacteria > Actinomycetota > Acidimicrobiia > Acidimicrobiales > Ilumatobacteraceae > UBA668. The sequence goes on from JANOET010000406.1 coordinate 16,684, forward strand.
GACCGTGGCGCCGATGTCGCAGCCGGCGCGGCCTCGACGATCGTGGCGGCCACCGCTGCCTTCTTCGACACGCGCCTCGGCTTCGTGGGCGGCTGGGCATCGACAACGGACTCGATGGTCGGCGCAACGGGCTCGGGTTCGGCGGCCTTCTTCGTGGCCTTGCGAGGGGCCGCCGCCTTGGTGGCCTTCGTCGCCTTGGCAGCCCTCGGCGGCTTGGCCTCGACGACGGGTGCTTCGCCCATGCCCGGCACGGACAGGTCGATGCTGCGCTTCTCGGGGACGAACTTCTCGACGACCAACGTGATGGCTTCGCCCAGCTTCATGAACTCGCGTGCACTCCGAGGCGTGGGACTGGCCATCAGGCGCAGCGGCACGTAGCCCATGACCTCGCCCACTTTCACGTACGCGCCGTGCGACGAGTAGTGATCGACGATGGCATTGACGCTGGTGCCCGCGGGGTGGTGCTCGACGAACGACAGGAACGACAACAGGTCGTTGACACCGCCGCCCTTCGGCGCCGCAGCCTTGGCGGCCTCGGCGATGGGGAGCTCGGCGACGGGCGTGTGCACCTCGGCGACGACCTTCGCCGAACCACGACCTCGTCGGCCCGACGGCTTCGCCACGGGTGCGGCGGACGCCCCAGGCAGGACGGCGCCGGGCGGCGGAGCGGTGGGCACCGGCATGGGCAGGCTGGCATCGGGGCTACCGACTCGAACCGTGCCGGGTGCATCGGCCTTCGTGCCCCGCCCGCGACGCTTCGCCTCGGCGGTGACCTTGCGGCTGAGCGGCCCGCGCACCGGCAGCCGAGGCACGAACACCCACCCGATGTGCGGCACGGGCTTGCCACCGATGAGTCGTCCCTCGTCGAACAGCCAGTCGTACTGACCGTGGAACTCCTGGTAGCTGTCGTTGGTGAGGATGATCGCATTCACCTTGTTGGCGATGCTGAGCACGAACGCATCACCGCGACCGATGGCCCCTGCCGGCGGCGCAACGAGTTCGTTGTTGTTGACGGCGTCGTCGAACTCGCTCGCCTCGTTGGGATCGATGCGATGCCCGAAGGTGGCGTCGACCACGACGGTGATGAGCGCTTCAGGATGCTCCTGCATGAAGGCCAACACCGCCTCGTTCAACTGCTTGAGGCTGGGCTGCGAGCGACCCTCGGTGGCGAGGTTGGAACCGTCGACGACGACATGATGTGGCATAACGCATCCAGCCTACGATGCCCCGGTGTCCAATGCTTCCTCGCAGTTCACCGCAGTCCTCTGGGACTTCGGGGGCGTCATCCTCAGCAGTCCCTTCGAGGCGTTCAACCGCTACGAGCACGAGCAGAGTCTGCCGCTCGACTTCATCCGCACGGTCAACGCCACCAACCCGCACGACAACGCTTGGGCGAAGCTCGAGCGGAGCGACGTGAGTGGCCGCGAGTTCGACGCGATCTTCGCCGCCGAGTCCGCGTCGCTCGGCCATCGCATTCCCGGTGGCGACGTGCTCGCTTTGCTCTCGGGCGACGTGCGGCCCGAGATGGTCGATCTGCTCGATCGCGTCAAGAACGCTGGCTACCTCACCGCATGCTTGACCAACAACGTGCTCGGCGATCACCCCGACGACCAACGGGCAGCACAGATCGGGGCGATCATGATGCGCTTCGACGCCGTGGTGGAGAGCAGCAGGGTGGGAGTGCGCAAACCCGAGCCGCGCTTCTACGAGATCGCCTGCGAACTACTCGGCGTGCAGCCGAGCCAGTGCGTGTTCCTCGACGACCTGGGCATCAACCTCAAGCCCGCGGCGACGATGGGCATGACCACCATCAAGGTGCTGTCCGCCGAGCAGGCCATCACCGACCTCACCACCCTGCTCGCCCTGTAGGAGTTGGCACACCGCGCTCGACGTCCGCTTTGACCGTGCGGTGAGTCTGCGGACATCACTTCCCCCCGACCGCCCACATCGGCAGATCGGGGCAGGAGGTTGGGCGCGATTCGTCCCAGCAATGGGACCATACGAGCCCACGGGCGCGAAGTGACCCGGATTTGGGACGTTTCGCGCCCAATGCGACCTGGTTGTTCTGATTCCAGGAAGCCGGGAAGAATCCCGTCCAGAAGCCGAGATGGGAAGAATCCCACCCAGAAACCCGGCCGCTCTACGGCGCACTTGCGCTCTGACCGTCAGAGGTCGCGGAACGTCTCGTCCATCATGTCGGCGAGCTCTTGCTGGTGCACAGCAGCACTCCCGGTGGCAGGGCTGCCGCTGCCGATGCGACTGACCAGACGCAAGTCGTAGCCGTCTTCCTTCACCCGCCAGAAGCGGGCTTCGATGAAGTGCCACGGCCCCATGTTGTCGGGCTCTTCCTGCAGCCACACGACCTGCTTCGCATTCGGGTATCGCTGCAGGACGGCCCGCATCTGCTCGCCCGGGAACGGGTAGAGCTGCTCGACGCGGACCACAGCGACGGGAGCATTGCGTTTGTCGCGCTCCGCCATCGCGTCCCACGCGACCTTGCCGCTGCAGAACACGACACGCTGCACTGCACCGAGGTTCTGGCCGGCGATGGGGTCGTCGAGCACTTCCTGGAACGAGCCATGGGTGAGGTCGTCGACCTTCGACCGACTCTCCTTCATGCGAAGCGGCGCCTTCGGGGTGAACAGGACGAGCGGCTTGCGCACGTCGCGGCGAACCTGGCGGCGCAGCAGGTGTAAGTACTGCGCTGCCGTGGTGGCGTTGCACACTTGGATGTTGTCGTCGGCGCAGAGGGTCAGGAATCGCTCGATGCGAGCCGAGCTGTGCTCGGGTCCCTGGCCCTCGAAGCCGTGCGGCAGCAACAGGACGAGACCGTTCATCTGGCCCCACTTGTCCTCGGCAGCGACGAGGTACTGGTCGATGATGATCTGCGCACCGTTGACGAAGTCGCCGAATTGTGCCTCCCACATGACCAGTGCGTCAGGGCTCTCGTGGGCGTACCCGTACTCGAAGCCGAGCGCGGCGTACTCGCTGAGCAGACTGTCGTACACCCAGAACCCGGCCTCGCGATCGGGCAGCGTCGAGATGGGGATCCAGACGTTCTCGTTCTCGTAGTCGACCAGCGCCGCATGCCGTTGGCTGAACGTGCCGCGCCGACTGTCCTGGCCGGCGAGGCGCACCGGAGTCCCTTCGGTGACGATCGAGCCGAGTGCGAGGAGTTCGGCGGTGGACCACTCGAGCTCGCCCGCGTCGTGGAACATCTTCGCTCGTGTCTCGAACTGGCGGACCAGCTTCGGGTGCGGCGTGAAGTCGGTCGGGTAGTCGGTGAAGTGGCGGAAGATGCCGTCGAGCACTTCGCGCGCCACGCCGGTCTCGACGTGTGGACGCACGCCGACCGGCTTCGGCGGCTTCGCCACCTTCACCGTCTCGGGCGCGTGGGCGCGGGTCTCGTCGAGGGCCACCTGCAACTTGCCCTGGAAGTCGGCCAGCGCGCTCTCGGCCTCTTCGACCGTGATGTCGCCGCGCTTCACGAGCGCCTCGACGTAGAGCTTGCGCACGCTGCGTCGCTCGGCGATCGCCTTGTACATGAGCGGCTGCGTGTAGCTCGGGTCGTCACCCTCGTTGTGACCATGGCGGCGATAGCACACCATGTCGATGACGACGTCCTTGTGGAACTTCTGTCGGTACTCGAACGCCAACTCGGCCACCCGGACGCAGGCTTCGGGATCGTCGCCGTTGACGTGGAAGATGGGCGCCTGCACGGTTTTGGCGACATCGCTGCAGTAGATGGAACTGCGCGAGTGCTGTGGGCTCGTGGTGAACCCGATCTGGTTGTTGATGATCAGGTGGATGGTGCCGCCGACGCGGTAGCCGGCGATGTCGGACATGGCCAGGCACTCGGCCACGATGCCCTGCCCCGCGAAGGCCGCGTCACCGTGGATGAGCAGCGGCAGCGACGGGAATGAGCCAGCCGGCTCGATGCCGTCCTGGATGGCACGCACGATGCCCAGCACGATGGGATCGACGGTCTCGAGGTGGCTGGGGTTGGCCGCCAACTCGAGGCGAATGCTCTCGCCGCTGGGCCCCTCGTACTTGCCGCTCGCGCCGAGGTGGTACTTCACGTCGCCCGAGCCCTGCACGGTGCTGGGGTCGACGTGACCTTCGAACTCCTTGAAGATCTGGTCGTAGGACTTGCCCAAGATGTTGGCGAGCACGCTCAGACGTCCGCGGTGGGCCATGCCGAGCACGGACGAGTCGAGTCCGGCGTCGGCCGCCATGGACAGGATCTGATCGAGCACCGGAATGGCACTCTCGGCGCCCTCCAGACCGAACCGCTTGGTGCCCACGTACTTGGTGGCCAGGAACTTCTCGAACGCCTCCGCTGCGTTGAGGCGCTCGACGATGCGACGCTTCTTGTCCTTGTCGATCTCGTACCTGGCGCCCTCGAGTTTGCCCTGGATCCAGCGCTGTTCGGCAAAGTCCTGGATGTGCATGTACTCGACACCGATGGTGCGGCAGTACGCGTCGCGCAACACGTGCAGCAGGTCGCCGAGTTTGAGCTTGTCGGCACCGCCGACTCCACCGGTGAGGAACTCGCGATCGAGGTCCCAGATCGTGAGGCCGTAGGTCGCTGGATCGAGTTCGGGTGGCATGCTCGGCTGCTTCCACCGAAGCGGGTCGAGGTCGGCGATGAGGTGTCCCCGTACACGGTGGACGCGGATGAGTGTCGCCACCTGCATCTGCTTGTGCAGCATGGCTTCCTCGTGATCGACCGGGTTCTGGTCGACGTGCCACCGCACCGATTCGTACGGCACGCCGACGCTGCGGAACACGTCGTCGTAGAAGCCATGCTCGCCGAGCAGCAGTTGATGGACGCGCTGCAGGAACATGCCGCTCTCGGCGCCCTGGATGATGCGGTGGTCGTAGGTGCTGGTGATCGTGACCACCTTGCTGATGCCGAGCGAGCCGAGCGTGCGCTCGTCGCTGCCCTGGAACTCGGCCGGATAGTCGATGCTGCCGACGCCGACGATGACGCCTTGACCGGGCATGAGGCGGGGCACGCTCTGGACGGTGCCGATGGTGCCGGGATTGGTGAGACTGACGGTGGCTCCCTGGAAGTCGCTGACCGCGAGCTTGTTCGTCTTCACCTTGCGGATGACGTCGTCGTACGCGGCGAGAAAGCCGGCGAAGTCGAGCGTGTCGGCATCGCGCAACACCGGTACGACGAGGGTGCGCGAGCCGTCGGACTTCGAGACGTCGACTGCGAGCCCCATGCTGAGGTGCTCGTTGCGGATGATGCGCGGCTTGCCCTCGGCGTCGGTGACGTACGTGTTGTTCATGTTCGGCACCGCGTCGGCGATGGCCCGGATGATGGCGAAGCCGATGAGATGCGTGTAGCTGACCTTGCCCTGGCCGGTGCGGCTGCGGTACCCGTTGATGACGGAACGGTTGACCTCGAGCAGCTTCGCGGGCACGTTGCGGAAGCTCGTCGCCGTCGGCACGGTGAGGCTGCGCTCCATGTTGTTGACGATGGCGACGCCAGCGCCACGGATGGGCTCGCCGAGCTCGGCGGCCGGCGCCGGAGCGGCTGCCGCTGCCGCTGCCGTCGGCGACGGCGACGGCGACGGCGACGGTGCCGGAGAGACGGGCTCTGCCGCCGCGGGCGCAGCGAAGGGTACGGCGGGTGCCGCGGACGCGCTCTGGTGCGGGGTGAGCGGCTTGTAGTCGTCGAAGAACTCGCGCCACGTGTCGCTGACACTGTCGGGGTCCGCACGGAACTGCTCGTACATCTCCTCGACGAGCCACGAGTTGGCGCCGAAGGCGGCCGGCTGTTCAGGGGTACTCATCGCAGGTGATGGTACCCGTGCAGGCGCACCCGATGGGACGTTGCACGATGTTGTCGCGACCGCCCGTCTCGCATCGCACGCCGTGCGTTGCATTTCCGAAGTGTCTACTTCTAGAATCCAAGCCCATGACGTCCCGAATCGCTACTCCGTTCCTCGCCGCGGCCGTCGGGCTGTTCGCCCTCAGCGCCTGCGGCGGCAGTTCGACCACGGCCGGCACCGCTCCCGCCGAGGCCGACGTCGTGGTCCGGGCCGTCGATGGCGTTGCGTGGAACTCGAAGACCTACACCGCCACCTCGGGCGACGTCGAGATCTTCGTCGAGAACAACTCGAGCATCGCCCACAACCTGTACGTGCTCGACTCGGGCGAGCAGGTCATCGGCGACTTCATCGATCTCCCCAAGCGCGGCTCGAGCGGCTCACGCCAGTTCGAATTGACCGCCGGCACCTACACGCTCGTGTGCAAGATCCCCGGCCACAACAACATGGTCTCCACGCTGACGGTCAGCTGAACCGGTCGAGGGCATCCTTCAGACGGTCGGACCACTCCACCGTCTCGGTGCTGATGCCCTGCTCGTGGAATTCGGCGCGCTGTCGGGCCAGTTCTCGTGCAGCGTCCTCGACGCCAGGCGTCAGGATCTCGGTCGCGATGCGGTCGCGCAGGTACCGCGCCAGCGCAGGGCTGGCCCCATCGGTACCCACCGCCACGACCACCGGACCGCGGCGTGTCACGGCAGGCAGGATAAACGTGCAGTTCGTCGGATCGTCGGCGCTGTTCACCCACATGTCGCGGGCCCGCGCGTCGGTCGCCACCTGCGCGTTCACGGCGGGATCGTCGGTGGCGGTCATCACCAGTTGATGGCCGTCGAGGTCGGCTGCGCCATACCGACGCTCACGCACCTCGGCGGCGGCAGCGGCCAGCGCGGGCAGCACCGCCGGAGCCACCACGGTGAGACGCGCCCCGGCCTGGAGCAACCCCTCCGCCTTGCGTGATGCGATGTTGCCACCGCCGACGAGGAGCACCGGCACGCCGGTCAGGTCGAGGACGACGGGATACCCGAACGACATGGACGGCACCCTACCGGAGAGAATTCACCCCATTCCCGATCAACTAGATCGGATTTGGTGGTAGACACAGAGGGTGACCACGCTCCCCTCCATCCCCGCCGAACTCGAAACGGCACACCCGGCCGACGTGGTTCGCTGGGCCGCCGAGCGTTTCGGCGTCGACGGCCTGGTCGTCACGGCCAGCTTCGAGGACGCCGTCCTCGTCCATGTCGCCGCCACCGCCGTCCCCGGCATCGAGGTCGTGCTGCTCGACACGCAGTACCTCTTCGCCGAGACGCAGTGGTTCGCCGAGCAACTGCGCGAGCGCCTCGACCTGAACCTGCGCGTCGAGCACCCGGCCGCCGGAGTGCTGCCCGACAACCTGTGGCAGACCGATACCGCGGCCTGCTGCGACGTCCGCAAGGTGCAGCCGCTGGCATGCGCAATCGCCGGCAAGGCCGCCTGGGTCACCGGCGTCCGTCGAGTCGACGGGCCCACTCGCGCCAACGCACCGGTCGCCAGCTACGACATCGGACGCGGCCTCGTGAAGGTGAACCCGCTCGCCACCTTCAGCGACAACGACATGACGCTCTACGAGTCACTGTACGACTTGCCGAAGAACCCGCTCAGCGAACGCGGTTACCCCAGCATCGGCTGCTGGCCATGCACCCGCCCGGTGGCCCCCGGCGAGGACAAGCGCGCGGGGCGTTGGGCCGGCAGCGACAAGACCGAATGCGGATTGCACGTATGAGCATCGTCGAACACACCCACGCGACGGCCCACCTCGATGCCCTCACCGACGAGGCTGTCACGATCATCCGCGAAGTCGCCACCGAGTGCGAGAGCCCGGTGCTGCTGTTCAGCGGCGGCAAGGACAGCGCCGTCTTGTTGCACCTCGCCGTGCTCGCCTTCGCTCCGGCCCGCCTGCCGTTCCCGGTGATGCACGTCGACACGGGCCACAACTTCCCCGAGGTGCTCGAGTACCGCGACCAACTGGTGAGGGACTGGCATGTTCGACTGGTGGTCGCCAGCGTGCAGGAGAGCATCGACACCGGCCGGGTCGTCGAGGACATCGGGCCGCGGGCCAGCCGCAACCGATTGCAGTCGGTGACCCTGCTCGACGCGATCTCCGAGCATGGCTTCGACGCCGCGTTCGGCGGAGGCCGCCGCGACGAGGACAAAGCGCGCGCCAAAGAGCGCATCCTCAGCTTCCGCGACCGCCAGGGCAGGTGGGACCCACGCCAGCAGCGGCCCGAGCCGTGGGCGTTGCTGAACCCACGAATCCGCAAGGGCGAGCACCTCCGTGCGTTCCCGTTGTCGAACTGGACCGAGCTCGACATCTGGCGCTACATCGAACGCCACGACGTGCCACTGCCGAGCATCTACTTCTCGCACACACGCACCGTCGTCGAACGCGATGGCATGCTGCTGTCGGTCGGCGGTCCGGTCGAACTCGAATCCGGCGAAACGCCCCACGCCGCAGTGGTGCGCTACCGAACCGTGGGCGACGCCAGCTGCACCGGCGCCGTCGAGTCCACCGCGCACGACGTGCACGCCGTGCTCGCCGAGGTCGCCGCGGCGCGCATCACCGAACGCGGCGCCACCCGAGCCGACGACACGTTCAGCGAGAGTTCCATGGAAGACCGCAAACGCGAGGGCTACTTCTGATGGTCGACACGTCCGCGCCGACGCTGCGCATCGCGACTGCCGGGTCGGTCGACGATGGCAAGAGCACGCTCATCGGTCGGCTCCTCCACGACACCAAGACGGTCTTCGAGGACCAACTGTCCGCCGTCGTCAAGGCCAGCCGGCGTTACGGCGACGGCGAGACGAACCTCGCACTGCTCACCGACGGTCTGCGTGCCGAGCGCGAACAGGGCATCACCATCGATGTTGCCCACCGCTACTTCGCCACCCCGCGGCGCAGCTTCATCGTCGCCGACACTCCGGGACATGCGCAGTACACCCGTAACATGGTCACGGGGGCGTCCACATCGGACATCGCCATCGTGCTGGTCGACGCCCGCCACGGCGTGCTCGACCAGACCCGCCGCCATTCGCTGATCGCGTCGATGCTCGGTGCGCAGGCGATCGTGCTCGCGGTCAACAAGATGGACCTCGTCGGCTGGGACGAAGCGGTGTTCCGTCGCATCGTCGCCGAGATCGAGGCGTTCGTCGGCGCGCTTGCACGCCCGGTCCCCGTCACCGCCATCCCCATGTCCGCACTGCTCGGCGACAACGTCGTCGACGCCTCGACGAACACCCCGTGGTTCGACGGCACACCGCTGCTGGACTTCCTCGAACAGTTCGAGACGCGGCCGCACGGCGACACCGGGGTGCGCGTGCACGTGCAGCGAGTCATCCGCCCGCAGGGCGGCGAGCACGGCGACTTCCGCGGTCAGGCCGGCGTCGTCGCCGGCGGATGGATCCGGCGCGGCGACGCAGTGACGGTGCTGCCGAGTGGGCAGACGTCGACAGTTCGAGCGCTGTTCCGCTGGGGCCGGGAAATCGAGGAAGCCGGGCCCGGGCACGCCGTCGTGGTGCAGCTCGACACCGACATCGACGTGGCGCGCGGCGACGTCATCACGGCCGACCCGCACATCGAGCCCCTCGTGGGCGACGACGTCGTCATCGACCTGTGCTGGATGGTCGACCGTCCGCTCACCGTCGGCAGCCGCTGGTGGTTCAAACACGGCACCCGCACCGGCCATGCGACCGTCCGCGAAGTGCAGCACCACCTCTCGCCGACGACCCTCGAGCAGGAGGTCGCCACCGAGCTCACCCTCAACGATCTCGGTCGTGTTCGTCTGCAGTTGAGCGAGGTCATCATCGCCGACCGCTACCACGTACTGCCCGAGGGCGGAAGAATGATCCTCATCGATCCCGCCGACAACACCACCGCAGCGGCCGCGATGATTCACGGAGCAGGGGTTCCGGCGTGAGCGACGAAACCGACTCGAGGGCCGACGTCGGCTTCATCAGCCTGGTGGGCGCCGGACCCGGCGACCCCGATCTGCTCACCGTGCGCGCCGCCAAGCGGCTGGCCGACGCCGACGTCGTCGTCCACGACGCACTCGTCAGCGACGCCGTGCTCGCCCTGGCGTCGCCGGCGGCCGAGTGCATCGACGTCGGCAAGCGACCCGGCCAGAGCATCGCCCAGGACCTGATCAACGTCCTGCTCATTCGTCTCGCTCGCGAGGGCAAACGCGTCGTGCGTCTGAAGGGTGGCGATCCGTTCGTGTTCGGCCGCGGGGGCGAGGAAGCGTTCGCGCTGGCCGACGCCGGAATCGCGTGCGAGGTGGTGCCGGGCATCACTTCAGCCATCGGTGCACCGGCAGCGGCGGGCATCCCGGTCACGCACCGAGGGTTGTCGGCGTCGTTCACCGTCGTCACGGGCCACCGCCAACGGGGCGAGACCCCTGTGAACTGGCAGGCACTGGCGCAGGTCGGCGGCACGCTCGTGGTGTTGATGGGCGTGGCGCAGCGTGGCGAGATCGCGGCCCAGCTGGTCGAGGGCGGGCTCGCCGAGACCACACCGGTCGCCGCCGTCCATCGTGCGACCACCGGAGCGCAGACCGTGCAGCGCTGCACGCTACGCGAACTGGCCACCGCACCGATCGAATCACCGGCAGTGATCGTGATCGGCGCAGTGGCCAGTCTGAACGTTCGTGCGATCACCGAAGTGATCGCGCACTGAGCTCGGCTCAGGCCTTGAGCAGGATCTCGCTCAGGATCAGGAACACGGCCCACAGACCGAAGGCCGCGATGAGCGGGTTGCGCACGCCGGGTCCGTCGTAGATCGCGTTGAGGCCCTTGTTGGGCTGCGCCTTCCAGGGCAGCAGGCCGAGTGCGTTCAGCTCGAGCACGATGATGATGATCAGGGTGACGGCCCAGTAGATGCCCATGTTGCTGCCCGAGACGATCTCGCTGCTGCCCGGGGCGTGGCCCTTGTAGACCATGAAGAACAGCATCGCCACGGAAAAGATGGCGTTCTGTCGGCTGGCCATCACGGCCTTGCGACCGGCCGCCGCAGCGTTCGGATCGGCCTCGCCACCGGCGAGCACGTTCGCCGCGTTGGCGAGGACGACCTTCTGGTTGCGCCAGATGACGCCCCACACGTTGAGCATCATGATCGTGCCGAGCACCATGCCGGTGCTGATGGCGATGTTGCCCGAGATGCGACCCCAGCTGACCTCGGCGCCGCTGGCGTCGGTGAAGACCGACGCGTAGTAGTCCTTGGTGATACCGGTGATGAGGATGCCGGTGACGAAGGTGCTGATGGCAGCCCAACGGAACCACCACAGCGCCCTGCGGGCCACCTTGTCGATCGCGATGTTGCGGGCGCGCGCCTCGTCACCGAAGGCGGCGAACGCCGGCACCTGCACGAAGTTGAAGTAGTACAGCAAGCCGATCCACATGATGCCGACCAAGATGTGCAACCAACGGAACCCGAATGCCAGACCGTCCTGGCTGAAGAAACCTGCGAGCACTTTCCGTACCCCCTCCTTGTGAAACCGTTCGGATCCGAACATAACACCATCCCGCCGGAGGTTTGGGGAGGAGCTGGATTGCGGAACAGTCTCGCTCCGACAACCCGGTTAGCCTGCGTCCTCGTCATGGCGCACGAATTCATCTACACCTGTTACAAGCTCGCTCGCTTCTACCCGCCCGATCGCACGGTGCTGGAGAACATCTCGCTGTCCTTCTACCCGGGGGCCAAGATCGGCGTGCTCGGCAGCAACGGCGCCGGCAAGAGCTCGCTGCTGAAGATCATGGCCGGCCTCGACGACGGCTACTCCGGCGAAGCACGGCTCACGCCCGGCTTCAGCGTCGGGTACCTCGCCCAGGAGCCGCAACTCGATCCGACGAAGGACGTGCGCGGCAACGTGATGGACGGCGTCGCCGCCGTGCAGGGGCTCATCGACCGCTACAACGACGTCATGGGCATGTGGGCCGATCCCGATGCCGACTACGAGAAGGTCGGCGCCCTGCAGGCCGACCTCGAGGACAAGATCGCCGCCGCCGATGCATGGAGCCTCGAGCGCAACGTCGAGATCGCGATGGATGCGCTGCGCTGCCCGCCCGACGATGCCGACGTCGCCACACTGTCCGGCGGCGAGCGTCGCCGCGTGGCGCTGTGCCGCCTGCTGCTGTCGCACCCCGACCTGCTGCTGCTCGACGAGCCGACCAACCACCTCGATGCCGAGAGCGTCGATTGGCTCGAGCGCTTCCTCCAGGAGTACACGGGCACTGTCGTCGCCATCACCCACGACCGCTACTTCCTCGACAACGTCGCCAAGTGGATCCTGGAACTCGACCGCGGTCGCGGCATCCCGTTCGAGGGCAACTACTCGAGCTGGCTCGAGCAGAAGCAGGAGCGGCTCGCACGGGAAGAGAAGAGCAACGAGGCCCGCCAGCGCACCCTGCAACGCGAACTCGAGTGGGTCCGCATGTCGCCCAAGGCTCGTCAAGCGAAGGGCAAGGCTCGCCTCTCGGCGTACGACAAGCTGCAGAACGAGGCCGAGGCGGCCGAGCGCGGGCCCGACAAACTCGAGATCACCATTCCCGTCGGGAAGCGACTCGGCGACACCGTCATCGAAGTGCAGCACCTCAGCAAGGGCTTCGGCGACCGATTGCTCGTCGACGACCTGTCGTTCACGCTTCCTCGCGCGGGCATCGTCGGCATCATCGGCCCCAACGGCGCCGGCAAGACGACGCTGTTCAAGATGCTCACCGGCCAGGAGCAGCCCGACGCCGGCACCATCACCGTCGGCGACACGGTGCAGTTCGCCTACGTCGACCAGAGCCGCGACACGCTGAGCGCCGATGCCACCGTGTTCGAGGAGATCACCGGCGGCATCGAGCAGATGAAGGTCGGCAACCGCGAGATCCACGGTCGCGCCTATTGCGCGAGCTTCAACTTCAAGGGCAGCGATCAGCAGAAGCGCGTCGGCGACCTGTCGGGCGGCGAGCGCAACCGCGTGCATCTGGCGAAGCTGCTCAAGGAGGGCGGCAACGTGCTGCTCCTCGACGAGCCCACGAACGACCTCGACGTGGACACGTTGCGCGCCCTCGAGACCTCGCTCGAGAACTTCCCCGGCTGCGCGGTCGTCATCAGTCACGACCGTTGGTTCCTCGACCGAATCGCGACCCACGTACTGGCCTTCGAGGGCGACAGTCAGGTGCGCTGGTTCGAGGGCAACTTCACCGAGTACGAGGCATGGCGCCACAAGGAACTGGGCGGCGCCGCCGACCAGCCGCACCGACTCAAGTACAAGCCGCTGGCTCGCTGACCGATGGCTCGGCGCTGGATCCCCCGCGTGTGCGCGATGGTCTTCGTCGCGGGCATCGCCGGGCTGATCGTCAGCTCCATCGCCAGCAACAACGCCGGCGTCGTGCTCTCCATCGGCTTGGCCATCGTGTTCGCGGCGATCGCACTGCTCACGCACGCCGCCGTAGCGCCCAAGCAGCGCATCGACGTGTTCGACGAGGCCCGCGCCGAGCAGCTCGAGCAACAGATCGCCGAGCTCGTCGACGCCGGCGCGCCGGAGGAGATGGTGCGGGACCTGGTGCGCGATGCCATGCGCGTCGCCCAACGATGATCATCGAGACCGACGCCGAACTGGCGACGCGACTCGCCGTCGAGGCCGGACGACTGCTCGTGACCATGCGCGCCGAGCTGGTCGCCAAGGGTGCACCGTCGTGGCAGGTGATGGACATGGGCGACCTCTCGAGCCATCGCTTCTTGCTCGACGAGCTGCGCCGGCTGCGCCCTGACGACGCGGTGCTCTCAGAAGAGGGGGTCGAGGACCCTCGGCGGTTCGTCACCGACCGCGTCTGGATCGTCGACCCACTCGATGGCACCAACGAGTTCGGCGAGCGCGGCCGCCACGACTGGGCGGTGCACGTCGCGCTGTGGGAGCACGGTCGTTTCGCCGCTGCCGCCGTCAGCCTTCCTGCGCTCGAACTCGTCTTCTCCTCCGAGCCTCCCCCGGTGCTGCCACCGTACGAGCGCGACCGGCCGATGATCATCACCAGCCGCAACCGCAATCCACCGGCTGCCGTCATCGTCGCCAACACCTTGGGCGCCGACCACCTCCGTCTCGGCTCGGCCGGAGCCAAGGCGATGGCCGTCGTGGTCGGCGAGGCCGACATCTACGTGCACGACGGCGGCATGTACCAGTGGGACAGCGCGGCCCCGGCCGCGGTTGCCGAGGCGGCCGGCCTGCACATCAGCCGCGTCGACGGTTCACCGCTCGTGTACAACGCGAAGGACGCATGGCTGCCCGACTTCCTGGTGTGCCGCAAGGAGCTCGCGCCACAGGTGTTCGAGGCACTGTGGGGCGATCCGCACGGCCGAACCGACAGACGGTAGGTTCCGCGGCGTGGAACTGAACGCCGTCCGGTACGAGATCGACGACCACGTGGCGACGGTGTGGCTGCACCGCCCTCATCGCCACAACGCGTGGACCGGCCACCTGCACACCGAGTACCGACACGTGATGGCGCTCCTCGACGCGGACGCTGCCGTTCGGGTGGTGGTCGTCACCGGCACCCCGCCGGCATTCTGCGTCGGCGGCGACAGCGACGCCCTCGCCGGCCACGCCGAGCGCGGCGGCTACGACGCCGGCCTACCCGCCGACCTCGCGCGGCCCGGCTACGGAGTGCGTCCCGAGTTCGACGCCGACTTCGCCTTTCACTTCGCACTGCGATTCCCGATCATCGCCGCCGTCAACGGCGCCACCGCCGGGGTCGGGTTGGCCCTCGCACTGTTCTGCGACCTGCGCTTCGGATCCGCGACAGCCAGACTCACCACTGCGGCACCCCAGCTCGGGCTGCCCGCCGAGTACGGCATGAGCTGGCAACTGCCACGACTCGTCGGCGCGACCCGCGCCGCCGACCTGTTGCTGTCGGGCCGCGTGTTCACGCCGGCCGAGACGGAGGGTTGGGGCCTGTGGAACGGTGTCGAGGCCGACGGCGAGCGCACACTCGGGGCAGCGCTCGCGTACGCCCGGCACCTCGCAACCGGAGTCGGTCCTGCCGCCCTCGCAGCCACGAAGCGCCAGCTGTACACCGATCTGTTGCACCACTCTCCCGCAGCGGCCATCGACGAGGCGCAACGGCTGCTCGCCGCGGCCATGACCACCGCCGAGTACCGCGAGGGGGTCGCCGCGCTCCGCGATCGGCGGCCGCCCCGTTTCGGCTGAGCGGGCGGCCGCTGTCCTGCGACCACCCGGGGTCATCGAATGCGGCGCCCGCCACGCACCATGTGGCAAGCCTGCTTTACACTGCGAGGATGCACGCCGCGCCGCCCCCGATCGACATCCCGCCGCCACCGCCGACGCGCCCCGCAACCGTCGAACGGCTCCCCGGCCTCACCGTCGCTGCGCTCGCCTCGCTGGGGGCGGGTGCCATCCATGGCGCCGCCACCGGGATCCATGCCGAGCACCCCGACCTGGCGCGCATCTTCGTCGTGCTCACCGTGGCCCAGCTGGGCGTCGGCATCTGGGCACTCGTCCGCCCCAGCCGCGCCGCCGCCATCGGTGTCGTCGCCGTGAACGTCGCCGCCGTTGCAGGCTGGCTGGCGACGCGCCTGTGGGGCGTGTCCCAGGTCGACGGCCTGCAGGCCCGCGAAGCTGCACAGTTCGCCGACACGGTGTGCGCTGGGCTCGGCACCCTCGCTGCCGGATGCGCCGCCGCCGCGCTCCTCGCCGGCAAGCGCGAGGCCGCGCCGGTCCGTCTCGCGCTTCCCGCGATGCTCATCGCCGCGCTCGCGGTCCCGGCGATGTGGGCCGGCGGCACACACGTCCACAACCAGGACGAGGCCGCGCACGGTCACGCCCTCGCCGCGGGCGCCGACGGCGCTGCGGATGGCGCCGCAGCCGATCATCCGCACGACGCCACCGCCACCGGCGACGCCACCGCCACCGCCACCGGCGACACGGTCGAGCCCGGCCACGACACCACCGCCACCGGCGACACGACGCACGGGCACGACGAACCTGCGCTCGGCGCCTGGCCACGCTCGTGGGACCCCGCGCTCGGCGTGGACCTGTCCGGCGTGCCCGGTGTGACCGCCGAACAGCAGGCCCGTGCGCAGCAACTCATCGACGACACGCTGCGTGAGCTGCCGAAGTGGTCCGAGGTGAGCGACGCCGAGGCCGACGGGTACACGAGCATCGGCGATGCCGGTACGGGCAGCGAGCACTTCGTCAAGCTGTCGCTCATCCAGGACGACGTGATGCTCGATCCGACCCAGCCCGAATCGCTGGTCTACACGGTCAAGGGCGATCAGCGCATCCTCGCCGGCGCGATGTTCATCGCCAGCAAGCGCCCAACCGATGATCCCACCCTCACCAGTTGGGCGGGACCGCTGATGACGTGGCACAACCACGGCAACCTCTGCTGGGATCAGGTGAACGGCAAGGCCAGCGTGGTGGGTATCACCGACGCCTCCGGAAAGTGCGCTCGAGGCGTGAACACCGGCGGCGAGAACCCGATGGTGCACGTCTGGATCACCCCCCATCAATGCGGGCCGTTCGCCGCGCTCGAGGGTGTCGGCGCCGGCCAAGCCGCCATCGACGAGGCGGCGCGCACCGACAAGTGCCAGGAGCACGGCCACGACACCAGCACCACGCCCGCTCCGGTGGTCAAGCCGTACGACCCCACTCAGCCGATCGACCTGTCCGGCACCCCTGGCGTCACCCCCGAGCAGCAGGCGGCCGCCGAGAACCTCATCGCCGTCACCCTGGTTCGCCTCCCGCAGTGGAGCGACTACCGCACGGCCGAGGCGGCCGGTTTCCACAGCATCGGCGACGGCCTGACCGGCGCCGAGCACTACATCAACTGGGACTGGATCAACGACGACATCACAATGGATCCCGATTATCCGGAGAGCCTCGTGTACGTACCGCAGCCAGACGGCTCGAAGGTATTGGTCAGTGCGATGTACATGTTGCCGGACACCGTTGGCCTCGACCAGGTGCCGAATGTCGGCGGGGCCCTGATGCAGTGGCACATCCACGACAA
>JANOET010000407.1:0-8665 GCA_031413415.1 Acidimicrobiaceae bacterium
CCGCGACATGCGCATCGGGGGGGTGCCCTCGCTCGACAAAGCCGCCCCCGGCCGGTAGCGCACCGCCCGCCTGACCCCCGCCGCGGGGGCCGCGCGCCGCTCGGCCACCTTCCGCCGCGTGATCGACACGGTGTGCCCCGATGTCGTGGTCGTCGACCGTCACCCGTTCGGCACGGTGGGCGAACTTCGCGCCGGGCTCGAGCGATGCAATCAGCTGGGCATCGCCACGGTGCTCGGTCTTCGCGACATCCTCGACGATGCTCCGTCGGTGCGGACCGAACTCGCCGGCGACCGCTGGAGCGGCGCCACCGACGCATTCGACCGCACCATCGTCTACGGCGCACAGCACGTGTGTGACCACCAGGCCGAGTACGGCCTACCGATGGCCCCCGAGTACGTGGGTTGGGTCAACGCCCAACCCATGCAGCCGCGGCGCCAGCCCGCCGTCGACGAGCGCCTCCTAGTGGTCGCTGCCGGGGGCGGCGCCGACGGCGCCGACGCCCGCGCCATCGGCGCCGAACTCGTCCGCCGCAACAGCGACTGGCACGGCACGATGATCGTGGGCCCCCTCGGCGACCCGACGCCGTATGCGGGCGAGGCGCGGCTCGAGGTCGTGGGCGAGGTGCACAACTGCGGCGACCTGCTGTCCCGCGCCGCCGCATCCGTGCAGATGGCTGGCTACAACACCACCGTCGAGGCCCTCGCCGCCGGCATCCGTCCGATGCTCGTCCCACGTCGCATTCCTCGAAGGGAGCAGGCCATTCGCGCCGCGCGCTTCGCTGCGCTCGGCGTCGCCGACGTCGTCGACGAGCACGCCACCCCCGAAGAGTTGTCGTGGATGCTGAGCCGCCCGCGACGCCTCCATCCCACGTCACTGGCCGACGCCGGCATCGACCTCGACGGCGCCGAGCGGACCGCCCAGATGCTCGGGTCGCTCGCTGCCTCGCACCGCCGCACCTTCGCAGCGGTCGGGGCGGGACGATGAGCACCGCCCGCTTCCTCCTGCGCCACGCGCGGCCGTACTGGCGCACGCTCGTGTTGGGCGGCGTCTTCGCCGTCGTCGAGGTCGGCGCCGGCCTGGCCCAGCCCTGGCCGTTGAGCTACGTCGTGGACCGCGTGCTCGCACCCGCGGCACAGGGTGAACGCCACGTGGGAGCCCTCGTCGCTGCGTGCGTCGCCCTGGTCGGCATCGTGGCGGTCGCCGCCGTGTTCGACTACTGGGCCACTCGCCTGCTCGCCTCGTCGGGCATGCGCATCGCGAACGACATTCGCGAGAAGGTGTTCGCCCATCTCAGCCGCCTGTCGCTCCGCTACCACGGCGAACACCAGGTGGGTGACCTGACGACCCGGGTCACCGGCGACGCCGACCGCGCCCAGGACCTGGTGGTGCAGACCCTGGCCGTACTGCTGCCGAACGCACTCCTGCTGCTCGGCATGACCACCGTGATGTTCATCCTCGACCCGTTCTTCGCATTCGTCGCGCTGGCCGCAACGCCGATGCTCGGCTTCGTCGTCCTCCGCTACACCAAGCGCCTCAAGCGAGCTGCGAAGCGGGCACGCAAGGCCGACGGCGAAGTTGCCGCCGCCGCCAGCGAGCACCTCAGCGCGATGCAGTTGGTGCAGGCGTTCTCGCTCGAGGATCAGCAGGAGCAACGGTTCGGTTCGATCACCGACCGCAGCCTTGCCGCAGGCCTCGAGGCCAACCGGTACCAGGCGCTGTTCGGCCCTGCCGTCGACGTCACCGCCGTCGTCTCGACCGCGCTCGTCATCGGTGTCGGCGCCGTGCGTGTCATGGACGGCAAGCTCACCGTCGGCCACCTGCTCGTCTTCGTCGCCTACATCGGTTCCATGTACAAGCCGGTCAGGGCGCTCGCCAAGCTGTCCCACACGTTCACCAAGGGACTTGCGTCGGTCGAGCGGATCCGCGACGTGTTGGCCCAGGCACCGCAGATCACCGACCGACCCAACGCCGTCATGCTGCCCCCGTCGCGCGGCCACATCGAGTTGCTCGGCGTCAGCTTCGACTACGGACGTGAACTCGCACTCGATCAGGTCGATCTCGAGGTCCTGCCCGGCGAGACGGTTGCACTCGTCGGACCCACCGGTGCGGGCAAGAGCACGCTTGCATCGCTGATCCCCCGCCTGATCGACCCGACATCGGGCATGGTGTGCATCGACGGCACCGACCTTCGACGGGCGAGCATCCGCTCGATCCGCAGCCAGGTCTCGATGGTCTTGCAGGACTGCACGCTGCTACGCGGCACGCTGCGCGACAACATCGCGGTCGGTCGCCCGTGGGCCGGCGACTTCGAGATCGAGCGAGCTGCCCGGCTGGCACTGGTCGACGAGTTCTCGTCGCGTCTGCCCGATGGGCTCGACACCCTCGTCGGTGAGCGCGGCGCCAACCTCTCCGGGGGGCAGCGGCAGCGCATCGCCATCGCCAGAGCCATCCTCCGCGACGCGCCCATCCTGCTGCTCGACGAGCCGACGAGCGCGCTCGACCCGACCTCCGAGGAACTGATCATCGAAGCCCTCCGAAATCTGCCGAGGGAACGGACCACCGTGGTGATCGCACATCGTCTGACCACCATCGAGCACGCCGACCGCATCGTCGTCCTCGCGCACGCCCGCATCGCAGAGCAGGGCACCCACGAACAGCTGATGGCCCGCAGCGGCGTGTACCGCCGCTTTCGCGAGCCGGCACCACAGCGCAACTCGTGGGAGTTCCGCCTGATGGAGATGGAGCGGCAGCTCGCCGCCGACCGAATTGGAGCAACCCGATGACCGCGCTCGACGAGGATCGCACCACCGTCGACCTCCTCGACGCCTCTGCCGAGGGAACCGGTCTCCGCGTCCTGTACGTGCTCAAGCGGTACCCGCGACTGTCCGAGACGTTCATCGTGCGCGAACTCCTCGGGCTCGAGAGCGCGGGGGTGACCATCGGCATCGACACGCTGTTGCCCCCCGAAGACGGGCCACAACACGCCGATGTCGCCGCCGTGCGCGCGGCAGTACGTCACCTCCCCCGCAAGCCCCGCCTGACTTCTCCGGTGGTGCTCGCCCACCTTCGTGTCGGCCTGCGCCATCCCGCACGCTGGCTGCACCGCGCGTGGCAGGCCCATCGTCGGGGTCAGTGGCGTCGATTCGCACAGGCCGGCCTCGTCGCCGATCGGGTTCGCCGCGACGGCTTCCACCACGTGCACGCCCACTTCGCCACGGCCGCCGCCGATGTCGCACGCGATGCGGCGGCGCTTGCCGGCGTCGGCTACTCGGTGACGGCGCACGCCAAGGACATCTTTCACGTCGACAACGTGGACCACCTCGACCATCGTCTCGGCCAGGCCTCGACCGTCGTCACGGTGTCGCACTACAACGTGCGCCACCTGCGCGACGCACTGCCCGGCACCCGCGTCCGCTACGTCCCGAACGGCTTGCCCATCCCACCAGCGATCGAGCCCCAGCCTGCAGGGCCTGTGCTGTGCGTCGCTCGACTCGTGCCCAAGAAGGGCATCGACCTCCTGGTGCGAGCGATGGCCCACACGCACCACGAACGTCCGCTCGAGATCGTCGGCGACGGCCCCTGCCGTGCCGAGCTCGAGGCCCTCGCCCACGAGTTGGGCATCGCCGATCGAGTGCACTTCCGTGGCGCACTCACGTCGGCGCAGGTCGACATGGCGTACCGCCGCTGCTCGATGCTGGCGCTGCCCTGCCGCATCGACCCCGACGGCGATCGCGACGGCATGCCGACGGTGCTGGTCGAGGCGATGGCGCGGGCGCTCCCCGTCGTGTCGACGGCGGTCATCGGTCTCGACGAACTCGTCACCAGCGGTCGCGATGGCGTCCTGGTCGACCCGGAGGATCCGTTGGCACTGGCCGACGCGATCGATGCGCTGCTCGACAACCCGGAGGCGGCCCGCGCGATGGGAAGCGCAGCCCGCGACCGTGTCGTCGGCGAGTTCGCCCCCGGCCACGCGACGGCAGCGCTGCTGCACGTGTTCGATGAAGCGCTGACACGATGAGGATCACCGTGCTGTGCACCGATCTCGGTGTGCGCGTCCCCGGCGACAAGGGCGCGTCGATGCACCTGCAGTCCATCAGCAGGGCATTCACCGCCATCGGACACGAGGTCCAGTTGGTCGGCGTCGCCGGCCACGGTGATGCCCCCGCTGACCTGGCTTCGGTTCATCTGCTACCGCATCCCGGTCGAGCGGAGGGGGTGGTGCGCGAGCGGAACAAGTTGGCGTTCGTCGCGCACGTCCGACGCGAGATGGCCGACGTCGTCCGCGACTTCGCCCCGCATCTGCTGTATGAGCGCCTGTCGCTCTTCGGCGACGCTGGCCAGCACATCGCGGCGGCGCTCCCCGACACCCGCCACGTCCTCGAGGTGAACGCACTGCTCGCAGAGGAAGAAGCCCAGTGGCGCGGACTGCACCACGTCGACGAGGCCATCCGCATCGAGCACGACGTGCTCACGTCGGCCGACCTCACCGTTGCCGTCAGCGGCGAGGTCGAGCACAAGATCCGTTCCACCGCCCCGCGCGCCCGCTGCGTGGTGGTCGAGAACGGTGCCGAGGTCGAGCGGTTCCGCGCCCTCCCGTCGCGCGGAACCGCTCGCCTCGCACTCGGCCTGCCGCACGAGGCGGTCATCGTCGGATTCGTCGGTGCGCTGCGGCCCTGGCACGGGGTCGACGTGGCCATCACCGCCATCGCCCGGACCCCCCACCTTCACCTGGCCGTCGTCGGCGACGGCCCCGTGCGCACCGAACTCGAGGAGCTCGCCCGTCATCTGGGCGTGGCCGATCGAACGCACTTCCTCGGCCATCGCGATCATGCCGGCGTCGCGGCGCTCCTCGCCGCCAGCGACGTCGCCGTCGCGCCGTATCCGGCGCTCGAATCGTTCTCGTTCTCGCCCTTGAAGCTGTACGAGTACCTCGCGGCAGGAACTCCGGTCGTGGCCAGCGCCATCGGACAGATTCCTGCGGCGCTCGAGGACGGCCGCTGGGGCACACTCGTCACGCCCGGCGACGCCGACGCCCTCGCCGCAGCGCTCCTGCACACGACCGCCGACCCGGCGGCGCTGACGCGGGCCGCAGCGGCGCGCGTCCACGCGCTCGCCAACCATGGCTGGGACGATCGAGCGCGTCGCATCGTGGCGCACAGCGGAGCTCGGCATGCAGTGGTGTGACGGCGTGATGCCGACCGACGAACGGCTGGCCGATGCGATCGCCGACGCACGCCGGTTCGCCGAGCACATCACCGTCGACCGCGTCCTGCGGCACGTGGCGGGTCGACGCATCACTGCGCTCGCCACCACCGACGACGGCAGAACGGTCGTGGTGAAGATCTTCCACGGCCCTCGAGCACGGGGCAACGACCGCCGGCTGCAGACCCTGCACGCCGCCGGCCTCGCCGGGCTGGTGCCGACCCCCCTCGGTCACGATCCGTCGGGTCGCATCGGCGTGCTCGACTTTCGCCCGGGCACGGTGCTCGACCAACTCCCCGACCACGACTTCGTCGCCGCCTGCCATGGCGCAGGCACCGCCTTGGCACGCTTGCACCGATGTGGGGCCGAACTGGACCGTGAGTGGACGCTCGACGACGAGCTCAGCAGCCTGGCGGCGAACGCGCCCGCCTCGTGCGCCGATCTCGTCCACGACCTGGCCGGGCGCGTTGCCGGTGCCGCGGACTCCCGTGCGGTCCCCTCGCATCGAGACTGCCACCCCAGTCAGTTGGTTGTCGACGGCCGGACCGTGTTCTGGATCGATCTCGACGATTGCGCAATGGCGGCACCCGGCCTCGACGTGGGCAACATGCTCGCCCACCTCACCCGGGAAGGTCTGCTCGGTCGCCGCAGCGGTCCCCTCGTCGCCGCAGCGCGCCAGGCATTCCGCAACGCGTACGGATGGCACCACGACGAGTCGGAACTGCATCGGTGGGAGGTACTGAGCCTCGCTCGCCTCGCCGGCCTCGCCGAGGCCCGACATCGCTCGCTCGATCAACGCGACGCTCTACTCGAAACGCTCCATCTCCGACTGTGGGAGGTCACCGGCGCATGACGAACCCGACCACCGAGATCTTCGCCCCGGAGATCCTCAACCGCGGCCACGACGACCGACTGGTCCACCGCGTCCGCGTCGGCGACGCCGAGGTCGTTCGCAAGCGCTACGCCAACGGCGGGGCCGACGACGTCTTCACCTCGATGCTCCACCTGTGGCGGTCGCCGTTCGGCGCCGCCAGGGTGCCACCGGGCCTCCCCGAACCACTTCGCCTGCACGACGATGGCGCCACGATGGACATGTCGGTGGTCGACGGTCCGATGCTCGGCGCCCGCGGTGACACCGGCGAGCTGCCGTCGATGCTCGACGAGGTCGCAGGTCTGCTGGCCGATCTCCACGACTCCGGCGTCGTGGTCCCTCGTCGGCGCACCGCGTCGCGCCTCGTCGCCTCGCTCGATCGCAAGTTCGCCGGCGACCGCCACCCGGTCGTCGACCTGCTCGAGCGTTGCGCTGACAGCCTGGACGAGCATCTCGTCGTGTCGCACGGCGACTTCTCGCCGCGCAACGTCGTCGTCACTGCCGCCGGTCCCGCGCTCATCGACTTCGATCGCCTGCAGATGGCCGGCGCCGGACGCGACGTGCAGTACATGGCGGCGTGGGCCTGGGTCACCGACGTGACGGCCGGCCGCTGCACCGTCGACTCCGGCTGGCAGGTCGGTGCCCGCTTCGAAGCGAGCTACACCGAGCGCCGGCCCGAGGCGGCCGCCGAACTGGACCGATCTCGCGCCTTTCATCGCGCGTCGGCGCTGGTTCGCATCGCGATGTCGTGGTCGTCGCTGCGTGACGACCACGAGGCCACGCGAACGGTGCTGGACGAGGCGCACCGCATCGCCACGGCTTCGATCGCCTGAGGCACCGTCGGCGGCGATGGCCGCGGGCGCGGGCGTCTCAGGTGCCGGCGGGAAGGTGCTCGGCGGCCCACAGGGCCGCCTGGGTGCGATCGGTGACGCCGAGCGTCGAGAAGATCTTGGTGAGGTGCGCCTTCACGGTGCGCTCGCTGATGCCCAGTTGGCGGCCGATCTGCTTGTTCGCCAACCCGGCCTGCACCAGTCGGAGCACTTCTTCCTCGCGGTCGGTCAGCGGACCCCGGACGGCCGTGGCCCCGCCACGCTTCACGTCGAGCAGCACCCGCGCCACCTGCGGGTCGATGGGCGCTCCCCCGCGGTGGACGGCAGTGATCGCCGCGAGGATCTGCTCGGGATCGGCGTGCTTGAGCACGTAGCCCTCGGCCCCGGCGTCGAGCGCAGCGAGGACACGCTGGTGCTCGGAGAACGACGAGAGGATGACGATCTTCGTGCCCGGCAGGCTGCGGGTGATGGCGTGGGTGGCCTCGATGCCGTCCATGTCGGGCATCGAGAGATCCATCAGCACGACGTCGGGACGAAGCGCCTGCACCATGCTCACGGCCTCGCGGCCGTCGCCGGCGGTACCGACGAGTTCGAACTCGTCGGTGGTGGCCAGCAATTGAGCCAGGCCGTTGCGCACGATGACGTGGTCGTCGACCACGAGCACCCTGATCGGTGCGGTCATCCGCCCACCCTCATTTCGACCCGGGTGCCGACGCCCGGGATGGAACGAATCTCGATGGCACCACCGGCATCGTGCACGAGGCCGGCAAGGCTGCGCAGGCCCACGTGACCACGACGCACGCGGTTGGCCAGCGTCTCGGTGTCGAAGCCGACGCCGTCGTCCTCGACCACCAACACGCCCACACCGTGGTGCACCGCAACGGTGACGGTGACAGTGTGGGCCTGGGAGTGGTTGGCCACGTTGCGCAGCGCCTCCTGAGCGCTGCGGTACAGCAGGCTGACGGCCTCGCGCGACAACCCCGACGCTGCGGGCGCGATGTCGAGGTTCGTGGTGACGCCGCGGTTGTGGACGGCACCGAGCAGGTCGGCGAGCGCGCTCTGCAAGCCCTCCTGATAGAGGTTCGGCGGGTAGATGTCGACGAGCATCGAGCGCAATGACTTCACCGTCTCACGGATCTTGCTCCCGGCGTCGACCATCGCATCGCGCGTGCTGGAGTCGGGTGTGGTGCGCGAGCCGGCGCTCAACGACATCGACACGCCCGTGAGATCCTGCACCGCCCCGTCGTGCAGGTCGCTGGCGATCCGACGCCGCTCGGCGTCGGACGACTCGATGGCGTGCTGCAGCAGTCGTTCACGTTGCAACTGCCCGGCACGGAGACGACGAGCGAGGCTGATCGCGAACGGGATCTGCACCAACGCCAGGATGAGCAGCGCTCCCACGGCAATGGGAGCGAACTGGCTCCAGACGTCGCGGCCGATGTCGCGCACGGCGTCGTAGCGGAAGTAGGTCTCGAACAGCAGCGGAGTTCCGTCGGGGGTGGTGATCTGGCGATACACCTCGAGCAAGCGATCCTCGGTCTCGAGCGTGTTCTCCTCCTTCGAGAGGTCGCTGATCTCGGCCTCGACATCGGTGACGCCGTTGATGACGTCGAGCTCCGGGTCGCCGAGCGGGAACTGCTGGCCGATCAGTTGCGCTTCGTTCGAGTACAGAATGCGCCCGGTGACGTCGTGGATCTTCACCTTCACGAGCGACGCCCGGACGATGTAGTCCTTCACGAACTCGTCGACAACCGTGATGGA
>JANOET010000408.1:0-9384 GCA_031413415.1 Acidimicrobiaceae bacterium
GAACCGTGGCCTCATAAGAGCCTGCCCTCACCCGAGTGGCCCATCACTGGTCAGCCCGAAACCCGGCAACAACACCCCTTGACACCCATAGGAGCTTCGGTATGTGCGCCCTCGGTCAAGGGCTTCGGTGCCCTGAAATGGGACACACGCTCTCAGGGTGCCGATTCAGGGGGCCGTCGGATCGGTGCCCTGTGTTCGTGCGACCGGCGCCACCGTGGTCCACACGGCGGGGCTGTCGAAGCCGAGCGCCCAGAACGCGACGCCGCCGATGCGTTCGGCGCGGGCCAGGTCGATGCGGTCGAGCGTGCCTTGTTCGTCGATGAAGTGGACCTGCCGCGACTGGGTGCACGAAGCACTGCCGTCGGTGACCTCGAGGTCGTACGTGAAGCTGGACTCTCTGGTCACCGGGTCGTACGTCGGCGTCGCATTGCGCTTCGCCGCCAACTCGTCGACATTGCGCTGCGTGACCGTGGTGGTGCCTTCGGCCGTCGAGGGACACGTCCCCGCGGTGCCGACCACCCAGTTCCGGCCGTACAACCCGATGCCGAGCACGATGCGGGTGTCGTCGTCGACCGCTCGCTTGGCCGCCTTCACGGCCACCTTCACCCAGTCGTAGGGAGCGATCGGGCCGGGTTCACCGACGCTGTAGTCGTAGCCCATGATGCGGATGCGGTCGACCACCGCGCCGATGGCGCCGTAGTCGTACACCCAGTACCCGCTGTCGGCCGTGCGCTCGGTGTCGTAGATGGGTGGGATGCTGACGGTGAGCAGCTTGCCCTGCGCGTGCAGGGCCTCGGCGAGCTGCTCGATGAATGCGACCCAGTTCGGTCGAGTGGTCTCCCAGGTGGCCCTCGAGTCGGCGAATGCGAACTGCTCGTAGTCGATGTCGATGCCGTCGTACCCGCTGGTGACGACCAGTTCGACGATCGCCGCGACGTGGGTGGCGCGCTGGTCCTCGTCGGCGAGCACTGCGGCCATGCCGCCGGCCGGCATTGCGTCGGAGATCGACGGCACCACCTTGCCGCCGGTGTCGCGGATTGCGGCGATGAGCGGCAACGTGAGCTCGGCCGTGCCGTTGCCCGACAGCGAGATGTCGACGGCGCTGTTCGTCTGGTACCAGAACGGCGAGACCTCGTGCAGGGTGGTGCCGTGCGCGGCGACCGATGCGGTGCCGTCGGTGAGCGTCCAGTACGGCGCCCATGCGCTGATCGGGATGTCGACCAACGGGGGAAGCGGGTCGTCGCGGAGGACGACTGCGGCGCCGCCGCCGAGTGCGGAGACGACCGCGACACCGATGGCGACGACACCCCATCGGCGCCGCCGACGAGGGGCGCGGTCGGTGGCCGGGATGCCGAGCCTCGCCAGGTCGATCTCGTGCAGCGACCCCACCCGGATGTACTCGGACGACGGCGCGATGTCGACGACGTTCGGCACCGCGAACGTGCGACAGCCGGCAGCGACCGCGCTGCGCACACCGGTGGGCGAGTCCTCGATGGCTGCGCAGTCCCTGGCGCGAACTCCCAGCTTCGCGGCGGCGGCGAGGTACGGCTCGGGGTGGGGCTTGCCCTGTGAGACCTCGTCGCCGGTGATCACCACGTCGAACGTGCCGGGCGGCAGCGCGGCGACCACCGCGTGAGCGAAGCGGGTCCAACTCATCGTCACCAGTGCATTCGGAACACCGGACTTGCGGACCGCGGCCAGTAACTCTCTCGCACCAGGGCGCCACGGCACGTGCTGTTGCACCCGGGCGATGACACCGTCGAGCAAGCGGTTGACGATGTCGTCGATGGGAAGGTCGACGCTGCCCCGGTCGCGGATGATCGCAGCCGAGTCGCGCAGGTCCTTGCCGACCAACGAGTGCGCCTTGTCGTCGTCCCATTCGCCGCCGAACTCGGCGACCAGCTCGTACTCGGTGGCGATCCAGTACGGCTCGGTGTCGACGATGGTGCCGTCCATGTCCCACAGGACTGCGGCGGGCCGCGACAACTCAGAGCGAGAGGGCAACGCGGCGACCTTCCAGCACGGCTTCGAGGATGGTGCGCGGGGCCACGCAGTCGCCGGCCTGATGATGCACGTCGGGCAGTGGGTCGGTGGGCAGACGGAACCCGCAGTCGACCACGCCGACGCAACCCAGGACTCGGCGTTCGCCGCTGAAGCGGTCCTCCAGCTCGACCTCGCCGGGGCGGACGGCGCGCAGCAGCGTGCGGCGTTCGATGTGCGCCCCTCGCTGCGCGAGCCGAGTGTTGGCCGGAGCCAGATCACCGGTACGGGACAGCTCGTTGCCGGCGATCTGGTCCTGCGTGACGAGCACGGCCCGGTCGCCGAGCTGCTCGGCGATGGCGACGGCGATGGGCCCTCCGATGGGGTCGAACAGGACGACGGGTCCGGCATCGGGCCACGGCGCAGCTCCGTCGTGGAACACGGCTCGCCACGCGTCGAGCACGTCGATCAGCACAGCGCCCTCGGCGACGTCGAACGGGACCCGACCCGGTTGCGCGCCGGTGCACTGGACGATCACCTCGTCGGCGGCGGGAACGACATCGCCGGCGCCGAGTTGAACGAGTACGCCGGCGTCCTCGACTTCGCGTGCCAGCCAGTCGACCAGGGGGACGGCGTGGGGGATGACCGCGGCCACGCCACCCAGACGGTCGGACCGCTCGACGATGCGGACGTGATGGCCCCGCGCTGCGGCGATGCGGGCGGTCTCCATGCCGGCGACGCCGCCGCCGACGACCACGACGTCGCGTGGACGCGGCGACACGGCCAGCCAGTTCGGGTCGTCGGTCTCGTGGCCGCTCGACGGCTCGCCGACACAGGTGACGATGGGGTTTCGGGCGTCGCGCACCTGACACGACTGGTTGCAGCGGATGCACGGGCGGATGCGGTCGAATTGTCGCTCGGCCAGCTTCGTTGCCAGGTCGGGGTCGGCGATCTGGCCGCGGGTGATCTCGGTGCCGTCGCACATCCGCTCGGACACGGCCCAGTCGGCGGTCTGCGCGTCGAGCGAGCCTTGCAGGAACACGGGCGTGGTGGGCAGTGCGTCTTTCACCGAACGGCAGAGGGCGATGTTGAAGCCCGGCGGCTCGTGGAAGTCGGGACGGGTCTTCTCGACCGAGAAGATCGACCCGCGCACCACGACGACGTAGTCGATGCCTTCGGCCACCAACTCGGACGCGATGTCAGGCGCCATCTCGGGCGTGATGCCTGCCCACGGCGCGAGCTCGTCGCACGACAGGCGCAGTCCGACGACCGCTTCGCCGGCCGCCGCCCGAACCGCACGGATGACCTGCCTGGCGAACAGCGTGCGTTCGGCCCACTCGTCGCCCCGGTGGTTGGTGAGCCCGCTCAGGAACTGGCGCACGAGGCTGTGCTGGCCCGCGTTGATCTCGACGCCGTCGCACCCGGCTCCGAGTGCGATCCGGGTGGCGTCGGCGAAGCCCTGCACCACCGCAGCGATGTCGCCAGCCTCCATCCACTTCGGCACCTCGCGCGAGTTCACCTCGGGCACACGACTGGGTGCCCACAGCTCGCGCTGGCTGTACGCGCTGCTGCCCTGACCGCCGGCGTGGTCGAGCGATGCGATGACCGTCGCTCCGTGTGCGTGGCACGCAGCGGAGATGGCCGCCCAACCATCGGCGCACGAGGCTGCCAGGGGCGCTCGCTCGTACGGCCAGTCGCTCGGGTGCACGCTGGCTCCTTCGGTGACGACGACGCCGCAGCCGCCTTGGCGCGGCGTTCGTAGTAGGCCGTGTGGCGCGACGTGAAGCGGCGCTGGTCGTCGCCGAGGTTGGTGACGTGGGGCCCGAACATGAGCCGGTTGCGGGCGGTGCGATTGCCCAGTTGCAGGGGCGCGAGCAGCGGCATGGTCAGTTGCGCACCAGTCGCAACACCGGGATGGTGCGGCTGGTCTTGGCGGCGTAGTCGTTGAAGAAGGGCATGATCGCAGCGTGGGCGTCCCACAGGCGCTGCCGCTCGTCGCCGCTGGTCTCGACCACGGACGCCGAGTACGAGTCGGTGCCCACCTCGACGGTGACCGTCGGGTTGGTGGTGAGGTTGTGGTACCACGCCGGGTTGTTCGGCGCGCCGCCCATCGAGGCGACGAGGACGACGTCATCGCCGTCGAAGCTGCACACCAGCGGCGTCGTGCGCACGACCCCCGACTTGGCGCCCGTGTGGGTGACGAGCGCCATGGGCAGGCCCTCGAATCGGCCGCCCACCAGGCCACCGGTGGCGCGGAACTCGGCGATCACCTGCTGGTTGAACTCGTGCAAGTCGGTCACCCGCCCGACGCTACTGCGGAGGCCGCTCGTCGTCCCCACCACCACGTGTTCACCAGGAACTCAAGTTCGCGGAGCGGGGGTGTCGGTGCGGGCGGTCGACAGTTCGGTGCCACGCAGCAGGCGTTTGATGTTGCTGCCGTGGCGCAACAGGAGCAGCGCGTTGATCGCCACCATCGTGGCGATCTCCCAGCGGGGGATGTGGAACACCAGCGCCAGCACCGGCAGGCCGATGATCAACGCGATGGACGCCACCGAGGACTTCTTCGTCACCTTCAGGACGACGACCCACACGATGCCGAGGATGGCGCTGATGGCGGGCTGCATCACGAACATCGCCCCCGCCATCGTGGCCACGCCCTTGCCGCCCATGAAGCGGCGAGTCACCGGGAACATGTGGCCCAACACCGACGCGGCGATGAGC
Source organism: Acidimicrobiaceae bacterium (assembly GCA_031413415.1). Taxonomy (GTDB): domain Bacteria; phylum Actinomycetota; class Acidimicrobiia; order Acidimicrobiales; family Ilumatobacteraceae; genus UBA668. The sequence goes on from JANOET010000408.1 coordinate 4,702, forward strand.
GCGTACGCCACCTTGTCCTCGCCGACCATGAACGTGCCGACCAGGGCCGGGATGATGCCCTTCATCGCGTCGAGGACGAACACGGCGACGCCCCATGTGCGGCCCATGGTGCGCGACACGTTGCTGGCGCCCGGGTTGCCGGAGCCGACCTTGGTGATGTCGATGCCCCGACTGCGCGCCACCATCACTGCGCTGGGGAAGGTCCCCAGCAGGTAGGCGGGCAGGATGAGCAACCACTTCACGTGGTGCACGTTAGGTGACGACGAGCCGTCCGCTCCGCTTGTCGTGGGTGGGCTTGGTGTGGTCCTGCATCGGACGTGGCTTCAGCACCACGGGCACCGCAGCCAACCGGGCCAACGCCACTTCGCCGTCGCCGCCCACGCACTCGGGGTCGGGGCCGTCGAGCGGTAGCCCGGTGAAGAACTTCGCGGCCATGCAGCCACCCTGGCAGGCGTCGAACGAGCCGCAGCTGGCACACGCCCCCGCCGACTGCGGTTCGCGCAGCGAGGTGAACAGATCGCTGCGCTTCCAGACTTCGGCGAAGCCGCCGGGGTCGCGCACGTTGCCGGCCTTGAACTCGTCGTGGATGACGAACGGGCAGGCGTAGACGTCGCCGATGGGGTCGATGAGGCACACGACTCGACCGGCGCCACACATGTTGAGACCAGGAAGTGGATCACCGAACGCATTGAGGTGGAAGAACGAGTCGCCGGTGAGGACGTTCTCGCCGTTGCTCATCAGCCAGTCGTAGATCTCTCGCTGCTGCGCGTTGGTGGGGTGCAGATGATCCCAGCTGTCGACGCCGCGGCCACTGGGGCGCAGGCGGGTGACGCGGAGCTGTGCGCCGTAGCCGTCGGCGAGTGCCTTGAACTGGTCGAGCTGCGGCACGTTCTGGCGGGTGACGACCACGCTGATCTTGAACGGTCCGAAGTCGGCGGCGGCGAGGTTGTCCATCGCCCGACGGGCCATGTCGTAGCTGCCCGCGCCGCGCACGGCGTCGTTGGTGCCGGCGTCGACGCCGTCGAGGCTGATCTGGATGTCGAGGTAGTCCATCGAGGCGAGGCGACGGGCCTTCTCGGTGTCGATGAACGCACCGTTGGTCGAGAACTTCACGCCGATGCCGTTGCCGACCGAGTACTCGACGAGCTCGAAGAAGTCGCGGCGAACCATCGGCTCGCCGCCTCCTATGTTGATGTAGAAGACCTGCAGGTCGCGCAGTTCGTCGAGTACCTGCTTCGCCTCGCCGGTGCTCAACTCGCGCGAGTCCCGTTGGCCGCTGGACGACAGGCAGTGCACGCACTGCAGGTTGCAGGCGTAGGTGAGCTCCCACGTCAGACAGATGGGCGCGTCGAGCCCGGTCTTGAGTTGCGACACCAGGGTTTCAGCGCTCAACGATGATCTCCGACTTCATCAACGACTCGACGGCCTTGGTGAACGACGGCCACCGCCGGCGTTCGATGGCGCAGGCCTCGAGGGTGGCGGCCAGGGACGGGTGGTCGGCCAGTTGCTGAGCGACCGACACCATGTCGGTGTGCTGCAAGAACACCAGGCGACGGTTCCCGTAGTGGTAGGCGAGTGCACCGAACGGCTCGGGGCGCAGCGCGACCTGCGGATGCAGGGCGAGCGGCCGCTCGAGCAGCGGGTTCAGCAGCTCAGTAGACACCGCACATGCCGTCGATGGAGATCTCCTCCACCAACAGCTCTTCCTCGACGAGAGTGTCCTGCTCGGTCTGCTCGATGACGACGTCCTGCTCCATGCGAGGCACGTTATCCCGGTCCAGGGCGGGCTGGGAAGTCGCTAGGGTCGCAGATCCTGTGCGCGACGACCTCTTCCCCGATCTGGGCCTCGAACGTGAACGCATGGCGTACTCGCTGCGCTGTCGCGACGACATGATCGAGCGGTTCTCGCGTCTCGATCCCGATGCATCGGCCGACGAGATCACCAAGGAGTACATCGAGGTCACGGTGGCCGAGGCGTTGGAGGATCTGCAGACGCCCGGTGCCGGTGAGTTCTTCGGTCGCATCACCGAGGAGGCACGCCGCGCCCAGGACCAGTACGGCGACGTCTGGTACATCGGCCGTCGTCACATCGAGGACGCCGCGCACGACCCGGTGGTGGTCGACTGGCGCGCACCCATTGCCGCGCCGTTCTACCGGGCCACCCACGCCGACTCCTTCGGCCTTGCCCATCGCCGTCGCTTCACCCTCTCCGACGGCGAGCTCACCGCCTATCTCGACGAGCAACTCGACGACCCCGATCACGACACCGCCGGCTCGGGCATTCCCGACCCGGTGCTGGCCGAGATCGGTGCCGCCCGGACCGGTGCGATGAAGGAGATCGTCGCCACCATCCAGGCCGAGCAGGACGTCGTCATCCGCGCCCCGCTGGACCAGGTGTTGGTGGTGCAGGGCGGTCCCGGTACCGGGAAGACCGCGGTCGGTCTGCACCGCGCCGCCTATCTGCTGTTCGAGCACCGGCGTCGGCTGGTGCGTGACGGCGTGCTGGTGGTCGGACCGAACCGGGTGTTCCTCGACTACATCGGCAATGTTCTGCCCAGCCTGGGTGAGCGCAGCGTGCAGCAACGCACGGCGCTGGACCTGTGTGTGCCGAAGGTCGACATCACCGGCGTGGACGACGCCGACGAGCGCCGCCGGAAGGGCAGCGAACAGATGCTCGCCGCGCTCGAGGCTGCGGTCGTGCAGCACGTGAAGGTGCCCGACGAGGACCTGCGCGTTCCCCTCGGTGCGCGCACACTCACCATCACGCGCGACGAGGTGGCCGAGTGGTTGGCGGCGGCGCTCGACGCCAAGGGTCCGGTGAACAAGCGGCGCGACTCGCTGCGCGGCATGGTCGAACGCGACATGCTGCGCCGTTACGACCGCGACGACGTGTGGGCGAAGGCTCCCGCGCTGAAGGCGGCGCTGACGAAGGCGTGGCCGACTCAACGGCCCATCAAGGTGGTCGACCAGCTGGTTCCCGGACCGAGCGGCACGCGTCGACGCTGGACCGTCGCCGACCAGTTCTTGGTCGACGAGGCGAACTCGTTGCTCGTCGGCACGCCGTTCACCTACGGCCACGTGGTGGTCGACGAGGCGCAGGACCACAGCGCCGTCGCCTTGCGCTGCATCGGTCGCCGCAGCCCGGGCGGTTCGATGACCGTGCTCGGCGACCTGGCCCAGAGCACCACCCCTGCCGGACAACGCGACTGGGACGACGCGCTGCGACTGCTTCGCCTTGCCGACGCCGGCGCCGAGGTGGCGCATCTCACCATCGGGTACCGCGTGCCGGCCCCCATCCTCGACGTCGCCAACCGGTTGTTGCCGTTCACGGGCGTCACCGCTCAGGCGAGCCGCAGCGTCCGCACCGAGGGCGATGCCCCGCTGCTCCGCCTCGTCGACCACGCCTCGCTCGCCTCGGCCGCGGCCGACGAGTTGCGCGCCGTCCGGCATCGCCACCACAACAGCGGCCTGATCGCTCCGGAGGCGATGTTCCCCGTGCTCACCGAGGCGCTCGCTGCCATCGGTCTGCGAGCGGTCGACAGGGTGCATTCGCTCGGCCACGTCGACGTGCCGCTGTTCCACGCCGAAGCGGTGAAGGGCCTCGAGTTCGACGGCGTCGTGGTCGTGAACCCGCACGAGATCTTCGACGGCTCCGAGCGTGGTGCCCGGCTGCTGTACGTCGCGATGACCCGCGCCGTGCAGGTGCTGCACTTCGTCACGTCGGCCCCGTTGCCCGCCGCCATCGCGGCGCTCTGACCGTCATCCCTTACGTTCGAACGCGGTGGGGGAGCATCACGGCATGAACACGTGGTCGGCCTCGGTGCGTGCGCTCGTTGTCGCGGCGTTCACCGATTCGGGCTCGCACGACTGCAACTGACCCGGTCGAGGTGCCTCAGGCCTGGAGCACCAGCATGAACTGACTGCCGCCCGGCTCGACGGCGGCGCGGACCTGCAAGGCGGGTGCGAGCCGCGAGAGCCGGTCGACCAGCCAGGCGGCGGCGTCGTCACCGTCGGCCTTCGTGGGGCAGCGCCCGACGACGACCCTGCCGCCCTTGCGTTGCAGCACGTCGGCCGTTTCGAAGATCGGCGCCGGATCGACGACGAACAGGTCGGGCGACCACGGGACGACGGGCGCCACGGCACCCTTGCGGGTGTTGCACCCGCGGTGGGCGAGCCGTTCTTCTGCGGGACCCTTCGACTTGGCCTTCGCCTTGGTGATGATCTGGTCCACGCTCGGGCCGCGCTGGTCGTTCACCGACATCTGGCGGTCGACCGGCTCGTCGCACAGCCAGCAGCGCCAACCGTCGCGTTCGCCGACGTCGTCGACACGGCTCACAAGGTCGTCATCGAGGCGATCATGAGCTCGATGTCGACGCTCGTGTCGGCCCACTCGTCCGCAGGAGCGTCAGCCACGACGACCACCATCGTCCCGTCCACGTCCGCGGCGACGACGCGGACCGTGCTGCCTGCCGGAATCTCGAGCTGGCTGACGGTGTCGACGGCCGCCCAGTTGCACTCGGCGCCGACGGTGCCGTCCTGTTGCAGGGCAGGTGAGCCGAGCAGTGTCGTCTCGACCGGTGCGCTGAATGCGACGTCGCCACTCGTGCAGAAGCCGTCCAGTGCGGACTCGGGGGTGGAGCCCGCGACGAGTCCACTCGTGACCACGAACTCGGTGGTGGCGTT
>JANOET010000409.1:0-8592 GCA_031413415.1 Acidimicrobiaceae bacterium
CGACGGCTTCACGATCCCGACGCCCCGTCCACCCGAGGGTCTCGACATGAATCGCAACTTTCCCGCCGGCTGGGGTACCAACGTGCGCGGCAGCGGCGACCACCCCCTCAGCGAACCGGAGATCGACGCGCTCGTGCGAGCCGTCGTCGCCAGGCCGAACGTCTGCGGCTACAACGCCTACCACACCAGCGGTGGTGTCCTGCTGCGACCGAGCAGCACCGTCGGCGACAGTGCGTTGCCGCCGCTCGACCTGTACGTGTGGAAGACGTTCGGCGAGAAGGGCACCGCGCTCACCGGCTACACCGCCCACTCGGTGTACGAGGACTTCACGTTCGACAAGAGCGAGTTGATGAGCGGCGCGGGCGACGACTGGGCCTACGAACACGCCGGGGTCTACGGATGGACCACCGAGTTCTGGGACGTCATCCAGCGGGTGACGGGCACCAAGCCGGGCACGCACATCTGGTACACCGGCCCCACCGAGGCCGAGGAGTTGGCGGTCTACCGCTGGGTGACGACGCACCACCCCGAGCTGTACGCCGCATGGGCGCCGTTCGACCACCCGCAACTCGGTCGCGTCGAGATCGGTGGCTGGGACGAGATCCACGTGTGGCAGAACGCGCCCGGTCCTCGCCTGCTCGACGAGGTGCGTCCGCACGCCGAGTTCGCGGTGTACCAGGCGCTGTGTTCACCGCGCCTCGACGTTCCGCACACGCGAGTCCAGCGCCTCGCCGACGACGTGTGGCGCGTCGAGGTCGGCATCGCCAACAGCGGTTACCTGCCCACGTACATCTCCGAGCGAGCGAAGCGCGACCGAATGGTGCTGCCGCTCGTGGCCGAACTGGTCGGCGCCGAGATGGTGGGCGGGAACGCCCGGGTCGAGCTCGGCCAACTGGGCGGACGGCTGGACCATCGCTTCGCGTTCGGCAAGAACGACGGCACACCCGAGCGGGTGCTCGCGTCGTGGACGGTCCGTGCCGAAGCGGACACGACCGTCACCGTGACGGCCACGCACCCACGAGCCGGCCAGGTCGCAGTCGAGATCTCGCTCGCGTGACGGGTCGCGTCGCGTTCACCAGGAACTTCAGTTCGCGCCGTTCACCAGGAACTCAAGTTCGCGCGGTTGGGGCTGCGGGGAGGATGACGCAGGCGTCGAGGCCGGTTCGGTCGGTGCGGTTGCGCAGCACCACATGGCCACTGCTCAGCTCGGCCAGGTGCTGCACCACGGCGAGACCGATGCCCGAGCCGCCGTGCGGCGCGTCGGGCGCCCGCCAGAACCGGTCGAAGGCGTGCTCGAGGTGCTCGGGCCGCATGCCCGGTCCTTCGTCGATGACGTGCACGCCGACGGTGCCCGCGTAGGCCTGGGCGACGATCGAGATCGTGTCGCCCTCACGCGCGACACCGAGCGCATTGTCGACGTAGTTGTCGACGATCTGCTCGAGCGCGTTGGGCACCGCAGTGGCGCGCAGCCCCGGCGCAGCGTTGGTGACGATGATGACACCTCGCTCGGCCGCGAACTGCTCCCACACGTCGAACCGGTCGGCGACCAGCTGACTGACGTCGACCACTTCGGTGTCGGGCTTGGAGCCCTCCGACCGTGCGATCATCAGCAACCCCTCGACCAGGCGTTGCAGCCGCTCGGTCTCCTCGGACGCCGCCTCGACTCGCTCGCGCGCCCCCTCGGGGTCGGTGTCGACCATGTCGGCGGCACGTTCCAGTTGTAGGCGGAGCGCGGTGAGCGGCGTGCGCAACTGGTGCGACGCGTCGCCGGCGAACGCTCTCTGTTGATCGAGTAGACCTTCCAGCCGCTCGGTCATCGAGTTGAAGGACCGGGCCAGGCTGCGGATCTCGGGCGGACCTTCCTCTGCGGCGCGCTGCGACATGTCGCCCTCGGCCAGCTTCTCGGTGGTGCGCTGCAGACGACGGATCGGTGACGTGAACGAACTGGAGATGAGGATCGCCGCGAACGCAGCACCGATGAGCGAGATGACGCCCACGAGGATGAGCCCGCGCGTCTTCTCGGCGGTGCGATCGTCGATGACGCCAGCGGGGTAGGTGATGCGCACCGCACCCTCGGCCCGGGGACCCGACAGGACGGGCACGGCCACGTACACGAGCGCGCCGCCGAGGGTGTTCGAGTTGCGTTCGCCCGTCGCGACCTTGCCGTTCAGCGCTTCCTGCAGCTCGGGTCGGAGGTCGGTGGCGAACTGCTCGCCACGCACATCGGTGGGGTCGGAGGACACGACGAGCAGTCCGCTCGCGTCGACGATCACCACGCGGCCGCCTTCGGCCGCGACATACGCGTCGATGGTGGCCTGCAGGTCGTCGACCGTGGTCTCGGGCTGCTCGTTCGACAGCACGTCCTCCGCGTTGCCGGCGATCAGGAACGCGTCGCGTTCGAGGCCCGCGATGACGCGTTCGAATTCGATCTTGCGCAGATACCCGACGAGCGGCAGGTCCTGGGCGAGCAGGATGACCGTGATGAGTCCGGCGAAGGCGGCCAGAAGCCGCCACTTCATTCGGGCGGCTCCAACCGGAACCCGACACCACGAACGGCCTGGATCCATTCGTGGCCGCCAAGCTTCTTGCGGAGTGAGGCGACGTGGGCGTCGACGGTCTTGGTGGGGCCGTACCAATGGGCGTCCCACACGTTCTCGAGGATCTCCGTACGGGTGCGGACCGCGCCGATGTCCTCGGCGAGAAACGCGAGCAGGTCGAACTCCTTGGCGGTGAGCTGTACCTCGGTCTCGTCGATGAACACGCGACGGGTGCGACGGTCGATGCGCAGACCGCCGATGGCCTGTGGCGTCGCGGGATCGTCGGCCGCGGGACCCCCTTCGGCGCTCGACCGGCGCGACACTGCGCGAATGCGGGCGACGAGCTCGCGGAAGCTGAACGGCTTCGTCACGTAGTCGTCGGCGCCGAGCTCGAGGCCGAGCACCCGGTCGAACTCCTCCGACCGGGCCGTGAGCATGATGATCGGCGCCTTGGTCTTCAGCCGCAGCTCGCGGCAGACGTCGCGGCCGTCCATGTCGGGCAGCCCCAGATCGAGCAGGACGAGGTCGTGTTCGCCTGCAGCGAGCGCACCGGCGCCGCTGGCGACGTGCGTGACGGCGAATCCGTTGGCCTCGAGGCCCTCGACCACGGAACTGGCAATGGAACGGTCGTCCTCGACGAGCAGGATCTTCACGGATGCATTCTGTCCTGAAATGCGGCGCGACCGGTGTTTGATCGGCGCGGACGGTGATCTTTTGACGATTCTTGTACGAAGCGCCGCTCCCTGTTGGAGAGGTTGGGCGTAGTTTTGTGTCCACGGGATGGTCCACAACAGGGTGTGGCCGTCGGGACGGATCAGGGACAGGACGGATGAAGGCTCGGGTCGCAACGGTGCTCTCGCTCACGGGCGTACTGGTCGCTGGCTCTGCCGCGGCGCTGGTCAACACCCAGGTTCTGCGCAGCGCCGCCCCCGCCAGCAACACCGTCGTGCAACTCGTCGACGAGGCCTCCTCGTCGTCCTCCTCGTCCGGTGCCACCACCTCGGCCGACGTCTCCACCTCGGCCAGCGTCACCACCGTGGCTGCGGCACCGGCCGCCACCCTGAAGGCGTTCAGGGTCGGCGAGTCCGGCACGGTCGTGCTGGACACGGCCGGCGACGTGCTGCGCATCGAATCGGCCAAGGCCGCCGACGGCTGGTTGGTCATTGCGCTCGACCAGGTCGACGGGCTCAACGCGCTCGTCACCTTCCAGAAGGGCGACGACATTGTCGACTTCCGTGCCAACTTGCTGTTCGGGAAGATCACCCCGTCGGTCGGCATCCGCTCGTCCACCACGCAGGGGACGGCCACCGCCAGCTCGGGTGCCACGAGCAACTCGACGAACACCTCCACCGCGAACTCCACGGGCAACTCCACACAGACGACAGTCGACGAGGACAACTCCACCGCAACCACGAGCGACGACGACAGTGGCAACAGCGGCGGAGGCGGGTCCGACGACGACGACAGTTCGTCCGACGATGACTGAGCCGGGCGCTGCCGATCGCGTGGCGGCGCTCCGCGGCGCATCATCCGACACTCCGATCCGGCACGGCCAGGCCGCGAAGATCCTCACCGCCGGTGGCACCATCTCGTTGGTGCTCGGTCTGGTCGCCTCGCTCGCCCACGCGAGCCAGGAGCAGGAGTCCAAGGACAACGCCGCACGCGATGCCGCGGCTCGCGAGTTGGCGAACGCCACCACGTCCACGTCGGTGATCGTGTTGTCCGCACCGGCCACCGACGCCTCGGGGGCCGTAGTCGTGGAAGAGATCGTCGTCCCCGTTCCCACACCCGCCCCCACTCCGGCACCCGCGCCTCGCCCGGTCACGACCTCCGGCCAGCCAGCGCCACCACCTGCCGCCACCACCAAATCCTCCGGCTGATCCCGTGCCGGCCACCGTCCTGCGCGAGCAGTTCCGCGGAATGGGTTCGACGGTGGTCGTCGAGGTCACCGACGGATCGCCGGGTCACCTTGCGCTCGCCCGCGATCGGCTCGCGTTCCTCGAAGCGAGGTGGAGTCGGTTCCGGCCGAGCAGCGACCTCAGCCGTCTCAACGACGCGCAGGGAGCAGCCGTCGTGGTCGACGAATGCACGATCGAACTGCTCGAGGCGATGGTGCACGGTTTCACGCTCACGGACGGCTCGTTCGATCCCACGATGCTCGCACCCATCGTGCGCCTCGGGTACTCCACCAGCGTGCACGACCCGGCGGCGGTCACCGAGCTTCCCATCGGCGTGCAGCGCCGCGGTCAGATCCGCGGCCTCGTCGTCGACCTGAACCAGATGACGGTGCGGTTGCCGCCCGGCACGGCCGTCGACGCGGGCGCCATCGGCAAGGGCCTCGCCGCCGACATCGTGGCCGGAGTACTGATCGCCAACGGCGCCGCCGGCGCCATGGTCGACGTCGGTGGCGACGTGCGCGTCATGGGCGAAGGTCCCTTCGACGGCCGGTGGCGGGTGGCGCTCGACGCCGCGTTCGAGCCCGAGCAGCCGGCCATGCACGTGATGCTCACCCGCGGTGCGTTGGGCAGTTCCGGAACGCTGCGCCGCTCGTGGGTCAGCGACGACGGTCAACCGGCGCACCACCTGCTCGACCCCGACAGCGCGTTGCCCATTCCGAGCGGCTTCGACGCCCCGGTCCACGCGGCCGTGCTCGCCGCTACGGCCGCCGAGGCCGAGATGCACGCCACGATGGCCATCGTGCGTGGCGCGCGCAGCGCGTTGCCGCGCCTGCAGACCGACGGGCTCGGCGCGCGCGTCGTGTATGGCAACGGTCGCGCTTTTTCCAATGCGGCGTGGGAGAGTGTCGTTTCGACCGATCCCTTGGAGTGACCTTTCTTGGCCATCGTCGCCATCGATCCGCAGTTCTGGTGGTGGGTGTCGCGCTCCACCGGCATGGTGGCCGCGATCCTGCTCGTGGCGAGCCTCGTCTGGGGCGTCCTCATCAGCACGCGCGCCCTCAAGCCCATCGACCGTCCGGTGTGGCTGCTCGCGATGCACCGCTGGTTCAGCGCACTGGCGTGCGTGCTGATCGTCGTGCACATGCTGGCGCTGGTGGCCGACAACTTCGTCCACTTCAGCTGGGGCGATCTCTTCGTGCCCGGAATGGCGTCGTGGAAGACCACGCCGGTCGCGCTCGGCGTCGTCGCGTTCTGGTTGATCGTGGTGGTGCAGGGCACGTCGCTGGTGCAGAAGCGAATGCCGCGCGACCTCTGGAAGTTCATCCACTACTTCGCCTATATCGCGGTGTGGCTCACCAGCCTGCACGGCGCGTTGGCGGGCACCGACGCGGGCAACTTCGTGTATCGCTGGATTGCACTCGCGCTCACCTTCGTGGCCGTCGGTGCTGCGGCGACCCGTGTCGTCGTGGGCACCGCGCGCGCTCAGGCGGCAAAGCGTGCTGCGCGCCGAGACGCCGCCCGTTGAGCGATCAGTCGAGGAACGACTGGTACACCAGCTGCTTCAGCTGGCTACGGATGGGATGCACGCTGCTCGGCAGCAACTGGGTGAAGAACGTCACCGTCAGGTCGTCGACCGGATCGACCCAGAACGCGGTGCTGGCCGCACCGCCCCACGCGAACTCGCCGGGGTTGCCGGGCACCTTGCCCTTCACGGGGTCGAGCATGACGCTGACGCCGAGACCGAACCCCACGCCGTCGAACGTGGTCTCCGAGAACAGCGGCCGGCCGAACGCAGTGAGATCGGTGTTGTTCGGCAGGTGGTTGCTGCGCATGTAGCGCACCGTTCGGGGCGACAGGATGCGGACGCCGTCGAGCTCGCCTTCGCGCACGAGCATCTGCACGAACCGCTGGTAGTCGTGCGCCGTGCTCTGCAGGCCACCGCCGCCGAGGAACGCCTGGGGCGGCGACTTCGCCAAGTCACCCATCACGTCGAGCGGGATGGCCTGCCGTGTGCCCGGGTCGGCGCCGTACAGGCGAGCCAGACGGTGGTGGTTCACATCGGCGACGTGCCAGGTCGTCTCGTGCATCCCCAGCGGTTCGAGCACGCGGGTTCGCAACAGTTCGTCGAGCGAAAGACCCGACACCATCTCGAGCACGCGGCCGAGCACGTCGAGACCCATCGAGTAGCTCCACTCGGCGCCGGGTTGGAACAGCAGCGGGAGACCCGCGAGCACGTCGCACACTCCTGCCAGGTCGGTGTCGTTCGGCACGCCCCATTCGAAGCCGGCGCGGCGGTACAACTCGTCGACCGGGTGGTTGTACATGAACCCGTAGGTGAGCCCTGACATGTGCGCGAACAGCTGCCACAGCCGCATCGTCTCGACCACCGGCTCGAGCACGGGCGACGTGAGGCTGCCGGACCGCCACACCTTGGTGCGTGCGAACGACGGGATGTACTCGTGCACCGGGTCGTTCAGTTCGAACGCACCCTCTTCCCACAGCTGCAACGCGAGCACCGCAGTGATCGGCTTGGTCATCGAGTAGATACGCCAAATGGTGTCGTCCTCCACCGGCAGTCCGGCTTCGACGTTCCGATGGCCGTAGGTGCTGCTGTGCACCACCTCGCCGTGCCGGGCCACGACGACCTGCCAACCCGGCAGTCGGCCGTCGTCGACGTACTGACGGAAATGGCGGTCGATGCGAGCGAGCCGATCGCTCGACATTCCGACCGACTCGGGCTCGACCTGGACCTGCAGCGCGGCGCTCATGGCCGGACAGTACCCAGATGCGCCGGGGTCACCCACGACCGAGCGAGCCGGGCGCCTGGGTGATGCCGGCCACCGAGGCGATCGCCGCGAAGTCGCGATCGTGATGCAGCACCGGCAGACCGACCCGCATCGCCATCGCGGCGATGGTGCAGTCGATGAGCCCTCTTGGTGTGACACCGACGGACCTGCACTGCAGGTGGAGGGCGACCGCCCGGTCGAGGTCGTCGCGGGGTGCGAGGAGGAGCACGTCGAAGTGCTCGAGCATGCGCCTCAGTGCACGCAGTTCGTCGTTCGATCGAGCCCCCACGAGCAGTTCGGCCTTGACCAACTCGGGGACCACGACCTCGTCGCGTGCGACCGCCGCGTCGAGCGCGAGATCCGCCGGGGATTCGGTGCGGCGCAGGTACTCCACCCACGCCGAGCTGTCAGCGATCAGCATGCAGATTCGAGTACCGATCGGCACGCAACTCGGCCATGTCGACGGGAGGGCGGTCCTTCCAGAAGCCGCGCATCGCCAGCACTTCATCCTTGGTCATGGGCTCGATGGCGAGCTTGCGCAACGCCAGATTGATGGCGTCGCGCTTGGTTTCGAGGTTGTACATGCGCATGACTCGCTCGCATGCCTCGTCGTCGATGTCGATGTTGGTGCGTGACATACACCAACGATACACCAAGTTCGGTGGAAGGGAAGCGGGGCCGCAGCGAGCGGTGCGGGGATGGCGTATTCTCGGTACATGCGTACCGGATTATTGGCCGACCTGCAGGAACGCACCGCAGGCCTGGTGGACGAGGGCCTGTTCAAGCACGAGCGCGTCATCGCCTCGCCGCAGTCGGCCCACATTCAACTCGCCGATGGCAGCCGTGTGTTGAACCTCTGTGCGAACAACTACCTCGGCCTGGCGGACCATCCTGCGCTCGTCGAGGCGGCCGCGGCGGCGGTGCACGAGCACGGGTTCGGCATGGCGTCGGTGCGCTTCATCTGCGGCACGCAGAGCGTGCACAAGGAGCTCGAGGCGCGGATCTCGGCGTTCCTCGGCACCGAGGACACCATCCTCTACGGCTCGTGCTTCGACGCCAACGGCGGCTTGTTCGAAACCATTCTCGACGAGCAGGACTGCGTCATCAGCGACGCGTTGAACCACGCGTCGATCATCGATGGCATCCGACTGTGCCGGGCGCAGCGTGCGCGCTACGCCAACAACGACATGGCCGAGCTCGAGCAGTGCCTGAAGGACGCGGCGGGCGCGCGCTACCGGCTCATCGCCACCGACGGGGTCTTTTCGATGGACGGTCCCATCGCGGATCTGAAGACGATCTGTGACCTCGCCGACCGCTATGGTGCCTCGGTCATGGTCGATGATTCGCACGCCGTCGGTGTGATCGGGGCGA
>JANOET010000410.1:0-2796 GCA_031413415.1 Acidimicrobiaceae bacterium
GACCGAGTTGATGTTCACGTACACGACGAGGTCGCTGTCGGCCGCACGCCTGTTGATCTCGAGCACCTCGCCGTGATCGGTGGTGCCGATGACCGACAGGTTGTCGGGGTCCTCCGCGTCGTGCTGGTAGAGCATGCCGCGGGGGTGGAACGCGTCGTAGATGCGATCGCCGAGCGCATGGCGCAGCTCGTACTCGTGCATGCGGCGGTGCAGGCCCAGCGCGGCGATGAGGTGGACGTCGTCGACGCCGGCGGCGGCGGCCAGGTCGAGCACGGCCTCGATGACGCGCTGGCGGATGTCGGGCCGACGCATCTTCGGCAGCGGCAGGCTGACGTCGTCGAACGCGATGGTGAGCTTCATGCCCGGGAACAGCAGCGCGGGCAGTGGGTCCCGGTCGTGCGGGTTCAGCAGCGCGTGGCGGATCGCCCCGTCGATGTCCTTCAGCGCGGGCAGCGGCTCGGGTGGGTAGATGACGCGGCTGCGTCCGGCGGGCAGCTTCTCGAGCGAGAAGTTCTCGCCGCGCCAGAACAACACCGGCGGGGTGGAACGGTCGACCTCGTGGACGAATCCGGGACGGCCCATCAGTTGCTCCTCGTGTCACGCATGTCGAATGCGATCTTGACGGCACCGCGCCGCCCGGCCTGTGCGGCATGGGCGATCGCGTCGGTGTAGTCCTTCAGCGAATAGGTGGCCGACACCATGCGGCCCAGATCGAATCGGCGAACCAGTTCGATGGCGGTGTCGAAGTCGGGGCGGGTGTAGGCGTAGCAGCCGCGGATGGCGGTCTCGCGGTGCCACAGCGACGTCAGCTCGAGCGACACGTTGCCGGGCATGCCGACCACCTGCACCTCGCCGCCGGGAGCGACGACCTGCAGCGCCTGCTGCAGCGAGTCGCTGCTGCCGACGCAGTCGATGACGTGCGGCGCCCCGCAGGTGAGCTGATCGCCGAACACGAGCGAACTCGTGGCGGAACGCACCCACCGTGGCAGCTCGTCGGTGGCGCAGACGATGTCGGCGCCCAGTTCCATGGCGAGGCGCTTCTGCTCGGCGTAGCGCGCCGTGACGATGACGGGGCCGGTGCGCTCGCGGTCTCGTGTGGCCGTGATCGCGGCGAGCGTGAGCAGGCCCAGCGTGCCGGCGCCGATGATGACGGTCTCCTTGCCGGTGTACCGCTGTGCCGCGTGCACCGCGCAGGCGGTGGGCTCGATGAGCACCGCCGCTGCGTCGTCGACATCATCCGGCACGTCGACCAGTTGGCTGGGGTGAGCGATCATCTCGCGGCTCCACCCGCCGCCGGTGTCGGCGCAGAACCCGGTCTGCAGACCGGGTCCGAGGTGACCGAAGGCCACTCGCTCGCAGAGGTGGATCGCGCCGCGCTCGCAGGCGTGGCAGAGCGGCGAGATGCCGCGCGTGACGCATGACAGCACGGGAACGACGACGACTCGCCGATTGGTTCCTTCGACGTCGGCGACCACTTCGTGGCCCGGCGTGAAGGGGTAGCTGACGAGCGGGTCGAAGTACGCCGCAGCGCTGCCGTCGACCAGGGCGAGATCGCTGCCGCAGATGCCGGCCAGGCGCGGGTTGAGGCGCACCCACTCCGGAGTCGGCAGGGGAAGGGTCTCGTCCGGCTCGAGCGACAGGGGGCCGACCGCTGCGCCGCGCCCGGGCATGAGCGACCCGGCGAGGCGAGCCGCAGCGAACCGTGCCGGCTTGCGGGAGAACACGAGGCGGCTCACCGGGCGCGCTCCTTGACGAACGAGCGACGCCGTTCGCGTTCGCTCATGAGGGTGCCGAGGGGCAGCAGCTTGGTGGGCGCGCCGGACGCCTTCTCCCAGTCCTCCACCAGCCAGCCGCGTTTGCGGGCGATGGCCGCGAGCCGAGTCTCGGGGTTCACGGCGACGGGGAAGCCGACGGCTTCGAGCATGGGTAGATCGCTGCTCGAGTCGGCATAGGCGATGCTTTCTTCGAGCTTCAAGCCTTCGGCCTCGCAGTAGTCGGCCAGGATCTGGGCCCGGGTCTCGCCGGTGGGCGGGACCACGGACAGGTTGCCGCTGTACGTGCCATCGGCGCGGGTGCTCATCTTCGCGGCGACGATCTCGTCGAACAACGGTCGCAGTCCCTCCACGGCGAAGTCCATCGCGCCCGTGATGAGCATCGTGCGGTGACCCAGGGCGCGGTGTTCGCGAACACGGCGCAGGCCGGCCGGGAAGCTCTTGGCGATGATCAACTGAGCGAGCAGGTCCTTCGAGTCCTCGGCGATCTGGTCGATCGGAGCGTCCTCGTAGCGGCGGTAGAAGAAGCGCAGGAAGTCGGCGCGGTCCTTGCGGTCGATGCTGCTGAGCGTCGGTGCCTCGGCCAGCGTGCGCAGCACGTAGCGCACGCGCTCGGGCACGTTCAGCCGGCGGGTCGCGAGGAACGAGTAACTCTCGACCACGTTGCTGGAGATGAGCGTGTTCTCCAGGTCGAACGCGGCGAGGTGGCGGTCAGGAGACAGGACGTTGCGGCGCAGACGAGCTTCACGGTCGACCTTGTTCTTGCCCGGCTTCGTCTTCGCTCGCGAGTGGTGCACGATCGAGGGCAGGTGGATGGTGCTGATGTACTTCGGCCAATCGACCGAGGTGGGGTCGAAGTTGAACGCGGCCTGGTCCTCGGGTGACAACGACGCCCACATGGTCATCAGGTTGTCGACCTGGTAGATGGCCTCGCACTCGGTGCTTTCGCGGCTTCGACATCCCGTGCATTTTCGTGCAGCAGCACTTTCGCCGCGTGTTCGATTGCGGTCGCCGTCGCGGTCAG
>JANOET010000411.1:0-8248 GCA_031413415.1 Acidimicrobiaceae bacterium
TGGCGAACCGGGCCCAACGACGCGCACTACGCGTCCTGTACCGGACGTGCGCGCTGTGCGACGTCCCGTTCGAACACACCCAAGCCCACCACGTGTCCTGGTACGGGCTGCAGCAGGGCTTCACGGACATCGACAATCTCCTGCCACTCTGCTCGCGCCATCACCACCTGGTCCACGAAGGCGGCTGGCAGTTGCACCTCGCCCCCGACCGCACGCTCACGGTCGTCCGACCCGGCGGCCACATCACCACCACCGGACCACCCACCATCCGCGCCGCCTGAACGGCCTCGCGGACGGCGATCACGTCGTGACGGAGGCCCACCAGGCGGGTTCCGGAACGAACGGCGATGCCGGGCGTCCCGTCACACCGGTCACGGCATCGAGTCGGTAGACGAGTCCGGCGGCGGGCTCCGCTCGGCGCTGCTCGTCGGTCCAGAACTCGGTCGCAGTCGTGACGTAGAGGCGATCCAGTCGGGGGCCGGCGAACGCGCAGCACGTGCTCTGCGCGGCAGGAACCGGGTACACCCGGCGCAGCGCGCCATCCGGTGCGTGGCGGCGCACCTGCGCGCCGCCGTACACGGCGATCCATAGGTCGCCGGCGGCGTCGAGAGTCATCCCGTCCGGGCCGCCGACGTCGTCGGGGATGCGGATCAACACCCGCCCACCGCGGATGTCACCACTCTCCGGATCGAAGTCGAACGCAGTGATCGTGCGCGGGATGCTGTCGATGAAGTACATCATCCGACCATCCGGGCTCCAGCCCGCTCCGTTGGGGATGGTCAACCCGTCGAGCATCAGCTCGCAACGACCCTTGCGGTCGAGGCGGTACAGCGTCCCGCCGCCCTCGCGATGATCCTCGGCCATCGCCCCCGCCCACAGCCGACCCTGCGGATCGCAGGTCGCGTCGTTCATGCGCGCCCTCGGACCGAGCACGTCGACGATCGTTCGATGCGTGCCGTCAGGACCGAGGTGCACGATCCCCCGACCCGCAGCCAGCACCCAACCGTCGTCGCCCTCGATCGGGGCGATGGCGCCCACCGTGGTGGGCAGGCGGTACTCGAGCACAGGGACGAGCGACCCGTCGTCGGCGACCCTGTCGCGGAACACGCGCCCTTCCAGAATGTCCAGGTGGAGCAGCTCGTCGCGGCGCGCGTCCCAGCGGATGCCCTCGCCGAGGACGAGCTGCTCGGTGGTGCAGGCCACGGCGCCCGGCACGGTCATCCGCCGAAGTCCACGACGACCTTGATGTCGTCGGGTTCACGAGTCAGCGCCTCGAGCACCCGATCGGGCGGGACTCGTCGCGTGATCAAGCGGGCCAGCCAGTCGTGGTCCGCATCGGCCAACGCCTGAGCGGCGCGGTCGAAGTGGCGGCGATTGGCATTGACGATGCCGACCACCAGGTTGTTGCTGCGCATCACCTTGGTGGCCAGGTCGGCGGCGGCCAGGCCCGTCGTGGCACCGCCACCTCCGGAGCCGATGAGGCACACGACGCCGCCGCGGGCGACATGGGTGACGGCGTCGACGACCAACTGACCGTCGCCCGTGCACTCGATGACGATGTCGGGCTCGAAGCCGACGTCGGCGATCGCGCCCGAGTGGTACGTCGCGCCAAGGTCGCGCACCACACCAGGCTTCGGGCCCGACGTGGCGCGATCGAGCACGTGCACCTCCAGCCCCTGCTGCACTCCCAGCAAGGCAGCCAGCAGACCCACGGGGCCGGCGCCGGTGACGAGCACCCGCTGCGGCTCCCACAGGGCACGGCCGCGGGTGGCGTCGATCTGCTCCCATGCCTTGGCCACCACGCTGGTCGGCTCGATCAGCACGCCCAGATCGCCGAGTGCCGGGTCCACCCGCACGGCGAAGCTCGGCTGGACCCGCCACCGATCGGACATGAACCCGTCGATGGACTTGATGCCGTGCTCGGTGTACTCGCCGTTGCGACACATGTCCCACTCGCCGATGGCGCAGTTCGGGCACGGCACGGCATCGGGGTGACGGACGATGCCCACCACCAGATCGCCCGGCTGCACCCCCGTGCCTGGACTGGCCTCGAGCACCCGACCAAGCGACTCGTGACCGAGAATCATCCGTGCCTGGCCGGGAGGAGCGGTGCCGTGGATGCCGGCCACGATCTCGGCGTCGGTACCGCACACGCCGACCACCACCGAGGCCGCGAGGATGGGGCCCGTGGCGGCATCGGGTTCGGCAACATCCTCGACGCGCACGCTGTCGGCCACGCCTGGTTCGATGGTCACGGCCCTCACCGACGGCATCGTAGGTGACCCGTCGACCGGTCGCCTTCGGCCCGCCCGACACCGACGCTCTACGGTCGCGCCATGGAACTGAAGGATCGAGTGGTCGTCGTCACCGGGGGCGGATCAGGCATCGGCGAGGCCATCGCCATCGCCGCGCACGAGGAGGGCGCCCGACACGTGGTGGTGGCCGACCTCGACGGCGCCCAGGCACAGCGCGTCGCTGCCCTCGTCGGCGGCACCGGCGTGGCCATCGACGTGCGCGACGAGTCGGCCATCCAACGACTCGTCGACGAGACGCTCGATGCCCACGGCCCGATCGATCTCTTCGTGTCGAACGCCGGCTTCGTCACCACCGCGGGTCTCGAGGACTCGAACGACGCCATCCAACGCATGTGGGAGGTGCACTGCTTGGCGCACATCTACGCGGCACGTGCTGTGCTGCCGTCGATGATCGCCCGCGGTGAGGGCTACCTGCTCAACACTGCCTCGGCGGCGGGGCTGCTCACCCAGATCGGGTCGATGTCGTACTCCATCACCAAGGCGGCCGCGGTGTCGCTCGCTGAATGGCTCTCCGTCACCCATCATCACCAGGGCATCCGCGTGTCGGTGCTGTGCCCTCAGGCGGTGCGGACGAACATCATCCAGAACAGCCCCGACTTCCAGGGCGTCGACCCGTCCGAGAACACGATCCTGGACGGTGGCGTGGCCGGCGGCGACGGCGTGCTCGAACCCAAGGATGTGGCGGCGCTCTGCATCCAGGCCGTGCGCGACGAGACGTTCCTCGTCCTCCCCCACCCGGAGGTGGCCACCTACGTGCAGCGCAAGGCCGTCGACCGCGACCGCTGGCTGGCCGGGATGCGGCGCTTCCAGTCCGCATTGCACCCCGACGGCAACCTGCCCGGCGACGCCATGGCACCGAGGTCCTGAGCGGAGCCCGGCGCGGCGCCCTCGTTAGTGTCGGCCGCATGGGGAATCTGGAGTACGACGAGTTCGGGCTGTTCCACGAGAACGCGGCCGAGTACGGACTGCCGTTCGACGCGCCGCCCACCGTGCGCCGCGAGTCGGTGGAGGTGCGCGCGGGTCATCGCCTGAGCGCGCTCGTGTGGGGCGACCGCGACCCCGAACTGGTGCTGCTGCACGGCGGCGGCCAGAACGCACACACGTGGGACACCGTGGCGATGGCGCTCGGCCGACCGCTGGTCGCCATCGACCTGCCCGGCCACGGCCACTCCGACGGCAGCATCCGCGGGGCGTTGTCGCTCGACGACGTGGCCCGCGACATCGCGGTCGTCGTCGGCGCCCTCGCTCCGAACGCGGTCGCGATCGTCGGCATGTCGCTCGGCGGGCTCACCACGATGGCGCTCAGTCAGGTTGCACCCGATCTCGTCCGGCGCGTGGTGCTGGTCGACGTCCTCCCGTCACGCGACGAGGCGGCCACTGCCGTCATCGGCAAGTTCATCAACGGCCCGGCGTCGTTCCAGGACTTCGACGACCTGTTGGCGCGCACCATCGAGTTCAACCCCACACGTTCGGTGTCGTCGCTCCGCCGCGGCATTCTGCACAACGCGCTCCAGCAAGAGGACGGCTCGTGGGTGTGGCGCCACGCGCGCACTCGCGACGGCGAGCCGATCGCCGAACCCGGAGCAGCCGACGACGACCCCGCGGTGCACACCGAGGCCCAATGGCAACGCTTCGAAGCGCTGCCGGTACCGCTGCTGCTGGTGCGCGGCATGGAGCCCAGTTCCATCCTGCGCGACGAGCACGAGGCCGAGCTGCGCCGACGAGTGCCAACCGCCGAGGTCGCCCGCGTCGACGGCGCGGGCCACAGCGTGCAGGGTGATCGCCCGCTCGAGTTGGCGGCGTTGATCGACCAGTTCGTCAGACCCGCAGGATCGAGTTGACCTCGGCGAAGTCGTTGGGCTCGTAGCCGTCGGCGACGGGATCGCAGAACCAACTGCCGTCCGCGGCCAGGTACTTGAAGTGGTAGGTGGAACCGCACGGCACCTCGACCGACACGCTGCGCGTGCCGTTGCTGCGCGGCTTCAACGGGTGGGCCAACGGATCCCAGGCATTGAAGTCGCCGACCACCGAAGTGGGCAGTTCGGCGGCGTCGAGCGGCAACGCGAACGTCACCTTCACGGTCGTGGAGTCATCGCGGGACATGGAGCGCTTCAGCACTGCATCCTCCTCAGGGTGGTCTCACTGCCGACCATACGGAAGATGAGCGATGCCATGTGGCCGATTCGGGCGCGGAAACCAACTCGTCGACCACTGTTCACATTCGACCCGGCGCGAGACTGACGCCACCATGACCACCTCGACCCCCCTGTCCACATCGGCCCGGCCGCGTCTCGCGATCGTCGGCGCCGGACGGATGGGCACGGCGCTCGTCCACGCGCTCGACGACGTCGAAGGTCCGTTTGGGCGGGGCTTCGACGGTGCCGGGTTCGATGCGGTCCTGCTCGCTGTGCCCGATCGCGAGATTGCCACGGCGGCAGCTGCCGTCCGTCCCGGTCCACTGGTCGGTCATTGCGCGGGCGCCTGGGGGTTGGACCTGCTCGCTCCGCACGAAGCGTTCGCACTGCATCCGCTGATGACGGTCACCCGCGCTGGGGCCGTGCTCGAGGGATGCACCGCAGCAATCGCCGGCAGTTCACCCAGGGCCCTCGAACTGGCTCGCCGACTGGCCGACGAACTGGGGATGCAGTCGTTCGAGATCGCCGATTCCGACCGGGCGGCGTACCACGCGTCGGCATCGATCGCATCGAACTTCCTGGTGACGCTGGAGGACGCCGCCGAAACGCTGCTGGCCACCACGGGCACCGATCGCCGCGTCCTCGTTCCACTTGTGCGGGCCGCGCTCGAGAACTGGGCCGAGCTCGGCGGCCCGGCGGCGATCACCGGACCGATCGCCCGCGGCGACGAGGCTGGTGTCGCTCGCCAGCGCGACGCGATCGCCGAGCGCACGCCGGCGCTCCTGCCGTTGTTCGATGCAATGACCGAGCGGACCCGCGACCTCGCCCGCCGCGAACCGCGCTGAGCTCACCAACGACCGGGCATCACCAACGGCACTGGGCCTTCACACCGAACCGCTGCAGCACGAGCGACGCCGGGCAGCCGCGGAAGGAGACGTACAGCCACTGGTTCACGCCGACGAAACCGGTGAGGAGCAGGAACCACGGGCTGACGAACGCGGCGAGCACGGCGCTGACGATGGCCATCGTGCCGGCCATGGCGAACAGGACCCGTTCGAGCGGCCAACGGGAAGTCACCGGCGAGATGGTGGTGGTGGCGGAGGTTGGGGTGGAGGTTGGGGTGGAGGTGTTCATGGGGTGTCCTTGTCAGTGGCTGAAGTTCACGTGGGGCAGGATCTTCTGCAGCCACTTCGGGGCGTACCAGTTCTTCTCACCGAGCAGTGCCATCGTCGCCGGGACGAGCATCACGCGGACCACCGTCGCATCGAGGAACACGGCCATGGCCAGGGTGAGGCCCAACTCGGTCGGCGGAATGGGTCCCGTCACGCCGAAGGCGATGAACACGATGATCATGATGATCGCCGCGTTGGTGATCGGTCGGCCGGTGCGAGCGATGCCCTCACCGATCGCACGTCGCGTGTCGCCGGTGGCCTGATATCGCTCCTTGATCGCCGCCAGCAGGAACAGCTGGTAGTCCATGGAAAGACCGAACAGCAGGGCGAAGAAGAACAGCGGCGCCCAGGCGTCGACGAAGCCCTGGTGCTCGATGCCGATGAGGCTCGCTCCATAGCCGTGCTGGAACACCAGCGTGGCGAAGCCGAAGGCGGCACCGACCGTGAGCAGGTTCATCAGGATCGAGAACGTCGCGATGACCACGCTGCGGAACACGACGAGCAGCAGCAGGAACGCCACGATCAGGATGATTCCGATGGCATACGGTGCCCGGTCGACGAGCACCTCGGTGAGGTCGTGGTTCTGTCCGGCCGGACCGCCGACCTTCGCCCCGGGGACTGCCTCGTCGAGTTGGGCGCGCAGTGCACTCACCATGTCGGCCGTCTCGGACTCGTCGATCTGCGTGCCGGGTGTGACCCGGACGATGACACGTCCGGTCGCCGAGGGCGGTGCAACGATGCGCGCATCGACCACGTTCGGGGTGGTTGCGGCGATGTCGATGACCGCTTGCGCATCGGTTGCGGCGACGGTGACGTAGGCAGGACCGGCGGCGCCCGG
Source organism: Acidimicrobiaceae bacterium (assembly GCA_031413415.1). Lineage (GTDB taxonomy): Bacteria > Actinomycetota > Acidimicrobiia > Acidimicrobiales > Ilumatobacteraceae > UBA668. Next base: position 6,461 of record JANOET010000411.1, read on the forward strand.
GCCGAACGACTCGACCACCATGTCGTAACCGTCTCGGCTGGTGCGGCCCGGGTCGACGACCCGAGCGCCGGGCATGCCCAACTCCATGCCGAAGGCTGGGACGATCAGTGCGCCCAGCAGGATGAGGCCGGCGGCGAGCGTCCGGCCGGGACGTCGCAGCGCAACACCGGTCCACTTGGCCCAGCGGCCCTCGGCGACGATGTCGGGGTCCTTCTCACCGCGAGCGACGAGGACCTTGTCGCCCATCGCGACGAGCACTGCAGGCAGCAGGGTGAGCGCGGCGAGAGCGACGGCGATGACCGAGATGATCATGCCGAGCGCCATCGTCTGGAACACCATGACGGGCACGAGGAACACGGCGGCGAGCGACAGCACGACGGTGAGCGCCGAGAGGAACACGGCCTTGCCCGACGTCGACATCGCGTTCTCGATCGCCTTGATCGCATCCTTGCCCTCGACCCGCTCTTCGCGGTATCGGGACACGATGAACAGGCTGTAGTCGATGCCGACGGCGAGGCCGATCATCATCGAGAAGTTCATCGACCACACCGAGATCGGCGAGATCCAGCTGAGCATGTGCAGCGAGGCGAAGCCCGTGGCAATGCCAGCGAGGGCGAGGATGAGCGGAATGCCGGCGGCGATCAACGCGCCGAAGGCGATGAACAACATGATCAGCGTGGGCAACCCGGACAGCAGTTCGGCCTTGTGCAACGCCTCTTCGTTCATCGTGTTGAAGTCGCTCCACACGGGCCATTCGCCGGTCACTTCGGCGGTGGCGCCGTCGGCGACGGCGAGCCCGGTCACGAACGAGCCCAGTTCACCTGCTGCTTCTGGTCGGTCCTTGTCGCTCCCGATCTCCTGCTCGACGGGCACCAGCGCGGTGAGCCCGTCCTGGGAGATCATTCCCGCCTCGGGCGGCATGGCGAGCGGGTCGACCACCGACAGGACTCGAGGTCCGACGGCGAGGTCGGCGACCAGCGCCTGCAACCCTGCAGGCTCGTCGGCGATCGGCGTCGTCTGGCGGTAGACGACGATGGGGTTCTCCGCGCCGAATGCCGGGAAGTCGTTGCGCAACTCCATGCGCACCTGTTCGGCGGTGGAACCCTTGGCGTCCCACCCGGCGCCCGAGAGCGCCTTGGTCAGGGTGATGGCCAGCGGGGCCGCGGCGAGGGTGACGATGAGCCACACCAGGATCACCGCGCGACGGTGACGTGCCATCGACGCTGCGAGGCGCGAGAACAACGCTCGCTCGTCGGGGTCGTGTGACGGCTCGTGTTCGACGGGCAATGTCGGCTCGATGATGGTGCTCACTTGTTCGGCTCCTCGATGGGGTCGGACGGACAGGTGATGACTATACCCCCTGGGGTATCTGATTGCAAACCCCCCGGGGTATCCGCTGGTTCATCGAAGCTTCACGCGATCACCACTCGTCGCTTCACAGCCGCGACGTTCAATGAGCTCATCAGCACGACGAGATCGAGGAGTTGAGCACCATGAAGACATGGCACAAGGGAATGATCATCGGTGGTACCGCACTGGCAGTGCTGGTGCCGGCCGGCCTGGTGGCCGCCGATCAGATGGGCCCTGGAGAAGGCCATGGACGCGGCAATGGCACGATGAACCAGGACTGCGATCACGAGCAGATGCGCAACCAGGGCATGGGCGACCGCACCCAGGCACGAGACGGCAGTGGCGCCCGCCACGCCCAGATCTCGGCCACCACCACCACGACCGATGGCTGAGTAGCGAGTCGAGCCAGTGGACCATCCCTCCCAGGCCCGTCACGGA
>JANOET010000412.1:0-7341 GCA_031413415.1 Acidimicrobiaceae bacterium
CTCCGAGATCGCGGGGGTGCTCGAGCTCGTGCGCACGCTGCTGACGACCTACGGCTTCGAGTTCACGGCCTACCTCGCGACTCGCCCGGCGAAGGCGATCGGCTCCGAGGAGGTCTGGGCGCGCGCCATCGCCGCGCTGCGCGAGGGCGCGGCCAAGGCCGGCATCGCGCTCGAGCTGGACGAGGGCGGCGGTGCGTTCTACGGCCCGAAGATCGACTTCAAGATGAAGGACGCGCTCGGACGCGAGTGGCAGACCTCGACGGTGCAGTGCGACTTCAACCTGCCCGAGCGCTTCGAACTCGAGTACGTCGGCGCCGACAACGCCCGCCATCGCCCGATCATGCTGCACCGCGCCCTGTTCGGGTCCGTCGAACGCTTCTTCGGCGTGCTCGTCGAACACTACGCCGGCGCATTCCCCACCTGGATGGCGCCGGTGCAGGCGCGCGTGCTGCCGGTGGCCGACGCCCACCACGGTTACGCCCAGCAGGTCGTCGAGCGGCTGCAGGCTGCAGGCTTCCGCGTCGACCTCGTCGACGCGAGCGATCAGCTCGGCAAGCGAATCCGCACGGCGAAGCTCGAGAAGCTTCCGTACGTGTTGGTCGTCGGCGACGACGACGTCGCTGCCGGCTCGCTCGGCGTGAACCCCCGCGGTGGCGAGGTCGAGCGCGGGGTCGCGCTCGACGAGTTCGTCTCGCGCATCGACGCCGAGGTATCGGCGCAACTGTCCGTCAGCTGACGCGGGTCGCGTCCCCGATGAGGGCGACGAACTCCTTCAAGTTGAACGGCTTCGTGAGGAAGCGGTCGGCGCCCAGTTCGAGGCCTCTCTTCCTTGCCTGCTCGGTGGCGTCGGCGCTGAGGATGAACACTGGGACTGTGGCGATGGACGGGTCGGCACGTATCGAGGCGAGTACGTCGAGTCCCGAGCCGTCGGGAAGGTTCAGGTCCAGGAGCACCAGCGCGGGCCGCAGTCGGTGGACGGCCTCGATACCGCCGCGCACGGTGGGCTCCACGTGCACCGTCCGTCCGGGGAGCAGGCCGACGATGCTCTCCACCAGCGACGCGTTCAACGGTTCGTCCTCGACGTAGAGGACGAGTTGGTTCCCGGCGGACGCAGATGGATCGGTCGGCTCGGCGTCGTCGGCGCGCTCGGCGCCTGGACTCTGCTGCGCTGGACCACCACCGCCCGTCATCGGTCCAACTCTAGCGACAGAGGTTCGTGCGTCAGAATGCCGGGCGAGCTCGCGGTCAAATCTCGATGTCACCATGCACTCCGGAACCGTGGACCTGTCTGGCCAGGAGGCCGTCTCGATGTCGGTGTCGGCCATCGCCATTCCCGACAGCGACGGATTGCGGTTGCTGATCGACAGCGAGTCGTCTGACCTCGGTCGTCGCGCGGTAGGTTCGTGGCGTGACGGGGCTCGATCGCATCTGGAACGGTTGGAGGGCGCAGTACGTCAACGGCGTGGGCGAGAACGTGCCCGCACCGGAGGGCAGCGTGTTCACCCAGATCCTCGCCACGGGTGTGAGCGACGAGGAGGCGAACATCGTCTTTCGGGGTGACCTGGTGTTCGCCATCCTCAATGCGTTCCCCTACACGTCGGGCCATCTCATGGTCTTGCCATACCGTGAGATCGGCAATCTCGAGGAACTCGACCATGCCGAGGGGACAGAGCTGTGGGCGACCGTCACCGATGCCGTTCGTGCCGTGAAGGCTGCGTACCGGCCGGGCGGCGTGAACGTGGGCATCAACATGGGGCGCGCCGCCGGCGGCAGCATCAGCGAGCATCTGCACGTCCATGTCGTGCCGCGTTGGGCCGGCGACGGCAACTTCATGACAGCGGTCGCTGAGGCGCGGACGCTGCCCGAGCCGCTCTCGTTCTCCGCGCAGAAGCTGCGCGACGCGTGGCCGGCATGACGCTCGAGGTGCGGGTCGCCCGCGATGGTGATGACCTCGAGGAGGCCGGACGCATCGTGCAGGAGTCGTATCTGTCCTTGCCCGGACACCCGCACGACCCCGCCTACGACCATCAACTCGGTCAGGTCGCGTCCCGCCTGGCCGACACCGTGGTGCTGCTCGGGTTCCTCGACGGAGTGGTCGTCGGATGTCTCACGTATGTACCCGACGTCGACAACCTCCACGCCGAGCACGGCGACCCGTCGGCCGCGACGTTCCGCTACTTCGGCGTGCGTCCCGACGTGCAGGGCAAGGGCGTCGGAGCGTCGATGGTTCGGTGGTGCGCGGATCGTGCCCGCTCCGAGGGCCTGACACGGTTGCGCATCCACACGCTCTCCACGATGCACGGCGCGCAGCGCTTGTACGAGCATCTCGGCTTCCTGCGCGAGCCAGAACGAGACGAGGACTGGGACGGGATCCTCGGCGTGGCCTACGTGCTGCACCTCTGACAGCGACGTGCTTGACTGCTCGCCATGCGCGCCGTCGTCCTGCACTCACATGGTGGTCCCGAAGTCCTCACGATCGTCGAGACCGCCGACCCGGTTCCCGGCCCCGACGAGGTGCTCATCGACGTCGCTGCGACGGCGTTGAACCGGGCCGATCTGCTGCAACGAATGGGCCTGTACCCCGACCCGCGCGGCCGCACGCCCGAGATCCCCGGGCTCGAGTTCTCGGGCACGGTCGCAGCGGTGGGCGAGCGCGTGACGATGTGGCGCATCGGCGATCGTGTGATGGGCATCGAGGCCGGTGGCGCCTATGCCGAGCGCATCGCGACGCACGAGCGCCAACTGCTCGCCGTTCCGGCCGGCATCGACCTCGTCGATGCGGCCGCCATTCCCGAGGTGTTCCTCACGGCGTGGGATGCGCTCGTGTTGCAGGGCGGCCTCACCAGCGGACGCTGGGCGTTGGTCCACGCCGGTGCCAGCGGGGTGGGCACTGCGGCCATCCAGATCGCCAAGGCCATCGGTGCCCGCATCGCCGTCACGTGCTCGGCCGGGAAGGCGCAGCTGTGTCGTGATCTCGGCGCCGACCTCGTGCTCGAGCGCTCTCCGCACGACTGGCTGGCCGACGCGATGGCGGCGGTGCCCGGGGGGTTCGACGTCGTGCTCGACGTCGTCGGGGGCGACGAGGTCGACCGCAACCTGCAGGCTGTTGCGCTGCGCGGCACCGTCGTCCAGGTCGGTCTGATGGGCGGAGGACGCACATCCGTGAACGTCGCGCTCCTGCTCGCCAAGCGCTCGCACTGGGTGGGCACCACCCTGCGCACCCGGCCCATCGAGGAGAAGGTGGCCGTGACGCGCCAGTTCGCCACCGAGATGCTCCCCCTGTTCGACTCGGGGGCGCTTCGACCGGTGATCGACAGCCGCTACCCGTTCGAGCGGATCGCCGATGCCCACCTGCACATGGAGGCGAACGCCAACGCCGGCAAGATCGTGGTCAGTCTGCGTTGACGCGAATGGTGTGGTGCCCCGTGGCACCGTCGGGTGCGACCGGGGCCCGTTCGGCCGTCTGTGTGTAGCCGCTCTTGTCGGTGGCGCGCACGGCAATGGTGTGCTCGCCCTTCGGTGCCTGCCAGTCGAGCACCCACTGCCGCCATGCGTCGTCGGTGACGTCGGTGCCGAGGCGAGCCTCCTGCCATTCGCCCTCGTCGACCCGCACCTCGACCTTGGCGATGCCGGTGTGTTGCGCGAATGCGATACCTGCGATCTTCTGCGGCCCCGCTGCGACGGTCGAACCGCTACGCGGCACGTCGATGCGCGACTGGGTCTTGATCGGCCCGAGGCGCGACCAGCCACGGGGCACCCAGTAGCCCTGCTGGTCCCACGTCGTCAGTTCGATGCTGCTCAGCCACTTCGTCGCGCTGACGTAGCCGTACACGCCGGGGACGACGAGCCGCGCCGGCCAGCCGTGCTCGAGGGGGAGCGCGGCCCCGTTCATGCCGAGCGCGACCATCGCATCGCGACCATCGGTCGCGAGCTCGATCGGGAATCCGCAGGTCCATCCGTCGAGACTGGTGCTGAACACCTGCTCCACACCGGCCCGGATTCCCGCCTGATCGAGGATCTCCTTCAGCATCACACCCCGCCACACCGCGTTGCCGACGTACTCGTCGCCGACCTCGTTGCTCACGCAGCAGAGGGTGATGATCCGCTCGACCTGCGGAAGCGCCAGCAGGTCGTCGTAGGTGAGTCGCAGCGGTGTGTCGACCATGCCCTTGATCTCGACGGCCCACTTCGCGCGGTCGGCACGAGGGAACGACAACGCAGTGTCGATGCGGTAGAAATCGTCGGCGGGCGTGATGAACGGCGTGACGGGACTCAGCGTGGCACCAGCGGGGACGTCGTCGAGAACGCTCGAACTGCCGGTGGGTGGGAGCGAGGCGCGCGTGGCGTCGCGGAGGTCGTCGACGCGACCACTCTCCAGGCTGCGAGCCACACCGGCCGCGGCGACGGCGGCCACGCCGGCGGCGCCGCTGGTGAAGAGGAAGCGGCGGCGGTCCCATCCGAGAGGCGCCTTCGAGGGTCCGGGCACTTCGATGGTGACGGGACGCGTCAGTCGGCGCAGCACCACGGCGCCGACGGTGGCCCCGACGATGCTGGGCACGACGGCTCCGGCGGTCTGACCGGGCCGATGCCCGGCTGCGAGTGCCCCGACGAGTCCGAACGCCATGAAGCCGGTCAGCCCCAACCACGGTCGTCGTACCGAGGCCATGCCGATGATCGCGGCAGCAACCGCCAGGATGACGACGATGCCGATGCGGAGCGCCAACTTGTCGTTGGTGCCGAACCACTGAATGGCCAACTCCTTCAACCACAACGGAGCGCGGTCGATGACCTCGCTGCCCACGGCGTCGATGGGCGACACGACATCGGTGATCGCCGCCACGAGCGTCCCCACAGCGACGGCCAGGGCGCCCGAGACCAGGCCTGCGACGGCGGCAGCGCCACGACCGATGGGCCGCGTCGGCAACGGCGGAGCGGCGTCGAACGGATCGATCATGTCGCCGGTTCGGAGCCGAGGGCCCGCTGGATCGGTCAGCGGCCGCCCAGGGCGACGTACTCGCGCGGCTCGGAGCCGGTGTACCACTGGCGCGGACGGCTGATCTTCTGGTCCTTGTCGCCGAGCAGTTCCTGCCAGTGCGACAACCAGCCCACGGTGCGCGGGATGGCGAACAGCACCGTGAACATGGCCACGGGGAAGCCGAGTGCCTGGTAGATGAGACCCGAGTAGAAGTCGACGTTCGGGTACAGCTTGCGGTCCACGAAGTACGGGTCGCTCAGCGCGGTCTCTTCCAGCTTCAGAGCGATGTCGAGCAGCGGGTTCTTGCCGGTCACCTCGAACACGTCGTAGGCCGTCTTCTTGATGATCGTGGCCCGAGGGTCGAAGTTCTTGTAGACCCGGTGACCGAAGCCCATCAGGCGACTACCGCTCCCGCTCTTCACCTCGTCGATGAAGGCCGGTACGTTCTCGATGCTGCCGATCTCGGCGAGCATGCGCACGACGGCCTCGTTCGCGCCGCCGTGCAGAGGCCCGTACAGCGCCGACGCCGCAGCGGCGGCGGACGTGTAGGGGTCGGCATGGCTGGAACCGACGACGCGCATGGCCGTGGTCCCGCAGTTCTGCTCGTGGTCGGCGTGCAGAATGAACAGCACATCCATGGCCCGCTCGAGGCGCGGGTCGATCTCGTAGTCGCCGACCTTCCACATCATGTTCAAGAAGTTGGCCGGGAACGACAGGTTGTTGTCGGGGTACACGAACGGCTGACCGACCGAGAAGCGGTAGCACATGGCTGCGAGTGTGGGCATCTTGGCGATGAGCCGCAGGATCTGCTTGTCGCGGCTGTCCTTCGAGGAGATGTCCTTGGCGTCGTCGTAGAACGTGCCGAGTGCCGCGACGGAGCTGACGAGCATGCCCATCGGATGGGCGTCGTAGTGAAAGCCGTCGACGAACCGCTTGCGCATGTTCTCGTGGATGAACGTGTGGTGGGTGACGTCGTCGGTCCACTTGGCGAGCTGCTCGGTGGTGGGCAGCTCACCGTTGAGGAGGAGGTCCGCGACCTCGAGGTAGGTGCTCTTCTCGGCGAGCTGCTCGATGGGGTAGCCCCGATAACGCAGGATGCCGGCATCGCCGTCGAGGTACGTGATCGAGCTCTTGCACGCTGCGGTCTGCATGTAGGCCGGGTCGTAGATGAACAGGGAAGGATCGAGCTCGCGAACCGCCGACGCCGGAAAGACGCCGCCGGTGATCGGCACCGTGACGGTCTTGCCGGTGCGATCGTCCGTGATGGTGATGGTGTCGGGCATGTTCTTCCCTTCGACGACACAAATGCTGCGCGGGGCCGTTGTCCCCGCAGGTGACACTACCTGCGAGGGCTACCGCGCACTCAACCGAGTTGCCAGGTCAGAGCGGGGTGTTGTCGTGCGGTCGGGCCTGCAGGGTCTCGCGCTTGTCGACGAGCGCGAGCAGGGTCTCGCCGATGATCTGGCGCGTCTCGGCAGGGTCGATGACGGCATCGACGTACCCGCGCTCGGCAGCGACGTACGGGTTCAGCAGTCGATCGGCGTAGTCGGCCTCGAACTCGGCCCGCTCCTCGGGGGTGGCCCGACGCTGCAGGATGGCGGCGGCCTGTCCGGCACCCATCACCGCGAGCTCGGCCCATGGCCACGCCAGGCACAGGTCGTTGCCCATCTTCTTGCTGTCCATCACGATGTACGCGCCGCCGTAGCTCTTGCGCAGGATGACGCAGATTCGGGGCACGCTGGCCCGTCCGTAGGCGAAGACCAGTTGGGCGCCGTGGCGGATCATGCCGCGCCACTCGAGATCCTTGCCCGGATAGAAGCCCGGCGTGTCGACGAGGGTGATGAGGGGCAGGTTGAACGCATCGCAGCAGGCCACGAAGCGGGCCGCCTTCTGTGATGCCGGAATGTCGAGCGTACCCGCCAGCGCCAGCGGCTGGTTGGCGACCACACCGACCGGCATGCCGCCAATGGTGGTGAGCGCAGTGACCACGTTGCTGGCCCAGCGCGGGCGGAGCTCGAGCAGATCGCCGTCGTCGGCGAGAGCACGGATGACCGCGCGCACGTCGTAGCTGCCGGTGGACGAGGCAGGGATGAGCTCGCCGGCTTCGGGCACCTGGCGGTCGATGGTGTCGTCGGTGGGCCAGCGCGGCGGCTCTTCGTCGTTGTGCTGCGGGAAGTAGGCGAGCAGTTGCCCCGCCAGGTCGATGGCAACGGGCAGGTCGGGGGCGACGAGGGTGGCCGCGCCCGTGTAGCGGGCGTGGCTGATCGCCCCGCCGAGTTCGTCGTTGTCCATCGACACGCCCGTGAACTCGGCCACCATGGTGGGACCGCTCACGAATGCGTACGCCGCGTCGGTCATGATCACGT
>JANOET010000413.1:0-5234 GCA_031413415.1 Acidimicrobiaceae bacterium
CCCACCGGAGGTGGAACGAGGCGTGCGTCCCGCGCTGTCGTTGCTCATGTGCGTCCCCTCAGATCAGTGTCAGACAGATTCAGTGTCAGGTCGGATTCCGTATCAGGCCTGTTCGCCGGCGGCGGTGCCGTCGATCAGCGCCCGGCGACGGCGCTCGCGGTGACGGCGCAGGCGGCGGACCACCAGCGGGTCGGCGACCAACGCTGCCGGATGATCGATCACCCGGTTGAGTTCGAGATTGTACTCCTCGACCGAACACGCGAACCGCGCGCGGATGGCGTCGTGTCGATCCTCGTCGAGCGTGAACCAGGCACCCTCGAACTCGATGATGGCGAGTTCGCGCTCGGTCAGATCGTCGTGCGTCGCGTGCTCGGTAGTCATGGTGACCTCAGTCTGTCGTGTCGGGACCCTGTCGCACCAGCACTACGAACTGACGTTCGACACGGCCAGCGGAGTGGACGGGGCGCTCGCACGGCTCCCAGCTCGCTAGCGTGCCGCACCATGTCGTTGCAGCGTCCCTTCCTTCTCGGCGTCGCGGGTGGTACGTGCTCGGGCAAGACCACCCTCGCCGAGAAGCTCGCCGTCCTCGCCGGGGGTCAGCACCTCGCACTGATCAAGCTCGACTCGTACTACGTCGCCGCGCACGACACTCCGTTCGTCGACCGCGAGAAGATGAACTACGACCACCCCGACGCATTCGACTGGCAACTGCTCAACGACCACCTGGCCGCGCTGTCCAACGGTGCAAGTGTGCCAGTGCCCGTCTACGACTTCACGTGTCACGACCGCAGCACCGACGTGCGCGTCGTGCGCGCAAGCCCGATCATCGTCGTCGAGGGCATTCTCGTGCTGTGGGAGCCGCAGCTGCGCGAGCGGTTCGACCTGAAGGTGTACGTCGACACCGACGCCGACCTTCGGCTCATCCGCCGGCTTCGTCGCGATGTGGCCGAGCGAGGTCGCACGACCGAGAGCATCATCGAGCAGTACCTGTCCACGGTCCGGCCGGCGCACGACCAGTTCATCGAACCGAGCAAGCGCCACGCCGACGTCATCTTCCCCGAGGGCGGCATGAACGAAGCAGCCATCGAGATGTTGCTCGCTCGTGTGCGCGAGTACGCCGAGCAAGCGGACTGAGATCTCGATGCGCGTGGCGTACGTCGTTCCCGGAGGCGTCGACCCTCCTGACGGCCAGCGCATCATCCCCTTCGTCCACCATCTGGTCCGCACGATGGCCGAGCGTCACGAGGTGACGGTCGTCGCCACGGGCCATGACCCCGAACCGGGCGAGTGGAGTCTGTTCGGTGCACCCGTGGTCAACGTCCCCATCGGTCGGCACGGCAAGCTCGACATCGCCCGGGTGCTCGCCACCGTTCCCTCCGCCGCCCGCCGTCATGGCCGACCCGACGTGGTGCACGGCCTGTGGGCCAACCTGCCCGGCCTGGCAGCCATGGCCACCGGCACGCTCCTGCGCATCCCCAGCGTGGTCAGCGTGTGCGGGGGCGAGCTCGCAGCCGTTCCCTCCATCGCCTACGGCGGCGGTCTGCGTCGGGGAACACGTGGTTTGGCGGCGGCGGCCCTCCGCGGTGCGACGTGCACCACCGTGGCCACCGAGTGGATGCGCGAGCACGCTGCCACGGCAGGCTTCGCCATCGACGAAGTCGTGCCGTTGGGTGCCGACCTCGCGGTGTGTTCGCCTCGCGACACCGCGCTGCGACCGCACCACCTGGTGCACGTGGCCGGCCTCAACCGTGTGAAGGATCAGGACCTGTTGCTGCATGCGTTCGCGTCGGCGGCGGCGATCGAGCCGGCACTGACATTGACCATCGCCGGCGGCGACACCCTCGACGGTCACCACCGACACCTGGCCGCCTCGCTCGGAGTGGCCGATCGCGTCGAGTTCCTCGGTCACGTGGCCCACGCGCAACTGCCCGACGTCGTGCACGGCGCGGCGCTGCACGTGCTCACCTCACACCATGACGCGGGTCCCATCGCCGTGCTCGAGGCGGCGGCGTGTGGTGTCCCCACCGTCGGCACGGCGGTCGGACACGTGGCCGACCTCGCCGCGCTCCCCCGCCCGGGCGCCGTCGCAGTCGCCGACCGCGACCCTGCTTCGTTGGCACGCACCATCCTCGACGTGCTCGCCGATCCTGGCCGCCGCGACGCGCTCGCGCTCGCCGCTCGACACTGGGCAACACAACACGACGCCGACTTCACGGCCGACGCGTTCGACACGCTCTATCGCCGCCTGGACGACGGCTGGTGAGACGGCTGGAGAGGACGACGCTCAGACCAGCGCCGGCACCTGACTGTCGATCCAACCCTGGAGGTGCGGGGTGCACTCGACGCTGGTGATCAGGCCGTAGCGCGGTGCCGTGCCGTGGTGCACGACCACATGCCACAGACGCTGCGTGTCGACCACGAACCGCGAGAAACGCGGCAGCGGCACACGCCGTTCGGTGCTGGGAATGGGCAGACGGTCTTCATCGAGGTCCATGAGCAGCATGTAGCTGTCGGGGTCGTCGGTGAGTTCGATCCAGGTGCGCACCACCCAGCCGGTGCCCGCCGGGTTGAAGCGGTTGTTGTCGTCGCGGTGGAAGCTCTTCAGCGCCTGCTCGTGGTCCTGCGGCTCGAGCTTGATGATGCGCACGCGACCGAAGTTGGCGCCGATGCTGTCGACGTACGACTTCAGCGTGGGCGCCTTCTCGGCATTGGGCGTCCACAACGCGTCCTTGTCGGTCTTGCCCTTGTCCCAGAAGCCGCGGCAGTCGAGCGTGCCATCGGCCGAGGCCAACGGGGCGAAGTTGGTGTCGCCACCGCTCTTCCAATCCATGTACTCGAGCGCCTCCCACTCTTCGGTGGGGATCTCACCGGCATACGGAGTGAGTGCGACGAAGCCCGTCGCTTCCAGCGCAGGGCAGAGGTAGTGCTCGGTGCGGAGCGGGATCTCGACGCTCCAGTGCTCCTTGGTCGGCCAAAAGCTCATGGCACCGAGCCTACCAAGGCCCGATTTTCGCTGTCAGGGACTTGAGTCCCATCCCCCGGTCAACGCACGTCGCGTCGCTCCATCCGGGGGAGACCGGGCGTGGTCTCGTTCAACGCCCAACTGACGATGACCGCGGGGCAGATGCGGAACCGAGGGGAACCGTCGACCTGTTCGATCGATGCCGCGCCGATGATCTTGATGCCGCGAGGCGACCATGGATCGGTGCTGGCCAGATCGTCGACCACGAGCGTGGCCCGGGGGTTGGTCTGGATGTTGCGGTACCGCACCGTGTGGGTGATGTCGAAGCCGGCGGTGACGATGTCGTCGCCGTCGACCTCGAACGTGACCGGAGCCACATCCGGCTTGCCGGTGGCCGATGCCGTCGCGAACCGCATCAGCGGTTGCGTGCTCAGATACTCGAGTTCGGCCGGCGTGAACACGCTCATGACGACGCCCCGGGCAACGACGGCGCACCGAGCGGGTGCACGTCGAGGTTCCACCACTTGCTCATCGGCAGGGTTCGCACGTTGGATGCAGCCTCGTCGTCGTCGGCTGCGAAGGTCTCGATGAAGACCGTCGCCCGCCCCATCGAGAGATGGATGGCGCCCAGTTGTCCTGCTGCCGTCAGCACCTCCACCTGGGCCTTCTCCTCAGCGATGACGGAGAAGACCTCGTCCATCGCCGTGCCGTCCTTGAAGGTGCAGACCACCATGAATGCTTCCATTGACCATCGTTCCGTTCGTCGTGCGCGTGTCGCTCCTGCACCCTCACACCTCAACTTTGGTTGAGGTCAAGCACTATCGTGAGGAAATGCCCCGAGGTCACACGTCGTTCCACGAATGGTCGGTCGGACAGGTCGCGGAGCGCAGCGGGATCTCCATCTCGGCGCTCCACTTCTACGAGCGCGAGGGCTTGGTCCTCAGCGGTCGCAATGCGGGCAACCAACGCCGGTACGCGAGGGACACGCTTCGTCGGCTGGCGTTCATCCGCGCGTCGCAACGAGTCGGCATCCCGCTGGCCACGATCAAGGAAGCACTCGACGAGCTCCCCCAGCAACGCACGCCCCGCGAAGACGACTGGGCCGCCCTCGCGGCACGATGGAGGGACGTGCTCGACAGCCAGATCGAGCAACTCGTCCGGCTACGCGACGACCTGACCACGTGCATCGGCTGCGGTTGCCTGTCGTTCCAACGCTGCCTGCTGGTGAACCCCGCCGACTCGATGGCCAAGGAAGGCCCGGGGCCGCGTCGGCTCCTTCCCGGTACGCCGCGTCCCGATTGAGATGCTTCAGGCGGTCGAGGTCGACGACGAGGCCGGCGCCGTGGTGGGTGGCGGGAGCGGCGGCGGCATCTTCAACACCTGACCTGCCTCGATGTGGTCGGGATCGGTGATGCCGTTGAGCATCATCAGGGCCGCCTGATCGACGTTGAACTTCTCGGCGATCTTGCTGAGCGAGTCGCCCGACTGAATGGTGTAGAGCGACACCGTGGTGGTGGTCGTCGGCGGCATCGTCGTGGAGGTGGTGGTAGTGATCAGCGGCGGCAGCGTGTCGGCCGACTCGCTGTCGTCGCCGCACGCGGCAGCGCCGAGCGGCATCAGTACCGCCACGGCGACCATCACTCCCAGACGGGCATTCACGGCCCGGAGCATAGGTGGGTTCGGTACCCAACGACACGGCGGCATAGGGTCGCCCGCATGACTCCGGTCCCTCACCCCGGCACCGAGGCCCCGGTCCGACAGCACCACGTCGTCAGTTCGGGCGTGCGCATCGCCGTCCACGAGTGGGGTTCCGAGACCGCCGACCCCTTGTTCCTGGTGCACGGCGGGTCCGACTTCGCCCGCACCTACGAAGAGTTCGGGCCGCGACTGGCTCGCGCCGGATGGCGGGTGGTCACCTGGGACCAGCGCGGCCACGGCGACAGTGAGCACACCGCGCTCTACGGCTGGGATGCCGACATCCGCGACGCCGTCGCCGTCATGGGCAGCATCACGTCGAAGCCGGCACCGGTCATCGGCCACAGCAAGGGTGGAGCGCTGATGATCCAGCTCGCCGACGCCCAACCGTTCCGATTCAGTCACTTGGTCAACCTCGACGGACTGCCGTCGAAGCGCCCGATGAGCGACGTCAGCGAGCACGAACGTACACGCATGGTGGCGAGCGACCTGCAGGGCTGGCTCGACCACCGCCACACCACCGCCACGGCGGCACGCAAGCCCGGTTCGCTGGAGGACCTCGCTCGACGGCGGGCGA
>JANOET010000414.1:0-13550 GCA_031413415.1 Acidimicrobiaceae bacterium
CCGGACACCGACGCGCACGGCGACGGGCCGAGCGCGCCGACGCCGTACTGCACGTCGCTCGCCACCGGCACGGTGCGCAGCCGTCCGTTCGCGTTCACCACGTACCAGTCTGCGGACTGTTGCAGGCAGAGGTCGCTCTGCGGGTCGGCGGTGCACGCCGAGTTCCACAACTGCGTCCCACCGACCCCCGAGTACACGCAACGGACATCCACCGTGAGGCGGTCCGACGTCCAGAAGTCGTCGCTGCCAGAGCCATCGCCGACGAGCACGTTCCACACGCCGTCGGGGATCGACTCGCCGAGGCCGCCCGTGCTCCCGCAGCCCGTGCCGCGCACCGACTCGACGCCCAGTTGCGGCACCTCGTAGTACGGCCAACCACCCCACGACGTGCCCTGACCGGGTGACGTGATGCCGGGCAGGCCACCTGGCGGCAGCGTCGTCGTCCCCGCGACAGGTGGTGCGGCGGTCGTGCTCGTCGACGGTGGGACCAGTGGACCCGACCCGAGGGGCGGCAGCGTGCCAGCGGGCAGCGAGGAACTGGTCGAGCACGCACCGAGCAGCAGCAGGGATGCGACGAGCGACGCGATCGTGGTGCGTCGGCCGTGCCGACTCGGCGACCGTTCAGCTGAGTAGGCCACGATTCCTCGCGATGACCACGATCTGAGCGGTGTTGGTGGCGCCCAGCTTCCGTTGCAGCCGCATCTTGTGCGTGCTCGCGGTCTTGATGCTCACACCCATCTCGTCGGCGATGTCGGTGATGCGCTGGCCGGCGGCGATGCGATGCAACACCTCCGACTCGCGCGGTGACAGTCGCAGCGCGCCTCTGCTGTTCACGATGGCGTCGAGGGCGACGTCCGAGAAGTACTGCCCGCCGGCCGCGAGGCCAGCGATCGCGGTGCGGATCTCGGTGGGCGATGCGTTCTTCGACAGGAAGCCCGCCGCGCCGTGCTGCGCGCACGCGGCGGCGTGGGTCGCCTCGGCGTGCACCGTGAGCACCAGGATCTTCGCCGCCGGCCACTTGCTGCGGATGGACGCGATGCCGTCGAGCCCGCTCACGCCGGGTAGTGACAGGTCCAGCGTCACGACATCGACGTCGACGAGTCGCAGCGCGACGGCGCTCTCGATCGAGTCGGCCTGGCCGACGACGTGGAATCGCGCCTCACCGGTGATGACACGCTCGAGGCCTTCACGGACCAGCGGGTGATCATCGACGATCAGGACCGACACGGTCGCAGTGGCGGAGTCGTGGGTGATGCTCATACGGCTGAGCAGAGTGTGCCACGTCGGGGAGGCGCCGTCGCAGTTGTCATGATGCCCGCTTTGTCATGATGGGGACATGGACGGTCACCCCGGCGGACAACTCGACCGTTCCCTCACGGATCTGGGGGCGGCGTGGTGGTCGCTCGATCTGGCAACCGGTGAAATCCGATCGTCGCCGCGATGCGCGCACGTGCTCGGCCTCGGCGACGAGGTGCCGCTCACCGCGACGCTGCTGCGCGAGTTGCGGCCGTTTCCCGACAGGCAGTGGCGCACGCTCGAAGCCGTTCATCGCGGCCCGGACGGTTTCGTCCGATCGAGGCTGTCGGCCACGCGCAACACCGACGGTTCGTTGCTCGAGGTGTTCGGCCTCGAAATACCCTTCACGTCGTGGCCGGCCGACAGCCGCAGGATCCCCGAAGATCGTCTCGGCCACGTCGGCGAGCCGTCCGCCGACGACCAACTGCTGCGCGACATCCTCGAGATCCAGCCTGCGATGCTCGGCCGGTACCGGCTCGACGGCACGGTGGTGTGGTGCAACGAGTCGTACGCCGCCCACCTCGGCGGCACCGTCGCCGACATCGTCGGTCGGCGGTGGACCGACATGGCGGCGGCGATGAGGTACGACTCGATCGAGTACATGGAGCAGCTGTGCGACGAGATCGTCGACCGCACCGCCGACGGAGGCGCCTACGCCTCGGTCACGCCCATGCCCGATGCGCAGGGCCTGCGCTGGGTGCAGTGGACGAATCGTCGCGTGCCCGATCCGTCGGGCGGGCCCGATCTGCTGCAGGGGGTCGGCGTCGAAGTGACCGAACTTCGTCAGGCGCGCGACGCGCTCGACGCGATGGCTCGCGAGATGGTGAGCGCGCGGGCGACCGAGCGTCGCACGCTCGCCCGCCGCCTGCACGACGACGTCGTGCAGGTGTTGGTGTCGGCCATGTGGGCGGTGTCGCCACCAGAACACGCCGACAGCATCGACGCCGAGACCGCGGCACGCGGCGCCGAGTTGGTGCAGTTGGCGATCGAGCAATTGCGGGTGTGTCTGGCCGACCTCACCTCGCCGGTCGTCCTACCCGGACTGCTGGCCGATGCCGTGCAGGCCGAGGCCACGGCGCTGCGAACCCTCGGCATTCACGTGACGGTGACGCTCGAGGAAGTCACCGACGAGGAGCTGCGTACGGTCTGCACCCGTGTGCTGGTCGAGGCAATGCGCAACGCCGGGCGGCACTCGAAGGCCACGGCTGTGTCCGTCGCGTTGCACCGCGACGGCAACGAGGTGGTCGGCTGCATCACCGACAATGGCGTCGGCGCCGACGCCGACGATCTCACCCGAGCCCTCGCGTCCGGACACATCGGGCTGCTCACCTCGCGGGCGATGGTCGAGGCCGTGGGTGGCGTGTTCGAGGTGGGTCGTACCGGCAGGTCAGGTGGCACTCAGTTGCGTTTCCGGCTTCCGTTGCACGGCGCCGCGGCCGTCGGTGGGCGCTGAGTTCGGCGTCCGCTCGTGCGCATCGGACTTTTCTTACCTGCTTCCCGGAAAACGGTTGCGTCGCGCGCGTACAATCTCCGACATGGCAGCAAAGCGTGGCCCCAAGAACTCGATCACCGATCAACACAAGGCCGCGATGGCCGAAGGGCGAATCGAGGGTCGCGTCGTCCGCGAGTATCTCGAAGCCTTGCGCAACAGCAAGGGCAAGCCCGGGCGCAAACGCACACCCGAATCGGTGTCGCGGCGCATGGCGGCGATCGAGACCGAACTCGACGGCGCGAACCCCGTTCGCGAACTGGAACTCGTGCAGGAACGATTCGACCTCGAACGCGAACTGGCGACCATGCAGACCAAGGTCGACCCCAAGACGCTCGAAGTCGGCTTCACGAAGGTCGCCGGTTCGTACAGCAAGCGCAAGGGCATCTCGTACTCGGCGTGGCGTGCCGTCGGTGTCGAGCCGTCGGTGCTGAAAAAGGCCGGCATCAGCCGCGGCGCGTGAGGCGCGGCACGGCGTGAGGGCGGCGGTCTACGAACAGTTCCGCGGGTCCATCGCCGTCGTCGACGTCCCCGATCCCACGCCCAAACCCGGTGAGGTGATCGTCGAGATCCTCGCCGTCGGCCTGTGTCGCAGCGACTATCACGGCTGGCACGGCACCGACCCCGACATCGTCTGTCCGCACGTGGGCGGCCACGAATTCGTCGGCCGGGTCGTCGCCGTCGGCGGTGCCGTCACCCGCTGGCACCTCGGCGATCGCGTCGTCGCCCCGTTCGTGAACGGTTGCGGCGAGTGCGAGCCGTGCCGCCTGGGTCAACACCAGGTGTGCCGCCGGCAGGAACAACCCGGCTTCACCCGATGGGGCGCCTTCGCGCAGTACACGAGCATTCCGTTCGCCGACGTCAACGCCGTGCTCGTCCCCGAAGCGGTCACCGACGAGGCTGCCGCGCTGGTCGGCTGTCGGGTCTCCACCGCGTACCGAGGTGTCGTCGAGCGCGGCCGCCTCGCCGCCGGCGAGGTGCTCTGCGTCCACGGCTGCGGCGGCGTCGGTCTGGCTGCGGTCGCCATGGGCCGCGCCGTCGGCGCTCACGTGGTGGCCGTCGACGTCGCTCCCGAGGCGCTGGCGCTCGCCGAAACGCTGGGCGCCGACCTGCTCGTCGACGCACGCGACCACGACGACCTCCCTGCGTTCGTGCACGCCCGCACCGGCGGCGCACATGTCTCGGTCGACTGCCTGGGACACGCCGCCACCGCGGCCAACTCGGTGCTCAGCCTGCGCCCGCTCGGACGCCACGTCCAGATCGGCCTGTTCCCGTCGCCCACCGCCGACTTCCCCGTCTCGCGCGTCATCCGCGACGAACTCGAGGTGCTGGGGGTGCACGGCCTCTCGGCGTCTCGATTCGACCAGGTGTTCGCGCTCATGCAGGCCGGACGACTCGATCCCGCGGCAATGATCACCCAGCGGCTCACGCTGGCCGACGTCCCCACGGCGCTGCCCGCCATGGGGCAGTTCGCCCAACCTGGCGTCTCGGTCGTCACCGTCCTGTAAGGTGGTGTGCGCGGGTGGCGCCCCTGGGTACGAAGCAGTTCGTACCACCCGTGCGTTCTTCGAAGTTCGAACGTAGTCGATCCCCGTCGGCAACCATCCGGTGCGGCCGTTGCGCCCGCTGCACCCCCACCCGCGTCAGCGTGCCGCCACCGCGGCACAGGACGGATGTGCATGGCCCCCACCCGAGAACTCGAATCGTCGATCTGGTCGATCACGGACGGTCGCGCCACCGACGCCGACCTCGCCGCGTTCCGATCCGACGAACGCGCCTCGCTGGTGGTCCTCGAGCGACTCATCGTCGACACCGAGGACGATCTCGCGGCGGTCCGTCGGCTCGGTGGCGACGAGCGCGACCAGGTGGTCATCGACTTCGTCGAGACCCTGCAGCGCCTGCTCGACACGGCCGCGATGCTGCTGCCCGAAGCACCCGACTCGGTGTTCCTCGCCCCTGAGCCGGCCGCAGTGACGACGTCCACCGAGTTCGACGACCTGCACTTCGAGGAGGTCGAGCCCGGCCCCGTCGAACTGCAGGCCACCTGGGAGGCCCACCGCCTGGTGGTGTGGGCCGGTGGCCGAGGCATGCCGCCCGAGAACCACGACGACCTCGCCAACCGGCTCGAGAAGGTCGGCGGCCCGCCCCACGGCTGGGAAGTGCACAAGGGTGTGCCGCTGCCCGACGGCCAACGTGCCGACGCCCTGTCCATCAGCATGAAGGATGCCCTCGGCTGGCTCGTCGCGGTCGGCGGCGGCCAGGTGGGCGACGGCGTCGGACCCAGCGTGTCCTGGCTCGGCCATGTCGCGCTCGAAGGGGTCCGCCTGGTGGTGCGCGGCTCGGTCGTGCCAAGCCTGAAGATCGTCAAGCGACCCGACGGCAACGGCCCGGTCGACGCAGCGGTGAAATGGCTCCCCGCCCTCACCGACAGCCCCCAGGTCGACACCCTCGCGTCGGCCATGCCCGCCACGGTCACCGCCCTCGGCGGCCCCGACGGTCGCGCCGTCACCACCCAGGTGGTGGTCGCCGTGGTCGAGACCATCGTCGGCGAGAGCATCGAACGCATGGAACTGCCTGCGCAGCCCCCGAACGCGAACACGCCCACCGACATGAACGACACGGTCATCGCGCGCATGGACGGCCAACTCTTCCGCGCCAACGCCAACCTCGCCAGCGACACGGCGCGCCGCCTCGAGCAGTGGAGCCGCGGCGTCGTCGCCACCAACCGCAAGAAGCTCGTCGTCGAACTCGACCCGCCGGCCGCGAGCGGTGTGTGGGTCGTGTCGGTGAAGGCTCCGGCAGGCAAGGGCCGGCTCATCCCCATCGACGTCGCGCTGCGCACCGAGGGCGGCGGCGCGACGCTGAACCTCGAGTGGTTGCGACTCGGGCGGCTGTTCCCTGCGCTCGACCGGGCCGGCATCCGCCGCCGCGGCCAGGTCGCCCTCAGCCAGGACGAGGCGTGGGACTTCATGACCACGCTCGGGCCCACGCTGTCGGCCGCCGGCTTCGAGGTCCGCGTGCCGGCGATGTCGCGCCGCAAGGCCAAGCCGGCCCTCCGACTGTTCGCCGACACGCCCGCCGGGTCGGTGGTCGGGGCGCACCAGCTGGCGAACGTCGCCTGGACCGTGCTGTTCGACGACCTCGAACTCACCGTCGAACAGGTGAAGCACCTCGCCCGTCAGGCCCGACCGTTGGTCCAGGCGAACGGCAAGTGGGTCGAGGTCGACCGCGCCGATCTCGAGAAGGCGGCCGCCGCGCTCGAGGAACGCGCCGGCGTCACCACCATGACCGGGGCCGAGATCCTGCGCGCCAGCATCGGACTCGACGGCTCCGGCCTCGCCGGCGGCACGGTGGTGCACGGCAACAGCTGGGCCGCCGACATCCTCCGCAAGGCCGGCGATGCCGGCGCCGAGCCGGTCACCAGCCCCGACGGATTCGACGGCGAACTGCGCACCTATCAGGCCGAAGCGCTGGGCTGGCTCGGGTTCCTGGATGCCGCCGAACTCGGCGGGTGCCTGGCGCTCGACATGGGTCTGGGCAAGACCCCCACGATGCTCGCCCACCTCGCGCAGCGCCGCGGCAACGGTGCTGCGCTCGTGGTCGCCCCGGCAGCCGTCGTCGGCAACTGGGCATCCGAAGCTCGCCGGTTCGCGCCGGGTCTGCGTGTCGTGGTGCATCACGGTGCCGACCGCTCCAGCGACGATGCCCTGGAACGCGAAATCGCCCGGGCCGACATCGTCATCACCACCTACGCCACTGCGGTGCGCGACGTCGATGCCCTGTCGCGAGCCGAGTGGGGACGCATCGTGCTCGACGAGGCTCAAGCCATCAAGAACCCCACCAGCGACACGTCGCAGCAGCTCCGCCGGTTGCCGGCCCGCAGCCGCATCGCGCTCACGGGCACGCCCATCGAGAACGGCCTCGGCGACCTGTGGGCCATCCTCGACTTCACCAACCCCGGGCTGGTGGGCTCGCGCGCTTCGTTCATCGCCCAGATGTCGGGCGACGGCGAGGCGGCGCTGCGCGCCCTCAACGGCATCCTGCTGTTCCGCCGCACGAAGGCCGAGCCCGAGGTCGCCGCCGAACTGCCCGACAAGATCGACGAGCTCGACCACTGCACGATGACACCCGAGCAGATCGGCCTGTACCAGGCGGTGCTCGACAGCCTGCTCGTCGAGGTCCAGGACCCCGACGGTGCCGAGGCCAAACAGGGTGCCGTGCTCGCCGCCATCACCGCGTTGAAGCAGATCTGCAACCACCCGGCCGCCTACCGCGACGACGGCCTGCCGCTGGCCGGCCGGTCCGGCAAGCTCGCCCGGTTGGAGGAGATCTGCGAGAGCGTGTTCGCCGCCAACGAACGCATCCTCATCTTCACCCACTTCGCCACCTGGGGTCGCCGACTCGCGGCGCACCTCAGCACGGTGTTCGGCATGCGCATCGAGTGCTACGACGGCAGCCTCGCCCGCAACGTGCGCGACAAGATGGTCGCCGACTTCCAGGCCATCGAGGGTCCGGGCGCGATGGTGCTCTCGCTGAAGGCGGGCGGCACCGGCCTGAACCTCACCAACGCCAACCACGTCGTGCTGTACGACCGGTGGTGGAACCCCGCCGTCGAGGACCAGGCACGCGACCGGGCGTGGCGCATCGGTCAGAGCAAGACCGTCATCTCGCACCGCCTGGTGTGCCCTGGCACCGTCGACGAGCGCGTCGAGGAAGTGGTGGCCGGCAAACGCCACATCGCGAACCTGGTGTTGCCGAAGTCCAGTTCACTGTCGGACCTGAGTACCGAGCAACTCCGCATCGCGCTCGGGTTGCGCCCCGACGAACTTCTCGCCGGAGAGGACGATCAATGAGCCAGACGACCAATCGCACCACCCGAGGTGGGCAGCGCCGCAAGTCGAAGCGCAGTGGCGGCCAGCAGCACAAGGTCGACCTGTGGCGGTCGTCCCCACCGTTGCCCGACGTCGAGCCCGTCGCCGTACCGCACGAAGTAGGGGCCATGCTGCGGTCGCTGGGCGACCCGCCGATGAACAACGGTGCCGCCGCCGGTCGCTACTTCAGCGTGGTCATTGAACGGGCTGCGGCCGTCGCGGTGGCGCTCGCTGTGAGCGCCGACGTGCTCGACCACGACGAACGCGGCTGACGGGCCCTCCCGTGACCTAAGGCCTTGGTGAGTCGACGGTCGGCGGCGCACACTGACATCGGCGGCTCTTCAAGGAGGTTCTGATGAACACCGAAGCCACTGGAACGAACGTCGGCACACTCGTGGTCGGCGTGGACGGTTCGTCCGACTCGACCCGCGCCCTCGACTGGGCGATCGATGAAGCACGTCGCCGCAACATGCGGGTCCTGCTCGTCCACGGCGTGGAAGTGGGTGCCGCGGCGGCGAGCCCGTACGGCACCGGCATGGTGCTCGAACAGCTCGAGGAAGCAGGGCGCCTCGTGCTCGACGAGGGCGCGCAACGCGTGCGCGACGCCGGCCTCGAGGTCGACACCCGAATGGAGGTCGGCTCGGGCGCCCACGCGCTGATCGAAGCGTCGCGCGGTGCCGAACTGCTGGTCGTCGGCTGCCGCGGCCACGGCGGCTTCGTCGGCATGTTGCTGGGGTCCGTCTCGGCGGCGTGCACCCATCACGCGCACTGCCCGGTGGTGGTCGTCCGCCCCGAGGAGCACAAGGCACCTGCGGCGTAGCGCCACTCAGGGCGAGGGTGTCGGCGGCTCCGCGTCGAGCGCGATCTTGACCGCGAGGCGCATTCGGCGGGCGACGTGCGCCTGCTCGCCCGGACGGGTGCGCACGGTGAGCCGCAACATTGCCCCGCTCGAGTCGATTGTCTCGACACCCAGCACCTGCGGGTCGCGCAGCAGTACCGCGGCGATGTCGGGCTCGGCGGCGACGGCGACGACGGCTCGCTGGGCGATCTCGGTCGCGTGTTCGAGATCGTGATCGAGGGTGAGGAAGATGTCGACGTTCGACTGCGCCCACGAACGGCTCTGGTTGCCGACCCGTGGGATGGCCCCGTTCGGCACCGTCCACAACGTGCCGTCAGCGGCCCGGATGGTGATGGCGCGCATCGTCAGTGCCTCGACCCGGCCGGTGACCGACGCGATGTCGATGTCGTCGCCGACACCGCACTGGTCCTCGAGCAGGATGAAGAAGCCGGCGATGCAGTCGCGCACCAGTGTCTGCGCACCGAGACCGAGCGCGAGGCCGGCGATGCCGGCGCCCGCGAGGAGCGGCCCGAGGTTGACCTGGAAGATGCCGAGGATGATCAGCGTGGCGACCGTCCACACCAGGGTCGAGATCGTGGTTCGTGCCACCGCGCACAGGGTGCGGGTGCGCGTGGCGTCGCGTGGGTCCGGTGCCGACACCACGCCCATTCGTTCCAGTGCACTGCCGGCGATGCCGGGTGGTTGGGTGACGCGGGTGATGACCGCAGTGGCGGCACGACGCATCCAGCGGGCGATGAGCGCGGCGACGACGGCGACGACGATGGCGGCGAGCGGCCGGGACACGAACCAGTCGACCGCGCTCGACAGCAAGCGGTTGTGGGTGAGGTTCCACGTCACCTCGCAGAACCAACTCGGCCGTTCGCCGCAGGCGTCGATGAGGCCGGCGGCGTCGGATGCCGCGTCGGTGGTGCGGTTCGCCACCACGTCGAGGAGCGCTGCTGGGATCACGCCGCGCACGGTACCAGTGCCAAGATGAGCGGGTGACGACACGAGCCACCGAACCGCTGCCCACGGCAACACAGATCCGCCAGGACATCATGGAGCACCTGCCCACGCCGGTCTCGGTGTGGTCGTTGAACGGCCGCGACGTCGGCTTCCAGGCCGGGTTCGACAGCGGTCTCGAGGTGGGCGGCTTCGTCGGCGTACGCACCCCGTCGGGCGACGAACTGCTCATGCAGGTCTTGGAACTGCGCATCAGCGAACGCGAGGCCATGCGCGTGGAGGTCGAGACCGAGATGTTCGGCGACGCTGCTGCGGCCGCGCTGCAGAGCGCCAACGTCGGGCTCGTGATGCGCTTCGTCGAAGGCGAGGGAAGGGTGCTCGCCGCAGTCCAGCGGGGCGAGCTCGCCCCGCTTCCCGGGACCGGCTTCCGCGACGGGCGGCTCACCCCGGCAGGCTCGAAGGTGGTGGCTGCGCTGCTCGCCGATGGCATGGGCAAGAGCGTCGAGCTGCCCATCGGCACCGTGAACGGCCTCGAGGTCGAGGCCGCCCTGAAGGCGTCAGGGTTCTCGCGTCACACGTTCATGGTGGGGCAGTCGGGTTCGGGGAAGACGTACAGCCTGGGAGCGATGCTCGAGCGGCTGTTCGTGCACACCACGCTGCCCATCGTCGTCATCGACCCGAACTCGGACTACGTCCACCTCGGCGAGCTTCGTCCACGCGATCAGATCGCCCGCCGTGGAAAGCCGCCCATCGGCCATCGCCGTTACCGCGAACTGAAGGCGGCGATGAAGTCGGCCGGCGACGTGGCAGTCGCTCGCGCGGACAGTGCCGACTTCCGCCTCGCCATCCACCTGTCCGACCTGGCGCTGCACGAGCAGACGCTCACCGTGGACCTCGACCCGTTGCGCGACGGCGCCGAATACGGGGCGTTCATGGAGTCCGTCGAGTCGTTGACCCACCTGCCGCACTACTCGTGCATCGACGTGATGGCGCACCTCGAGCAGCGCGACGATCCAGCGGCCACTCGTCTGCTGCAACGCATGCGCAACCTGCGTGTCGCCGACTGGGAGGTCTGGGCTCGAGCCGACGAGGTGTCACTCGTGCACCGCCTCGCCGGCAAGCGGCTCGTGGTCTTGGACACCGGCTCGCTGTCCGACGCCCGCGCCCGATCCGTGGTGGCGCTGGCGTTGCTCGGAGCGCTGCGTCGCCGGTCGCAGCGTTCGCCGCTCATGCTCGTCATCGACGAGGCGCACAACGTGCTCGCCCCGAATGCAGCCTCTGCGCTCGATCGCGCCATCACCGACTACGGGGTGTGGGTGGCGGGCGAGGGTCGCAAGTACGGCGTGCACCTCGTGGTCAGCACCCAGCGGCCGCAGAAGATCCACCGCAACGTCATCTCGCAGTGCGACAACCTGGTGCTGATGCGCATGAACTCGGTGGTCGACATCGACGAACTGGCCGACATCTTCTCGCACGTGCCACGCCCGATGATCGAAGAGGCGCGCTCGTTCGTGCAGGGAGAGATGCTCGTGGCCGGACCGATCGCCACACCGGCGATGCGCGTCAACGTGGGCGAGCGGTGGTGTCCCGAGGGCGGCGCCGACCTGCCCACCACCTGGGCGTTCACTCGCGGGCGCGACTGACCGGCGAACGCTACGCGGTCGGCATCGTCTCCATCGTCGGCAGCGTGCCATCGGCCAACGCAGCCACCAGACGGGCGTGGTCGCGTTCGGTCTGGTCGGCATATGCCTCGGCGAACGACGCGATCGCGGTCGAGAACGTGCTCGCCGTGCCGAGATAGCCCGAGATGGTGGCGGGGTCACCGGTGCGGGCGTGGGCGCGAGCCAGCGCCCAGGCACATGCGCGGACATAGCTGCGGAAGCCGGGCGGCCGCATCGAGGCGATGTCGAAAGTGCCTTTCGCATCCCACATCTGGCGCACGAAGTACTGGACCCCGTCGACGTCGTCGGTGGTCCACCCGAGCAGGATGTCGCTGACGGCCTGCAGCGACCGCTGGGCATCGACGACCCGCCGCCCCTCGTGCTCGGCAGGCGGGCGGCCGAGCGCAACGTGCGGTACCGCCTGACGGGCCTCTTTCAACTGCAGGAACAGCGGACCGCCGTTGGGTCCCTGCAACAGGATCATCCAGCACCGGGTACCGACGCTGCCGACCCCGACCACCTTGCGGGCGAAGTCGACGAAGCGGTACTGCTCGAACAGCACCTGGCGGTCTCGCGAGAGCGAGTCGTGATACTTCATCAGCGCCGCGTCGAGGCGGCTCTCGAGCAGCGGCCCGTTCGCCGGCATCACGATGGGCGGGTCGTGGACGATCTGCCACTTGCCGTCGACCACCCGGGTGAGCTTGCCGAGTGCCTTGAGATGGTTCTTGCCCATCACCTTGCGGATGAACTCGTCGGCGCGGCTGCGGGCGACCGTGTCGGCCAGCTCGACCAGTTCGTCGACCTCGATACGCGCATAGTGCACCGCGAGGCGCGACATGTCGCCGTACTCGTCCATGCGATCGCGGTAGTGATCGATCGCGTCGATGACGAGGCGGGTGGTCGCGACGGCATCGAGGCCTCGTTCGCGTCCGGCGACCACGATGCTCGCTGCGAGGCGCTTGACGTCGAACTCGAACGGTCCCGTGCACGACTCGTCGAAGTCGTTCAGGTCGAACACGAGGTGGCGCTCTGGGCTGGCGTACAGCCCGAAGTTGGCGATGTGCGCGTCGCCGCACACCGTCACCTCGGGGCCGGCGAACTTCGTCGAGGCGATGTCGTGGGCCATCACCAGCGCCGAGCCGCGCAGGAACGCGAACGGTGATGCCGCCATGCGTGCGTACCGCAACGGCACCAGATCCTGCTGCCGTGAACGGTTGGACTCGACGAGCACCTCGATGGGGTCGAGCCGGTCGGCCGTGGGCTCCCACCGGGCGTGGGACGTGCGGGGTGTGGCCGACCGCAATGCCTTTCCCGCGACCCGCCGGGTCTCGGGAGGTGCGATGTGGTCGTGGAACGCTGTGCTGGCTCGCTTCGTCGCTGGGCTCACGGACCGAATCTTGTCAGGCGCGACCCCACTAGCATCACGCCGTCATGTCCGGGAAGTTCGACAACTACCGCAAACGCGCCGAGGCGATGGGCGAGGACGCCAAGCAACGATGGGTCGCGGCCGGCGACAGCAGCAGCGCCGTGGGTATCGCCGAGGCCATCTTCCATCGCGACAAGGCGGCGTTCGGGTCGGTGCTCGGCAGCGCGCTTGCGCTGCGCATGTTCCTGTTCATGATCCCGGCACAGGTGACCATCATCGCCTTCAGCCGCATGGCGCAGTTCACCACCTGGTTCGACGAGGCGTTCGCCGAGTCCATCACCACCGGCTCGATGGCGAGGGCACTGGCGAACGTCAGCCGCATCCAGGCGTTGGGCATCTTCCTGTCCGGCCTGCTCCTCACCGCATGGGCCGGCCGCTCGCTGGCCCGGGTGCTGGCGGCGTCGTCCGGTGCGTCGTGGGGGTTGACGCTCACCGAATCGAAGCAGCGGATGAAGTCGATGGGTGCGCTCATCCTGGTCTTCTTCGGGTCCGCGGGCGCCAACACCATCATTGCCGTCGTGCGCGACGACAGCGGCGTGGCGGTGGGCTTCGTCGTCGTGCTCACCGTGGCCGCCACCGTCACGGTGGCGTGGTTCGTCGTCATGGTCACCCTCCCCCGCAACACCCCCGACCCCGGCGCACTCATCCCCGGCGCCGTCATGTTCGGCGTGGGGTACGCGCTGCTGCAGTGGTTCATGCAGTACTACCTGCCATTGCGTGTGGCCCGGACCAGCGACACCCTGGGGCAGATGGCCATCACCGTGGCCATCCTCGGCAACTTCTTCTTCATCGGCCGGTTGATGTCCGCGACGTTCGTGGTGACCGCGGTCGTCTTCGAACGGCTCGGCAGCCTCAGCCACGTGGTCTTCGGGCTGCCGCTCGTGCGGGCGTTGCCGAGGAAGTTCCCGAAGCTGCGCACCTTCTTCGCGCTCGACCACGTGCCCTCCGTCGAGCAGGCCGGCGACCTGGTCGAGCCCGAGTTCCCGTCGTTGTCCGACGCCCTGTC